>DAIDGW010000142.1 GCA_027452245.1 Acidobacteriaceae bacterium
CCGCCTGCATCCAAGCACAGCCCGCGGCTTGCACCTGGGCTTGATTTTTAGGAGCATATTGTCATGAACTCGTCGCTTTCAACGCGTACCCTGTCGCTGTGGTTGGCTTTGTTGATTGCAATCCCTGCCTGGTCTGCCAGACCCACCCGGGTTCCGGAACTTCCCAATCCGGGCCATCCCAGCATGAGCAAGCAAAAACAGGAGCAACTCGGATTGCAGACGGAAGCGGAAGTGTACAAGCAGATGCCGGTCCTGCCCGACTCCAGCCCGGTCACGCAATACGTTCAACGGCTCGGAAAGAAACTGGTCAAGGTCATTCCGCCGCAGTACTCCTGGCCCTATCAATTTCACGTCGTTCAGGAAAGCGACATCAATGCCTTCGCGCTACCCGGAGGCCCGATCTTCATCAATCTCGGCACAATCAACGCCGCCGCCAACGAAGCGGAGCTGGCCGGCGTCATGTCGCATGAAATGTCCCATGTCTATATGCAGCATTCTGCCAAACAAGCCCCCAAGCAGGAATGGGCTAACATCCTTGGCGCTCTCGGCGGGCTTCTTGGCGGAGCGGCCGGCGACCTGGCGCAGATGGGGATCCAGTTCGGCGCGGGCACGCTGTTGCTGAAATATTCGCGCGGCGATGAGGCCCAGGCCGACGCCGTCGGCGCCATCATCATGTACAAGGCCGGATACGATCCGCGCGCCATGGCCCAGTTCTTCCAGAAACTTGAAAAGCTGGCCGGCAACGGCGGCCCACAATTTCTCAGCGATCACCCCAATCCCGGCAATCGTGTGGAAGCTGTCGACAAAGAGATCGCCAACTGGCCGCCGAAACAATATCTCGGATCGTCTCCCTCATTCCTGCAAGCCAAGCAGCAGGCGAAAGGCATCAAGGCATACACCGCGCAGCAGATTGCCGATGGCGCCAAGAGCGGACAATGGGCGTTGCAGAACCAGAAGGCAGGCGCGGTGCCGCCTGGAACGGCAGCCGCTGCAACTCCAGCCACTACCGCGAACAACGCCACTCTCAGCAACGTCGGCTACCAACAGGTGCAGCCCAGCGCCGATTTCAAAACCTTCCGGGGAAGCGCGTTCAGTATTTCTTATCCCGGCAATTGGCAAGCTTTTGCCGGTCAGAACTCCGCCACGCTAGCCCCGTCGGCAGCCGTCGGAGAGAACGCGGTTGCCTACGGCGCAATTGTGTCCAATGCGCAGAATGTTGACTCCACCTCGTTGAACGATGCTACGGAAGGCTTGATAAAGAACCTGCAGCAGACGAATCCCGGCCTGACCGTGTATGACAGCCCACGGAAAATTCAGGCGGCGGGAGAAGAGGCGCTCTCCACAATGCTCGCCGGAAATTCCCCCCTGCAACAGGCCGGGAAGCCGCTGCCGGAGCGCGACTGGCTGGTCACCATGCGTCGCCCGGAGGGCGGAATGGTCCACCTCGTTTTCATCGCTCCCGAAAGCGACTTCGCAAAACTGCAGCCTACGTTTCAGAAGATGCTCGATAGCCTGCAGGTAAATTGAGGCGACGGCCTGGGGCTACGTACGGTATTTGGCGGTTGTGATCTGGGCTCCGCTGAGTTCTGGTTGGAGATCATCAGAGCGTGGAAGGTTGTCCGCACAGCTGTTCACCGCATTTGAGGGTAACTCCCTGATTGCGTGGCCCATCTGTACCACGGAGTGAGGCTGCATTCGTGATAATCTCCAGCATCCCTTGTAGCAACTGACCGCCGGAGCGGCGAATGTCACCCTCAGACGAGATTAAAGCTCGGATTGCTCCCCTTCTCTTCAAATATGGACTGGCTATGTTGTCGGTGACTTTGGCGTTTCTGATTACCCGTTCCCTGCAGCCGACACTATTCCCAACCCCTCTATTTTTTGCTGCGATCGTCATCAGCACGTGGTACGGCGGGATCGGGCCGGGTGTGGTGTCGGTCTTGCTGGCTACTCTGGTTCTGGATTCTTACTTTATGTCGCCGGTTCGCGGATTCACTGCCGGCAATTCTGATCTGCCGTATCTGGCCCAATTTGTCCTGCCGGCACTGTTGAGCGGTTGGTTCACGAAAAAGAGAAAGGACGCGGAGGCCGCGCTTAAGGACGCCCGCGACCATCTAGATGCGAAGGTGCAAGAGCGCACCCTGCAATTGCAATCAGAAATTGTCGAGCGCAAGCGCGCCGAAGAATCGGTCCATAAAACCCAGGCCGATCTGGCCCACCTCACGCGGGTGATGACGATGAGCGAACTGGCGACCTCGATTGCTCACGAAGTGAACCAACCGCTAACAGCGATCGTTACGAACGGCGCGGCCGGAATGCGCTGGCTTGCGGCAGAGCCACCCAATCTGGAACGGGCGCGAGACTCGATGTCTCGCATGATCAGCGAGGGCAACCGGGCGAGCGAAGTAATCAAGCGAATTCGTGCACTTTCAAAGAAAACCTCTCCTCACAAATCAGCTCTTGAGATTGACGAAGTGATTCAGGACGTGCTGGCGCTGGTCGGTACAGAACTTGTTAAGAACCGGATTGCGCTGACTTGCGACCTCCAGCGAGGCGTTCCACGCGTGATAGGCGATCGCATACAGTTGCAGCAGGTGTTGTTGAATCTCATCATCAATAGCATCGAGGCCATGGCGGAAATCGCACAAGGACCGCGCGAATTGCTGATCAAGTCGGAGGCACGGGATGACGGTCAGGTGGTGGTCCGTGTGCGCGACTCCGGGGCAGGAATAGACCCAAAAGACCTCGAAGAGATTTTTGAAGGTTTCTATACCACCAAGGCAGAGGGAGTAGGCATAGGATTATCCATCAGCCGGAACATCGTGGAAGCTCATGGTGGACGCCTGTGGGCCAGCAGAAATGACGGGCGGGGGGCAACTTTTCAATTTACCTTGCCCACCGCCGAGACTACTACGTGAAAGCAACGGAACCAATTGTGTATGTGGTCGATGACGACGCCGCGGTGCGGCACGCCATCAAAGACCTGCTCGAATCGGTCGGAATTCGCTCAGAGACCTTCCGCTCGGGACGTGAGTTTTTGGTACGGAAGCCAGCCGACACTCCGAGCTGTTTGATCCTCGACGTTCGCCTGCCAGGAAGCAGCGGCCTGGAGTTTCAGCGTGAATTGAAGGCGGCGGGTTTCGAGATTCCGATTATTTTCATTACCGGGCACGGAGATATTCCGATCACGGTACAGGCCATGAAGGCCGGAGCGGTTGATTTCCTGACCAAGCCGTTCCGGGAGCAGGAGCTTCTCGACGCCATTCACAAGGCGGTTGACCGGCACCGCGAGCGACTCCAGCAAGTAAGCGATGCCGCCAAGCTTCGCCAATGCTACGAAGAACTGACACCCCGCGAACGCGAAGTCATGGCGCTGGTGACGCGCGGCCTGTTGAACAAGCAGATTGCCGCGGAATTGGGCACCAGCGAGACTACCGTGAAAATACATCGCGGACAGGTCATGAGGAAAATGAAAGCCGAATCCCTGGCCGATCTGGTACGCATGGCCGACCGTATTGCGCAACTGTCCAAAGGTATTAGTCAGCCGTTCTAGCGTGTGATTGATGCCTTACCGAGTTCTGGCTAAGGTGTCTCTAGCCCGACGCTTCGCAGCATCAGTTGGAAGGATTGAGCGCTTCGAAGCGCCCCTCATCTGTTCAACATCAGCCGGACGCTAGAACAACGCCGAGTGATTCACGGGTGCGGCGCAGTTCCTCTGGCGTTGACGGTCAGAAAAGACCATCTCAATTTCTGGAGAGTAACTTGATCCGGTACGCAAAGACTGGGATCTTAGGGGCGGGGTTGATCTTGGGCATGAGTGGTGCCGCCGTCGCTCAACCAGCTTCAGACAATAGCGGTTTCTGGCAAACACGGCTGCAAGTGGCCTCCCAGGCCGACACCAGCCAGCCGCACTGGATTGCACCCTTGTTCACCACGACTCCCCGTTTGCTTGAGCAGCTGCGCTTTGATGTTCCGGTACAAACGACAAAGGGATACGACATTGTGAACTACGGTGGGGCTAAGGGTCTGGAACTGATCCCCGTCAAGAATGTCGAGATCTTCATCAGCACGCCTCCCTACCTGACCCATGACAAGCCCGGAGCCCAGGATGGCATCGGCGATATGACGTTTCTGCTGAAGTACCGCGTGGCCGCGGGCAACGAGGAAGCGGGCAATTATATCGTGACCGCTTTCCTGAGCACGAGCGTGCCCACAGGGACGTACGCGAACGGCGCAAGCGCCGCTATCCTGACGCCGACCATTGCCGCCGGCACGGGCTGGGGTCCGTTCGACTTTCAGACGACCTTCGGAGTAGCGCTACCCACCGGTTATGAGAACAAACTGGGCACTCCGCTTTCCCACAACGTGGCGTTTCAATACCGGTTGGGTGGAAAGCTTTGGCCGGAACTGGAAGTCAACTCGACCTTCTGGGCTAACGGCTCTCTGGCCGGAGACAAGCAGGTGTTGCTCTCACCGGGGTTGATCGCGGGCAAGATGCAGCTGGGGCGCCGTCTGGGATTTACGGTCGGCGGCGGCGTACAGGTTCCGGTGACGCACTTTCATACGGTGGACCGAAGCTACCTGCTGTCGGTGCGCTTTCCGTTCTGAAGCCGACTTCAATGTGACCCCAAAATTGGCCGCGGTTTGGAACCCTTGCCGTGTCGTGATGGCTTTGCTATCGAAGAAAAAGACTGCGGGTTAGAACCATCAACACGAACAAAGTGAAGAGGGTGTATTTCCAGTTTTTCGAAACGGCAAAGAAGTAGACCATCGAAGCCAGCACGCGCAGAAATGGCGTCAGCATCAGGATCGCAATCCCCATGTTGACGAGTAATCGAGGACGCATCTGCCCTTGCACTGCGAGCCGAATTTCCGAGGTCACGAATTCAAACAGATTCATGCCCGCGACCTGGTAATCGAGGCGAAGTCTTCCCGTTTGGAGGAACTTCCAGAAAAGGCCCGCGCTGATGAGGGCGAGACTGAGGACGACGCCCGAGAGGAGGATGTAGCCGACGAGCACGTCCATTTGCCTCTGCCGAGATTGCTCCACGGCCGGGTCGGCGAAGGAGGGATGCGAGAGATTGGTCATTACGCGCCTCGAATTCCGCGGATGATCATCTCCACGGACAGGATCAGGAGAATGAAAAGAAAGAAGCGCCGCACCGAATGATTGGACAAGCGCACCAGGAGGCGGGTACCGAGGAAAGCTCCCAAGACCACTCCCAAGATAATGGGCGCAGCCAGGCCCGGGCTGATCAATCCCGCGGCCAAGTAGACGCTGGTGCCTGCCAAAGCGGTGACACCGATGATGAGATTGCTGGTGGTAGTGGATACTTTTGGCGGCAAGCCCATCACGAGATCGTGAATGAGAACTTTCACGGCGCCGGCCCCGATGCCAAGCAGGCCGGCAATCATGCCGGCGCCAAACATCAAGGGAGCACCGATATAGGCGCGGCGAGCCTTGTAGTGAATGGTTTGTCCCAGAGTGAGGTCGGGATAACTGCCTTCGAGTTCGAGCCAGCGGCTGATCGGATCCTGCTGGGTCACCGCCTGCCAGGTTTCATGACCGACGATCAGGAGAGCAAGCCAGGAGCCCAGCAACACCGCACCGAAAGCAATGTACAAGGGCCTCGCCGAGATCGCGAGCGTGATGGCAGCGCCGGCAAGCGCTCCCACGATCGTGAACATCTCCAGGAACATTCCGACCTTGAGGTTGGTGATGTGGTCGCGAACGTAGGCTGAGGCCGAACCGCTGGAGGTGGCGATGACAGACAGAATGCTGATGGCAATGGCGTGTTTGATGCTGACGCCAAGCAGAGTGAGAGCAGGAATGAGGATGATTCCACCTCCCATGCCACTCATAGCGCCAACAAAGCCTGCTACGACCGCGACGGGAAACAGTACATGAAATGAAATCATTCAGGTTAGGATTGGAGCGAGTTTGCGAAAAATGAGTATACACTCCAGAAATTGCGCGAAGGGATTAGAACCGGGGCATAAACGCCTCAAATTGAAGTGTTGGGGAGTCGGAACATAGGACAATAGCAGAATCGCAGTTCTGCGTCCGCCAGGGGAATGCCAGACTATGCCAGACAGAAAGATGAAGATCAATCCCAAGACACTGTTGGTGTATGCGGCGTTGTTGGCGGGTGCCGTGGGAATCTTTTTCTGGATTCGTTCTGCCGGCGGTTTGCTGACTGCTCCGAACCAGCCCCAGCAGTTGCAGGGGAGCATCACGATTCCCACCGAAGCCAGAGGAGTGCTGACGCACGTTCTTCTTGCGCTGGTGGTGGTGATTGCATTCGCACGCGCGCTGGGATTGCTGTTCCGGCGACTGAACCAGCCGCAAGTGATCGGAGAAATGATCGGCGGAATCCTGCTGGGTCCTTCTTTCCTCGGACACTTCTCGCTCCCGGCGTTCGCCTTTCTGTTTCCAACCGCAATCGCGCCATATCTTTCCGTGATCGCACAGATCGGCGTAATTCTCTACATGTTTCTGGTGGGAGTGGAACTGGATACCGATCTGCTGGGGGAGCGTACGCACGCCTCGGTAGCCATTTCGCATGCGAGCATCATCGCGCCATTCTTGCTGGGGAGCACCTTGGCACTCTGGCTTTATCCAATCTTCTCGGCCAGTAATATTTCGTTTACCGTATTCGCGCTTTTTATGGGCGTGGCCATGTCTGTGACCGCGTTTCCCGTGCTGGCACGGGTGCTGACGGACCGCCGCATGCATAAAGGGCGAATGGGCACGGTAGCGCTGGCCTGCGCGGCGGTGGACGACGTCACTGCGTGGTGTTTATTTGCATTAGTAGTGAGCATCGCCAGAGCGCATCCCGGACGTGTGGTAATGACTCTGGGATTGACGGCGGGATTCATCGCCCTGGTGCTGCTGCTGCTCAGGCCGGTGGCGCTGTGGCTGGTACGAAAAGTGGATTCCCACCGGAAGACGAGCCAGGGAGCGATCGTGGTGGTGTGCGCGGCACTACTGCTTGCGGCACTTGCCACACAAGGGATCGGAATCCACGCTCTGTTTGGAGCATTCCTGATTGGCGCAATCATTCCCCACGATTCGAGGTTGGCGCGAGACATCAACAGCAAGTTCGAAGATCTGGTGGTGGTCCTGTTCCTGCCGATATTTTTCGCTTTTACTGGCTTGCGGACGCAGATTGGACTGCTGAACAGCACGCGAGATTGGCTGGTTTGCCTTTTGATTATCGGGGTGGCATCCCTTGGGAAATTCGGAGGCGCCACAGCGGCGGCGCGATTGACCGGACTCGCGTGGGGAGAATCCGCATCCGTGGGCATCCTCATGAATACCCGCGGGCTGATGGAATTGATTGTCCTGAACGTAGGTTTGGATCTGGGAGTGTTGAGTCCGACGCTGTTTGCGATGATGGTGATCATGGCGGTCGTCACCACGGTCGCCACAACGCCGATTCTGCACGTCCTCACAAAACATGGTGCGATTGATGTGACGCAGTTGGCGGCAGACAGCGAATCAGTAACCTGACGGGAACCAACTCTGGAGCTCTCGGCTTTGTGGTGAGTTTGCCTGCGCTTCGGAGGTCGACGGCGCAACGACTGCTGTATAATGACGGAAGTCTTCCAGTCATTCTCCATCCGCGCCCTTAGCTCAGTTGGATAGAGCGTCTGGCTACGAACCAG
This sequence comes from Acidobacteriaceae bacterium, assembly GCA_027452245.1. GTDB lineage: Bacteria > Acidobacteriota > Terriglobia > Terriglobales > Acidobacteriaceae > Sulfotelmatobacter. The sequence continues at coordinate 7,669 of DAIDGW010000142.1, forward strand.
AAGGTCGGGAGTTCGAATCTCTCAGGGCGCACCATTTCTTTTCCCAGCCAAGCTTTCTGAAGAAAATCTTTGAAGAGAAAACCGCGGCGCAGTTGTGCGGTTCCTACGCGAAGGCCGGGGCTGCTCTACAGGCAAATTCTAACCAGCGTCCAATGATCCGAAGAGTTTGCGGCAAGGGCATTGCTTCAGAAATCACCCGACGTAAAACTTTCCGAGCCGGAAGAAATTACTACGTCCTGCATGCCTGTCGAAAAAAACAACTCGCTTGTGTTTTCTGCAACTTGCGAGCTGTTCCAGTACGGCACGGCACCTGCAATAGGATAGGGCAGACGAAGTGGCGCGCAACGGGGCGCTCTAGAGAATAACTTCGGCCAGAGGTTTTCTTGGGCGCCCCTTGCATATTCCGACAGCCCTCCCCAGCCCTCGTCTTTCACTGCAGTTACGCGAGAGCCAAAGGCTCCCGCACGTCGATTCCAGCCTGCCGCAGAAGTTTGGCCACCGCGTCCTGTTTCATGCGCGAGGCGTCGAACAGCACCAGCACCGTTCTTTCCTTCTCATTGAACGTGACTCGTTGAATCCCATAGACTTCCCGCATGCCGTCGATGGCGCGGAGTTCGGATTCTCCGGGCAAAGAGCCGTAGCGGAACACCACTTCGAGGTAGGTCATCCCAATCCCTTTCTGCCGTTGAGGATGAATCCAATATAAGGCACGCGCAATCCAAGCGGGAAGTGCCATCTGCCTCTGCCATTCCGAAGCAGCAGGAAATTGAGCCGTCGGCTGTCACATTGGCGCTCGTCCGCGGACGCAGGAAATTTCTCAAGTTCGTGCGCTCCCGGATCGCTGATACCGACGAGGCCGAGGAAGTTTTTCAACAGGCCAGTCTGAAGGCGATCTCCCGCGCCGCTACATTGCGTGACTGCATGCGCGCCGAGGCCTGGATCTATCGCCTGCTTCGCAATGAGATCGCCGATCACTTCCGGCGTGCTGCGGTTCAGTCCAAAAGGGTTGCGGAGCTTCCGATTGAGTTGGCGATTCCGGCCGAGATCCGCCAGGGGAATCTTTGTCCGTGTGCTGACAGGGAACTGACCAGGTTGCGGCCGGAATACTCGAACGCCCTCCGCTTGGTGGAAATGCAGGGTGAAAGTATTGCCGCTCATGCCGAACGTATGGGAATTTCGGCGAATAACGCGGCCGTTCGCCTGCATCGGGCCAGAAAATCGCTGCGCTCCCGTCTGGAAAGAACATGCGGCTCATGTGCCGGATCGGGCTGCTTTGACTGCGCCTGCGGTCCTTGAGCGATTCCCGAAGTGGTTCGCTTCCGACAACTTAGCTCGGATCACTGAAATTCATGCTTCCCCTGGTGTAAGGTTTGAAAGACATCTGCGTCAGCATTGTTGAGTGATCAGTTGCCGTTCTGCTGAGCCGCTCATGGAGATGCCATGTCCACAGAAGCTGTGAATCCTATTGCCGAAAAAGATCCTGTTTGCGGGATGAAGGTGAATCCTGCAACCGCGAAGCATACTTACGCGCTGAACGGAAGGACTTACTATTTCTGCTGTCCAAAGTGTGTCGAGAAATTCAAGGCCGCGCCGGAGCAATACCTCTCGCCTCAGGCGAAGAGCTTAACTCCGCTGATGCCGATCATGCCGGTGTCGCCAGCATCGTCGTCAGACGCGATCGAAATCGATCCGGTCTGCGGGATGAAGGTGAATCCTGCAACCGCGAAGCATACTTACGCGCTGAACGGAAAGACTTACTATTTCTGCTGTCCAAAGTGTGTCGAGAAATTCAAGGCTGCACCAGAACAATATCTCGCCGGATCCAAGAAGCCTGCCGCTCCGCTGGTGATGATCGGGATGCCGGCCCCCGAGAAGCCGCAAGCCGGGGGGAGCACCGCAGCCGAACCTCCCCATGCCGCACATAAGCCTGCGACGGCATCTCAGCCGGGAGTCGTTTACGTGTGCCCCATGTGTCCGGAGGTCCGCGAAACGAAACCGGTTCCGTGTCCGTCGTGTGGCATGGCTCTGGAACCAGAATTTCCCGCAGCGGCTACGAAAACCGAATACACCTGCCCCATGCACCCGGAGATCGTCCGCTCCGAGCCCGGATCATGCCCTATCTGCGGCATGGCGCTGGAGCCTCGCACCGTCACCGCGCAAATGGAAGAGAATCCGGAATTGCGCGACATGACCCGCCGCTTCTGGATCAGCGTCGTGCTCACCGTGCCTCTGTTAGCGATCGCCATGACCTCCATGCTGGCGCGCACGACGGTGCAAAATCTTCTCCCCGGAGCGTGGCTGTCGTGGGTGGAACTCGCGCTCTCTGCTCCCGTCGTTCTCTGGTGCGGGTGGCCTTTCTTTCAACGCTTCTGGACCTCGCTGGTCAACCGCCGTCCCAACATGTTCACGCTGATCGGCATGGGAACTGGCGTGGCTTTCCTTTACAGCATGATCGCCACCATAGTGCCGCAGATCTTCCCCGCCTCGATGCGCGGCATGAACGGATATCCCGAGGTCTATTACGAAGCGGCTGCCGCGATCACGACGCTTGTTCTGTTGGGACAGGTCATGGAACTTCGCGCGCGCAGCCGCACCAGCGCCGCCATTCGCGCCCTGCTTGATCTCAGCCCGAAGATGGCTCGCCTCGTCGCGAGCGACGGAACTGAGAAAGATATTCCGCTCGAACGGGTGCAGCACGGCGACCGTCTGCGCGTCCGCCCGGGAGAAAAAGTTCCCGTGGATGGGTTGGTGCTCGAGGGTGCCAGCGCGGTCGACGAATCGATGATCACGGGTGAATCGATGCCGGTGGAAAAATCTCCCAACAGCAAAGTCGTCGGAGCCACGATCAACGGCACCGGGTCGTTCGTCATGCGCGCCGAGCGCGTCGGCTCAGAAACTCTGCTCGCCCGCATCGTGCAGATGGTCAGCCAGGCGCAGCGCAGCCGGGCGCCGATTCAGAGCCTTGCGGATCGCGTCTCGGGATATTTCGTACCAACCGTCGTCGGCATCGCAGCCGTTACCGCGATTGCATGGTACATCTTCGGGCCACAGCCGAAACTCACGCATGCTTTGGTCAACGCTGTGGCCGTGTTGATCATAGCCTGTCCCTGCGCTCTCGGATTGGCCACGCCGATGGCGATCATGGTCGGCACCGGGCGGGGCGCGCATGCAGGAGTGCTGATCAAAAATGCGGAAGCGCTCGAGCGCCTGGAAAAGGTTGACACGCTGGTTGTAGACAAGACGGGAACGCTCACGGAAGGCAAACCGAAGCTCGTCAGCACGACCGCCGTGCGACCCTATGGGTCGCAAGAAATTCTCGGTCTCGCTGCCAGCCTGGAAAAATCAAGCGAGCACCCTCTCGCTGCAGCCGTGGTCGAGGCCGCGAAAGAAGAAGGTCTGCTACTTTCCGACGCTGTGAACTTCGAATATCAGATCGGCAAGGGGGTAAAAGGAGTCGTCGACGGAAAGCGGGTTGCCGTGGGTAATCGGGCGCTCATGGCCGAAGCTGGTGTTCCGAATTCCGGCATTGTTGTCATGGGTGCGACCGTGGACAAGGGTACAACGCTGCTCTCCGTAGCTATCGATAGCCAATACGTCGGAACCCTCGCAATCGCCGACCCGATCAAGGCGGCGAGTATTGAAGCCGTAAGTGGCCTAAAAGGCCAAGGACTTCGCATCCTGATGCTGACCGGAGATAGCCGCGAAACTGCCCAGGCCGTCGCAGAGCAAATCGGATTAAGCGGAGACGAATTCGAAGCCGAAGTCCTTCCCGAGCGCAAATCTGAAGTCGTCAAGAAACTGCAAGAGCAGGGAAGAGTCGTGGCCATGGCCGGCGACGGCATCAACGACGCTCCCGCTCTCGCGCAGGCTGACGTGGGCATCGCCATGGGAACCGGTACCGATGTCGCCATGGAAAGCGGCCGCATCACATTAGTGAAAGGCGATCTCACCGGCATCCTGCGCGCGCGCAAGCTCAGTGAGGCGACCATGCGCAACATCCGGCAGAATCTGTTCTTCGCCTTCGTCTACAACGCGATCGGAGTGCCGCTGGCCGCGGGCGTGCTCTATCCGTTCTTCGGAATCCTGCTGAGTCCGATTTTCGCGGCCGCTGCCATGAGCTTCAGTTCGGTTTCGGTGATCACGAATGCTTTGCGGCTAAGAAATGCGAAGTTGTAGGCGTATCTGCGAGTGCGGGTCGAACAGCAGTTCGCTCCCCAAGTTACTGCTTCTCGATATAGCTCACAACATCGGGTGCGATCCAATCCTCTGGCCCGATGAATTTCTTCCGCAGCCGGCCCTGGCGATCGATCACATACGTCTCCGGAAATTTAAACGTGCCATAGAGCGCCGCGATCTTCTGACCGCCATCGCGCGCGGTCAGCAGATCGATATTGTGATCCTTCAGAAATTTGCGGTAGGCCCCGTCATCTACATCGACGCTTACCGCCAGCACGGTCACGCCCTTGCCTTTGAGTTGGTGTTGCATGCGCACCAGCGACGGCATCTCCTCGACGCACGGCGGGCACCACGTTGCCCAGAAATTCAGTACCACAACCTGCCCGCGCAGCTGCCGCAGTGAGACCGGCTGGCTCAATCCTTGCACGGTGAAATCGGGAACTTCGGAACCCACCCGTGGGAAGTGAGATCGGTTGCAGCCGCTCAGGAACAGCGCCACGCACAGGGCCAGAACAATCGATGCAGGACGAAGAGGTCGCAGCACGCATTTATAATAATGGATTCGAAAGCCAGCGATGAACCCCGAAACTGCAACTCGCCCAACCGTATCGGTGATCGTGCCGGCGCGCAATGAGGAGGCGTGTCTCGCCGCATGTCTCGAATCGCTGGTGGCACAAGAGGAAGTCTCAAGGGAAATTGTCGTCGTCGACGATCACTCGACCGACCGCACGCGTGAAATTGCCTGCAGTTTTCCGGATGTGCAAGTAATCCCGGCCGATCCGCTGCCGTCCGGTTGGACTGGCAAGAACAATGCCGTCGTGACTGGCGTTCATCATGCTCGCGGAGCATGGCTGCTCTTCACCGACGCCGACACAGTCCACCTTCCTGGATCGTTGGCTCGCGCCATCGACGAAGCAGAGCAGAAGCAGGCAGACATGCTTTCCTATTCGCCGGAGCAAGTCGCGAAAAGCTTTTGGGAACGCGCCGTCATGCCCGTAATCTTTGCGGAACTGGCAGCAGTCTATCGTCCTTCGCGCGTCAGCGATCCACAATCGCCAGCCGCGGCTGCCAACGGACAATACCTTCTCATTCGCCGCGACATTTATGACGCTATCGGAGGCCATGCTGCTGTCGCCGACAGTTTGCTCGAAGATGTCGCCCTTGCCCGCACCGTTAAGCAATCCGGGCGCAGAATCGCGTTTCGGTATGGCGGAGACGCTGTCCGCACCCGCATGTACCGCAATTTCGCGCAACTGCGGGAAGGCTGGACGAAAAATCTCGCCCTCCTATTTTCGCAGGCGGAGTTGCTGGCATCGTTTCGCTTGCTGGAAGGTGGGGTGTTTTTTGCGTCGCTTGCCTTGCTCGGAGCTTCGCTCGCAACTCACCACCTGGCTCTTGCTTCGGGATTCGCACTGCCCCCCGCATTGATTCTCAAGCGAATTTCGCGGGCGCATTTTTCCTGGGGCGCAAATCTGCTCGCGCCCGTCGGCCTTTTCATGTTTTCCTATTTGTTGCTGCGCTCGGCCCATGCCCATTCACGTGGCGGAGTGGAGTGGAAGGGACGCAGGTACTCCAGCCTTCCGGAGGAAGGAGTTCCCGATCCAGAGAGGCAGAAGGTTTTAGCTGGCGGCTGAAAGCCGGCGAATGGCAGCTAATCTCATGGTTTATCTCACGCGCAAAGCCGAGTTCTCTGCATCGCACTATTATCACGTGCCGGAATGGTCTGCTGAAGAGAATCGAAAGACGTTTGGAAAGTGCAACAATCCCAACGGTCACGGCCATAACTACACGCTCGAAGTCACGGTGAAGGGAGCGGTCGATCCGCGCTCGGGTTTTGTCGTCGATCTCAAGGAACTCAAGGAGACGATGCATCGCGAGGTTCTCGACGCCATGGATCATCGCTTCCTGAACAAAGAAGTTCCCGAGTTTGTGAAGCGAGTGCCCACGACGGAGAATATCGCCATTGCCGTTTGGCAGCGGCTCGCGCCCAAGTTACAGAAGGCGCAACTGCACCGCGTCCGCGTCTACGAGACCCCGGATCTGTTTGTCGACTTTTATGGAGAGGAATGAAAGCAATTTGGTGATTTTGCAACTCGGTTATTCCAGCTTGCATACGGAGAAAACCGGCAGTTTTTAAGTTGCAAATTACAAGCTTACCCAAGTAGACATTACATGAAGGCTCACCTGACTCGCCGCTATTTATTCTCGGCATCGCATCGCCTGCACAGCGAGCAAATGTCTGCGGAAGAGAACCGCTCCACTTACGGCAAGTGCAATAATCCCCACGGCCATGGACACAACTACATGCTCGAAGTCACGGTCAGCGGTCATGTGGATGAAACTAAGGGGATGATCTGCAACCTGGTCGATCTCGACGCATTTGTCGAAAGGGAAGTGCTCTCCCGTTACGACCATGAAAACTTAAACATGCTGGAAGATTTTGAACTGGCCGTGCCAACTACCGAGAACCTTTGCATCCAGATCTATGAAATATTGAAGCGAAACTTTAAGTTTGCGCATCTTGAAAAGGTGCGCCTGGAAGAGACCATGATGAACTCTTTCGAGTACGCCGGTGGCTCTGAGGTCAGGCATTGAGCCCGGAAAGACCAGCATGAAAACGACACCCATCAAGTCAAGTTCTGAACCAGCCACACTTACCAGCGCCAGCTTTGAAGATCTCGTTCGTGAAATGATCGTTCGCCTGGGCGAGGACCCCGGGCGCGAAGGCCTGCTCAACACGCCCGAGCGTGTCCGCAAGGCCATGCAGTTTCTTACCAAGGGATACAACGAAGATCCCGAAACGCTTCTCAAAGGCGCGCTCTATTCCGTCAGCTATGACGAGATGGTGATCGTGAAAGATATCGAGATGTTCAGCCTCTGCGAGCACCACATGCTGCCGTTCATCGGGAAGGTGCACGTGGCCTACATCCCGAACGGAAAGGTCATCGGCTTGAGCAAGATTCCGCGCCTGATCGAATTGTTCTCTCGCCGCCTGCAGATTCAGGAACGCCTTACTACCCAGATCGCGGAGACAATTCAGCGAGTGATCGAACCCCAGGGAGTCGGCGTCGTGGTCGAAGCACGCCATTTATGCATGATGATGCGCGGAGTCGAGAAGCAGCACTCGGCGGCTGTCACGTCATCAATGCTGGGATGCTTCCGCGACGAGCAGGAAACGCGCTCTGAATTCCTTGCGCTGATTCACCAGAGGCCGAACAGCATATAGAAATCACTTGCCTGAAAATGGCAACCTGTGGGCCCTGAAGCACCCGGAAATACAGGATTGTCCCTTGACCCAAATTCCAACAATTAAACCGTCTCTTGCCGACAAGGTCGCCCTCATAACCGGCGCCTCGCGCGGCATCGGCGCTGCCATCGCTCGGGGCTTGGCGGAGCGGAACTGCAATCTGATCCTGACGGCACGCAATGAAGCAAAACTCAAAAAGCTGTCCCACGAACTGGAGCAAAAAGACAAGCAGGTACTCTGCCGCGCTTGCGATGTCGGCGATCCAAAATCGGTAGCGGATCTATTCCAGTTCGTCCGCACGAAAACCAATCATCTCGACATCCTGATCAACAATGCCGGAATCGCGCACGAAAATCTGACGGTTGCAAAGCTTCCATTTCAAACGTGGAAAGATGTCTTCGACACGAACCTGCACGGCATGTTCCTGATCACGCAAGGCGCCTTGCCGCTGATGAAGCGCGGGAGCAGCATCGTCAATAACCTGTCGATCGCGGCTAACCGTGTTTTTGCCGGATCCTCCGCCTACAACGCGTCTAAGCACGCCGCCCTCGGCTTGACCAACACGCTTCGCGAAGAACTTCGCTCGCAAGGCATCCGCGTCATCGGACTGCTCCCTGGCGCCACCGACACCGAAATCTGGCGGACGCTCTGGCCCGATGCTCCGCGCGAAAAGATGATGGCGCCAGACACCGTGGCGCAAGCTGTCGTGCACGCAATCCTGCTTCACGAAAACGCCACGGTCGAGAACCTCGAAATCCTGCCCAGCGCCGGAACTCTGTGACACACTTTCCTCGGTTCTGAAGCTGCAGCCGAATCCTCGCTTCCCAAGCTTTCTATTTGCGATTACCATTGCTGCCGCGGAAAAAGATCTCCGGAGGAATGCAAATGAAAACTGCCGCACTCGCAGTTGTTCTTCTCTTGGCACCCGTATTCACGGTTCCTGCTCATGCGCAGGAGATGGCGGGCAAATCCGCTCCCAAGACTCTGACCACGTCCCAGGCTCTGCTCGAATCCTGGAACGACATTGGGCGCAAGCTCATCGCCATGGCCGAAGATTTCCCTGAAGATAAGTACGATTTCAAAGCCACCCCCGCCGAGCGCACCTTCGCCGAGAACCTTCTGCACGCGGCCAATGCAAATTATTACTTCATCAACGTGGCCAACAGCGAGAAGCCTCCCGCGGAAGAAAATCCCAGCCGCGCCCAATATGAGACCAAGGCCGACGTGGTCGCGTTCGTGAAGAAAGCATTTGCCGACGGAGCCGCCACCATCAAGGCCAAAGGCGACAAGGGACTCGCCGCCTACGTGATCGAGCCATTCAGCCACGAGCGGATGCGGCTCTCCGACCTCGCCTACGGATATGTCGAGCACTCCGGCGAACATTATGGCCAGCTCGTGGTCTACTATCGCTTGTCAGGATTGGTGCCGCCCGAATCGCGGCCCAAGAAATAATCCCCGATTGTAAGTATCTGGTTCACGGAGCACGCGATTACCGGTAGGCGTAATACGGCGAACGCTGCCGCCGTTCCGAGAACAACTTGATCATCACCACACCGGAGACAAATCCGCCGACGTGTGCCCAAAAGGCGACTCCACCCATATTACGTCCTTCAAACACCAGCGTGCTCGCGGCGCCGCTGAAGAAATTCAGCACAAACCAGTAGCCAAGGATAATCCACGCAGGAATATACATCACAAAGATGAAGAACCACGTTAATACCCGGGCGCGCGGAAACAAGACAAAATACGCTCCCAGCACGCCGGCTATCGCCCCGCTGGCGCCGAGGGTCGGAATGTGAGAATGCACGTCAATCAGGATCTGGGTGCTCATCGCCAGGATGCCGGCAATAAGATAAAAAATGAGAAACTTGAAGTGGCCGAGATAGTCTTCGACATTGTCTCCAAAGATGTGCAGGAACCACATATTGCCGATCACGTGCATCCACGAAGCGTGCAGAAACATGGACGTGATCAGGGGCACGGCCACAACAAGCGCCGGAGCTTTGTGCGGCCCCAGCAAGTGCGAGAAGTTTGCGGGAATGACTGCAAATTGCGCGACGAGCGAGTTCAAGCCGTGTCGCGTCAGCGTAGACTCAAATAGATAGATCACCAGATTCAGCCCGATCAGAAAATATGTGACGTAGGGCGTGCTATACCGCGGCTGATCGTCGTAGAGAGGAAGCATGGGTTAATTTAGCAATTGAGTAATTGAGTAATCGGGTCATTACAACCGCGGCGGTGAGTTCAATTACACAATTACCAAACTACCAAATTTCTCAATCCAATGAATGGCGTACTGATCATCGATAAACCCGCAGGGCTGACGTCGCACGACGTCGTCAACCGCGTGCGCCGCGTGCTCAACCAGCGCTCCGTCGGACACCTGGGGACGCTCGATCCCATGGCTACCGGCATCCTGCCGCTCGTCACCGGCACCTGGACCCGCCTCGCCCAGTTCTACACCTCATCGGAAAAGTCGTATGAAGGCGCCATCCGATTCGGATTCGCCACCGACACTTATGATGCCGAAGGCGAGGCCACCAGTCAGATAGTTAAAGTAACACTTGAGCCTGAGCGGGTTCGGGAAGTGGGGGCTCGATTTCGCGGGATCATCGAACAGATGCCGCCGCCATTTTCGGCCAAGAAAATTCACGGAGTCCCCGCCTATCAGTTGGCTCGCAAGAAAAAAGAAGTCTGCCTCGAGCCGGTGCGGGTTGAGATCAAGGAATTCGAAATTGTTGCCGTCGAAAACGACGTGGCGCATTTTCGCGCCCGCGTCGCCTCGGGAACCTACATCCGATCGGTCGCGCACGAAATGGGCAGGGAACTGGGCTGCGGAGCCCATCTGGCCCAATTGCGGCGAACGGCCGTCGCCGAATTTTCACTCGAAGACGCGCACACGCTTGAACAGTTGCAAACGGCGGCGAACAACGGCTGCGCCGACGATCTTTTTGTGCATCCTCGCAGGCTTCTGCCTCAATTACCCGCTGTGACCGCCGACCAACTCTCCGCCGCCCACATCCGCAATGGACGCGCCGTCAATCTGCCCGAACTTTCGCGCTCCCGTCAGGTAAGGGTTTTCGCTGGACAAAAAGAGCTGATCGCGATTGCCGACCGCATCGCCGGCAGTTTATTTCATCCCAAGATCGTGCTGGCAGCGGAGCCCGTCCGCCAACCGGTCCGGTAAGCGATCACCTTTTGTCATCCGGAGGAGTGCTTCTGCGCCGAAGGAGTTCTCCATGTCGCAGCATTTTTTTCGATCCGGCATCACTCCTTCATCTCCGAGCAGCACGGCTTCTCCACCGGCTTGGGCTCCATTAATTCCACGCGCGTGTAATTGGGATCGTACATGTTGAACTGCCACTTGCCATCGCGGCCGATCTCCGGCTTCTCCGTGGCTTTATAGCCGCGCTTGAGCGCAGTCTGGTATCCGGCCTTCACGCTCGGCACTCCCAGCGCCAGGTGATGCATCACTCCCAACTCCTGCGGGTCCGGGTCCGTGACATTCAGCATGTATTCCAGCCAATCCGTGCCGTCGGGCACCCGCATGTCCACCCAATCGGTTACGTTGTCGGTCATGCCGCCGTGCCAGATATCGCGGAAGCCGAGAATGTCGTGATAAAAGCGGTCGGCCGCCGCGCGGTCCTGGATCACCACGCCGACGTGGATCATGTGCTGCGAAATCCGCGTGGCGGGCATGAATTTGCCCATGTTCCGGTACTCCAGCGACTGCGGAACATACTGGACGAACTCCACATCGTGCCCGTCCGGATCGAACACGTTGAAGCCGCGGCTTCCGTCGGGTAGCAGGTCCACTTTCTCGGGAACCTTCACGCCCTTGCTCGCAAGGTACTGCCGCAGGCGCTCAACATCGGTGGTCTCGAATCCGACGTGCGTCAGCCGATCCTTCTGCGGATCGTTCAACTCCGGAAACAGCTCGATGTACTGATGATCGTTAATTTTGAAGTAGGTGATCTGCAGCGCTGCGCCCTTCTCGTCAATCATGAAGGGAACTTCAAATCCCAGGATTCCGCCATAAAAGTTTCGGGAGACTGCAACATTATCCGTGCGCAAGCCAACGTTCGCGACGCCCACTATGGGCGGCCGCGTAATCGCGCCATGTCTGGCTTGCGGCCTGGCCTGAGAAAAGCCCAACGAAGAAAACAGGGAACTGAGGAATATGAAACTCAACCACTGCGAACTCTTGACCATGGCCTGAATGTTAAGCGTTGTGAGGTACACCGGGCAAACGTTGCCGTTTCTGTCCCCTCAGCGATGGCTCTTGTTTGTTATGTTTGTCTTCGCGATACACTAGGGCATTCCATGAAGCTCTCGGTCGTAATGCCGGTCTACAACGAGCAGGTTACGTTGCGCGACATTGTCCGCAAAGTGCTCGACGTCCCGCTGGAGATCGAACTGGTCTGTGTCGACGACGGATCCTGCGACCAGTCCCGTGGCATTCTCGCGGAACTCGCCAGTCAGCATGCGCAGGTGCGCGTCTTTTTACAGCCAAAGAATATGGGTAAGGGCGCGGCCCTGCGCCGGGGTATTCAGGAAGCTGCCGGAGACTTCGTCATCATCCAGGACGCGGACCTGGAATACGATCCCGCCGAGTATCCCACGCTTCTGGAGCCGCTCCTCCAGGGCAAAGCCGATGTCGTCTACGGATCGCGCTTTCTCGGCGGAGGCCCGCACCGCGTCTTGTACTACTGGCACTCAGTAGGCAACTGGGTGCTGACAACGCTTTCCAACGCCCTCACCAACATGAATATGTCCGACATGGAGACCTGCTACAAAGCCTTCCGGCGCGAGGTCATTCAGTCGATCCCCATCGAGGAAAACCGCTTCGGATTCGAACCCGAGATCACCGTCAAAATCGCCAAGCGCAACCTGCGCGTCTACGAAGTCGGCATCAGCTACTGGGGACGCACCTACGAAGAAGGGAAGAAGATAGGCTGGAAAGACGGCTTCCGGGCCCTCTGGTGCCTGCTGAAGTACACCTTGAAAGAACCCCGCGCCGCCCGCCTCCCGGAACAAAGGGAATCTACCCTCCCCGATCACGTCATCCAATAGCCTTGTCCCTTGTCATGATGGGAAGGGTCGTTTGCGACGAAGGATCTCTGTGTTCTCCGATCGATTGCCTGACTTCGAAAAAAAAGAACGGGCGCAAGACGCGCCCGTTCCCGCTGATAGGGCACATTAGAATGGGTGACGCAGATAATCCGAAAACTTCGTAACATCGAGCGTACCCAATCCGGCGCCGGGATTGTAACCGTTGCTGCCGAAGTAGAACCAATTATCGCCGCTGCTGATCGCATGCATCGGCGCACGCGGCCCCTTATAGGCTCTCCCGGTCTGCGCCAGCCAGTACAGGGGGTAGTTCAACAACCCGATGCGATGTCCTCGCACAGATTGTCCCAACAGCGCCGCAACGCCGTTCAATTGCGGCGCCGCAAAGCTCGTACCGCCGTAATACGTCAGTATCTGAAACCCATTCACGTCCGACGTGTAGTAGATCTGATAGCCGGTGTTGGGATCAGAATTGAACGAGATGTCGGGAAGGTTTCGGCCAGGGTAATTTGCGGGCAGGTTAAACAGCAGTTGTCCGTCGTATGAAAAACTCTGTCCCGCCTGGCTCCGCTGTACCCCTGGAACAAAGAACTGGTACAAGGGCTTCTGGAAGTACACGCTCACACCCCCGCCGCCGCCCGCTGGAAAAATGCCGCACGAAATGGGATCGTAGCCCAGGTAACTGCAAAGGCCATCGAGGTAATCCCAGCCCCACACGCTCTCCTGTGCGATGTTGACGACGTAGTACGGCGGTGTACAGTCCGCATTCAGGCAATACAGTTGCTGGCCGGGCAGGGTCGTACCCCCGGCAGCCGTGATCGCCGTATCACTGGCGAAGGCGCTGACGCTCAGTGCCAGGCTGCAGTCCGTGGGATAGCAGTATCCGAAGTCTCGATCGGCTTCGTACGCTCCACTGTCTCCCGAGGCAGTGATTGCCGTTTGCCCTTGAATCGCCGCGCGCACCAGGAATTCATGCTGCGCCTGCAATGCGGAGATCGTTTTCCCGGTATGGGGATCGAGGACTGGAAAATTGTCCAGATTGTAGAACCACTCCCACCCGCCCCAACTCAGTGACAGACTATCGGCGATATTGTCATTCACGAAGGTAGAGAACAGATCAATCGTACCTTGAGCGGTGTTGGGGGCCTGGTAAACGATGATCTTAGCGTCTGGAGCAATTCCACCCGCCTGTTCGACATCAAGCGTGGTTTCGCTGGAACCTGAGGCATCGCTGGGCGCTCCAGGGCCGCCGTCGACGTCCACGATCGTGATCCGCTTTGGATCTACCGAGAGTCCCACCGCACTCCAGTAGGCGAACGCGTCGCTGGGTGTAAAGCTTGCGAAGGTAAGGATCCCAATGGTTCGGCCCTTGCCGGTGATACCGCTGTTGTAGAGCGGTTGCACATTGTACTGATTGACAAAATCGGTCACCGTGAGATACCCGAACGGATTGCCCGCTGCCGTTCGCGGTGCGTTGGTTTTCGCCCGGGCAAGGTTCTCGGGCGCCGCATGATGCATGGGGTGAAGCAGGGGGCGATCATCGAGACCGGCAACGGCCGTCACCGCTCCTGAAAGTTCCTCGGGAAGAGTGGCGCGAGTGCTCGGCGCATGATACCTGTATCCGGAAACACGTCCATGCCCAGGTACTTCATAGGAATGCAGGCTTACTCGGAAGGCTCGTTCTATATCGGCAGGCAACCCAGTGACACGCAACGTGGTCGCACTGGTCCGTTCCGCCTTGAGACCGTACTTCGCCAAACCTGCCGTGACTTTTGCCACCTGGCTCGGAACTGGGCCAAAGCGCGCGACAAACTGGCTCGCGGTCAGAAAATGCTGGTATTGCGGGTCGCCGGGCGTATGCAGCGATACCAGCAGATTCTCCGCTTCCTTGATGTTCGACAGCTTCAGCACAATCGTGACGGAAATTGGTGTGGCTTCGCCCTGCTTCGTAGTTTCACCCAGATCGACAGCTTTGGGCGTTGCCGCAGTAGGGTAGGGCCGTGCGGTTTGAGTTTGGGCCGTCGCAACCGCTGCGGTTGCGTAGATGAAAACCAGAAACGCGAGAACGGTGACGCGTCGCATACCTGCCTCCATGAATGAAGTTATGGATCGAGAACCTGAGTCAGAACGAGCTTCAGTTGCTCTCGCCCGGGAGATCTTCGTGCAGGGGGGAGGAACGGGCGATAGTCCGGGAAATCTTCCGCTCATTCTCCGGCAATATCAGTGATGCCCGTCACGCGTGTGAAGAGTGAGTCGGTTTTCTGTCTGCCACACCATGCTGCAACGTTCTCCTTACGCAACCCCAACGTGCGCGAACGCTCAAAATCGGCGGGTGCGTGATCGCGAGAGGTTTGGTTTGCGACAGCCAGCCCTCAGAAGAATGAGGGAGCGAATGAGTTCGTGAAAGGATTAGTCAAGAGCCGGATGGCTGCAATGTCCGATAACAGGTATTATGTAAACTACGGCGCTTGGCCCGGCTTCAAGATCACTCCCTGGCTGGTCCGGCTGTTCATAATCACCCGCAAGGGCTCTCCGAAGCGCAGATGCCGAACGCAGCCTTCCTCTTCCACCGCGGTTTGCTGCTTCAGCCACTCCCAGTCCACTGTCCCTTCGCCG
>DAIDGW010000143.1 GCA_027452245.1 Acidobacteriaceae bacterium
CAACTCAACAACGGGGTAGCATCCATAGCTCTGGATCCCACTTTTGCGCAGACGGTAAACGGCAATCTCGAGTACCACGTATTCCTCACTCCAGAGGGCGACTGCGATGGCCTTTATGTAACCAATAAAACGGCGGGGGGATTCGAAGTTCGCGAATTGCACGGAGGACATTCCAGCATCGCCTTCGATTATCGCGTGATGGTGCGACGCAAAGGATTCGAAAAGGTTCGAATGCAGGACGTCACCGCCGATTTTGCGCAAATGACGCGCGAATCCGAGGCCTTGACGGCAAAGATAGAGGCCACTCAAATTAAGGACAAAGAACATCCGCGAGTCGCGCCGAGCTTGCCGAAGAAAACTTCCTCACGCAGTGCGCGCCTTCCGTTGATTCCGCAGACAGGGTACCGGCCGACCACGAACAGGAAATAGGTTTTGCGTGGTGTGGTTCACAAGAGAGACGGAAACCTAAGTATAGCCGGGGGCAGGATCCGGACCCGGCCAAATCGTCCCACGCAAACACGCAATCGCGATACGCGAGCGTTGCAAAGCTAATATAGGCCAGCCAGTGCCTGACCGGGATGGAGAGAACGATTGCATAGGGTATTGCTGGCTGAAATGACTGCCCCTTAGTGCCATCGATCCCCTCGATCGCAAGACTATCTTCGGGTTGCACTCGGTCAGAATATCTCCACTATATTCGTTATTTCGAATATACTAATAGTATTGATGAGTGACGCTTTACGACAGTTCAAGAGTGAGATTTTTCAGGGGCTGGCAAATCCGACCCGGATCGCCATCGTAGAACTCTTGCGCGAGGGCGAACTGCCCGCCGGAAAACTGATTGATAAACTCGGGATCGAGCAGGCCAATGCTTCCCAACATCTGGCAGTCCTCCGGGCCAAGCAAATCGTGGTGAGCCGCAAAGTAGGCAATCAGGTCTACTATTCGATCCGTGATCGTGCCCTGATCGAGGTCCTTGATATTTTGCGCCGTTATTTCTACGCGCAACTCAACACCACAGTGACCATGCTGAAGGAAGCCGCGAGGGAGACACCAAAATCCCGTCTTGTCACACGTCGATGACCGGCGCTGGCCCCTCCAAGTCATCCCGAATCGGGCGATTGCGCCACGTGATGGAGCACGCCGCTCATCCGCTTCCCCGCCAGGGGCCCATTGGAATCTTCGTGCACCACAATACTTTGCACGCCTTTGAACATCTGCCTTTCGAAGAGGCGGTAAAACAGGCGGGGCAACTGTTTGAAGCCGAACCGTACATGAGCGAGGCGCGCTATCGGAGTGAACTGTCGCGCGGAAGGATTCAACTCGTCGATGTCGATGCCGTCATCGACCGGGAACCAGATTCGCTGATCTTTTCGGGACTGAGCCGGAGTTCACTGCGGCGGGCAATGATTACACCCGGAGTCCGCGAGTTTGACGGGGCGACGATTGTTTGGCGGATCGAGCAGGGCGATCTGGCTAAGGACTTTCAAGCCCCTGCGCTGCGGATATTGTTCGACGCTTGCTTTACGCGCGCGGTGCCGCACGAAGAAGAGCCTGCCGCGCCTCGTCCCGTGGACGAGGTGATCCATCCCTGGCTGATCCGGCTTTGCTCCGTCTTTTTGGATCAAGGCACGGCCTATTGGCCGATGCCCAACCGCGAGAAGGGATTCTACGAGAGCGTGCGGACGCTGCTCTCCGGGGGAGGTGGGATTTTCCCCAAATACTTAGTAGGGCTGGGCGAGGAGTTTCGCAGACAGCAGCATCTAGGGTTTTCGGCAGCGGATTCAGTGCTGGATTATCTGGACAGCATAACCCCGGAAGAAACGGAGTGGGCCGAAATTGTCCAGGCCGAACTCTTAGCGCTCCCCGGCTGGGCTGGGCTCATGCGCAAGCTTGAGGAAGAACCCACTCTGGCGCCCCATCACATCCTGCCCTGTTCTCTCATGGACTTTCTGGCGGTACGACTGACGATGGCACGGATCGCGGCGCAAAGAGGCGCAGCAGAGACGATTCCAGAAGAGAGCCCGCTTAAAACGCAGGAGAGAAGGCGTTTGAGCCGCACGGCGCGGATCTATGACGCCGCCCGGGTATTGCGACTTTCCGCCGAGGAAGTAGCGAGGCTTTCTCAATCGGAGTGGGTGGTGTTTTCCAGCGAGATCAAAGCCTTCAACGGGCTGGAGCGCCGCCGCGTACTGCACCTTGCCTACGAACGGGCTCACGAACGCGAGATTCTGCGCGGGTTGGCTAGTCACAGAAAATACCGCGGCTTATTCGATCAAGGGCAAAGACCTGTGGCGCAGGTATTCTTCTGCCTCGACGAGCGCGAAGAATCTATGCGGAGAGCGCTCGAAGAGACTTCTCCGGCAGTCGAGACCCACGGGGCAGCCGGATACTTCGGGGTAGCCGTGGATTACAAGGGGATCGATGATCCCCATGGGGCAGCGTTATGTCCAGTGGTGGTCAAACCAAAGCATGCCATTGTGGAACAGCCAAAAGCCGGAGACGGTTCCGTACTGAACAGCCGCCGTTGGCGTCGTCGAATTCTTGGGCTGCTCATGCGCAATTCGTTTGTCTCTTCCAAGACATTGCTACGAGGCTGGCTGTCGACCGCGGCCCTTGGCTTGCTTTCTGCAGTGCCCTTGATCGGTCATCTTCTGGCGCCGCGACGTTATGCGCTCCTGCGCGAATGGCTGAACAAGGCATTTTTGCCTGAGCCGCGGACCGAACTCACGCTGATGCGGAACACCAGGCAATCCCGCGGCGCCGTATCCGGACTGTTGATGGGATTCACCGCAGAAGAGAAAGCAGAACGTGTGGCGAGCGTCCTGGGTCCGGCGGGCCTGGTGCACAATTTCGCGCGGCTGGTGGTAATCCTGGGGCACGGCTCGTCAAGCCTCAACAATCCGCATGAATCGGCGCACGATTGTGGCGCCTGCGGCGGGCGACGGGGCGGACCGAACGCGCGCCTTTTTGCCGCCATGGCGAACCGGCAAGAAGTCCGCGAGCGGTTGCGGGAAGAAGGAATCGATATTCCTCCAGACACGTGGTTCGTCGGCGGGTATCACGACACGTGCAATGACGGCATCGATTTGTTCGACCTGGATGCTGTGCCCTCAACGCATTTGCCTGATGTGGAGTCAATTCGCAGGGCTTTTGATCACGCGAGAGCGCAGAACGCCCTCGAGCGCTCCCGGAGATTTGAATCCTGCCTCGCGAATGCGGACACAAAACGCGCTCTGCGTCATGTAGAAGAGCGCAGCGAGCACCTCGCGCAGCCGCGGCCGGAATACGGACATTGCACGAATTCGGTCTGCATCATCGGACGGCGCAGACTGACGCGGGGCCTCTTCCTCGACCGGCGGGCTTTTCTGCTTTCCTATGATTCGAGTGTAGATCCCGACAACGACGCACTAGCGGCATTGCTGGCGGCGGCGGTTCCCGTCTGCGCCGGGATCAGCCTTGAATATTACTTCTCATTCGTGGACAACGACCGGTACGGGTGCGGAACAAAACTACCGCACAATGTGACCAGCTTAATGGGAGTGATGGACGGTCACGCCAGTGACCTACGCACGGGATTGCCCTGGCAGATGGTTGAAATTCACGAGCCGGTCCGGATTCTATTCGTGGTCGAAACTACTCCCGGCAGGCTGGAGAAAGTCATTGACATCAGCCCGGCACTGAAGCAACTTCTTGAGAACCGCTGGATTCGACTGGCCACGATTGATCCGGCATCGGCACGGGTTCATGTCCACCGGGACGGCGGATTTGAAGAGTTCCACGAGGACCTGGAACGCCTGCCGGTGGCGCTTTCCTCCTACGAATGGTACGCCGGGAAACTCCAGCATCTTTCGATGGCCTGGATTCAAACTCCTCGAACGGCGACAGGGGACGGCCTGCGGTGAACGCCTTTCAGAACATTCTGGTTTTTGTCGTGGTAGCTCCCGCGGGCATCTTTGCAGTATTTGCGTTGCTATGGCTGCTTGGTTGGAATCCAAGCGAGCGCTTGCTGTCCGGAACCACAGGGATCACATTCTCCGCCTGCAGCGCTGGAGTAGCGGCACTGATCTGGAAAACCTCTTCCGCATTAAGTGTTACCGCAACTTTTGGCAGCTGGTTCGCGGTGGGTACGTATCACTTTCCATTGGTATTGATGGTTGACCGGCTATCGGTTCCTTTTGTCGCCTTAGCCGTGGTACTCTCCGGACTAATCGGCCAGTTCTCGGCGACCTACCTCCATCGTGAGTCTGGTTTCCTGCGGTTCTTCCTGTTGTTGCACTTGTTCGCATTCGGATCCTTACTCGCCTTCGCCGCGGGTTCCTTCGACCTGTTGGCCGCAGGATGGGAGATCGTCGGCATCACTTCCGTGCTGTTAATCGGATTTTTCGAGCGGAGGCCCGCTCCCGTCGAAAACGGACTTTATGTCTTCGGGATATACCGCACGTGTGACATGGGGTTGCTCGTGGCTATCTTCGCCATGCACCATTGGGCGGGAACAGCATCTTTTGTTGCTGGATTCCCCCGCTTCACCGGCGCACAGGAGGTGATCATCTGTCTTCTTCTGCTCTTTGCAGCATCCGGAAAAGCTGCGCAGGTGCCTTTTTCCGGTTGGCTTCCACGGGCGATGGAGGGACCCACGCCGTCAAGCGCCATCTTCTATGGAGCGATCTCCATCCACGCGGGGGCGTACCTGTTGCTTCGTGCCCAGCCCTTGCTCGCTCAATCGGTGATTGCTTCCTGCCTGGTTATTCTGATCGGCGCCATTACCGCTATTCATGGAACTATTGTTGGTCGGGCCAGCGCCGATGCCAAGACATCGCTCGCTTATGCCACATTGACGCAAGTGGGCATCGTGTTCATCGAAATCGGGCTTGGATGGAGATGGCTGGCGATAGCGCACATTCTGGGAAATGCCACGATTCGCACCATGCAGTACCTGCGCGCGCCCTCAATGCTTCACGACTACCACCAGATGCACTCTGCCATTGGAGGTGAACTCTCACCGACCGGAACACAACTGGAGGAGATGCTACCGGAGAAAGTGCATCTATGGCTCTATCGTTGGGCGCTCGATCGTGGTCATCTGGACACCATGACTGAGCGATGGATCATTGATCCTCTGTCGCAACTTTCCGCCTATCTGTCCCGGGGGGATCAGCGTCCCTCGCCCTCCCCTGCTCCAATCCCTACTGGATGCGCCGCCGAGCCTTCGACATCGGGATCAAGTCAAGGTGGTAATTGATGATAGTACCGGAATGGGCTCTCCATACGTCATTTTTGACCAGCGCCTCGATTGCGGCTCCCTGGGTTGCTGCCGGTTTCCTGACAACCTTGCGGCGACAGGTCCGGACCTTCGGATGTATTGCGGCGCTCCTGTCCATCCTTGCTAGTACAGGGCTTGTTTGGCAGGCGCCCAAGGGTGAGTCACTGTACGAAACGTTGATGCTGCTATTTTCCAGCCTCACTTTCGGCGCAATTCTGCTGCTGCCGCGACGTGATGCAGAGGCGGGTGTGATCGGCGGAATTCTCATTCTGCTGGGATCGACACTCCTGGCCTACTCGACGGGGAACCTGCTCGTCCTGCTGGGAGCATGGATTCTGTCCAGTCTCCCGTTTTTGTGGCCCGGGTGGTTCCGGTCTCACACTTGGCGTCCCGCGGTTTCTCTCGTATTTTCCGCTCTTGCGCTCGCGGCGGCGATTGGCATCATCGCGGGCAGCACCAGAGTCGTTTCAATTGGGAATCTGAAGGGACAGAGCCCAGGCGGAATTGCAGCATTTGCCCTGCTGATCGTCGCCACGATCTTTCGCAAAGGGATTCTCCCCTTCCATGCCTGGGTAGCAGATGCCGCTGAGAGAGGCCCATTGGTGCCTACGGCTCTTCTCCTCAATGGCCACTTGGGGGCGTTGTTGGTCGTCAAGTTGATTGTCCCTTTATTTCCCGAGACCGACCATCTGTTCCCGATCGTTTCCTATTTCGCGATAGCCACCGCGGTTTTTGTCGCCGTGCGAGCACTTGCCGAGAACTCGCCGCGACGGTTGCTTGCCTTTCTTGCTCTCAGTCAGTCAGCCTGCATCTTAACCGGCCTGGAGAGCCGAACCGCGGAAGGAATGACTGGCGCCCTCGTGCACTGGGTCGTGGTGACGGTGTCCACGGTGGGCCTTTTCGGAATTTTGCGACTGCTTGAGGTTCGCTTTGGCGAGAATCTGAGCGCGAGCAGACATTTGGGTTTAGCTCAACATGCACCGCGACTTGCCGTCTCCTTCGTCATCCTAGGATTGGCCTTGGTCGGCCTGCCGGGCACGCTGGGTTTCTGCTCTCAGGACTTACTGATCCAGGGAACACTCACGACCCACCCTCTCACCGGATTGCTGCTCCCCATTGCGACAGCGATGAATGCGGTGAGCTTCTTTCGTTTGTTCACCCGTCTTTTCCTGGGTAAGCAGCGAACGGGATTCACGATTGCAGCGGACGCGTTGCCACGCGAGCGTTGGGTCCTGGCTGGCATTGTGTTGTTTGTCGTCCTGGGAGGCCTGTTCCCAAACGAAACCGTGATTGAGCATTCGTCCGGAGTCGATGTGGGCGGGACGACCCGTCGTTTCGATGACCGCGACATCGTCTATTCGAATAACAGTTCGTCCCCGCAGTTCCGATCAGGTGAACCCAGGTTGATCGCTGCGCAGCAGGTTCATGGGAGCAAGGCCCGCATCGCCCAAAGTGCAAGGGCTCCGAGGGCCTCCACGGAATTCTGATTCTCCTTAGAAGTTGCGGCTTCACTCAATGCGTGGCTTCCAATCTCGCCCTCTCTACAACGTCTGCAGGAAGTTAACCAAGTCCTGCATTTGCTGGGATGAAAGGCCAATCTGGAAGCGCTTGTTATAGAAATTAACCACTTGGGAAAGGTTTGCAGCCGCCCCATTGTGGAAATATGGAGCACGGGCGGCAAGCCCTCGCAAGATCGGGCCCTTGATACGTCCGATATCGCTGCATTGTCCCGAGATCAAGCCTTTTCCCGGATCACTGGTATAGAAAACCTGCCCTGCCTGCGTGCCTTGAGTGCACACCAGTTCGAATACGGGAGCGGTCGGCTGCTGCAGTTGCTGTAGCCCGGCGATGATGTTGGGATCTGTTTCGTACTGCAGCGAATGGCTCGTGCCAATATCCAGCGGCAATGGGAATGAGTGATCACCCACATTCGGAGCGTCATGGCAGGTGGTGCAAGTTCCAGCAATGGTTTGCGTGCCTGTCGTTAGGCCCGGAACATCGCTGATGGTCAGGGCTTGCGTATTGAATATCTGTTCGCCACGGGCAATCGAAGCCTGTCGACTATTGCGGGAATTCTGCCATGCCGTATAGATCGTGAACACGTTGGGATTAAACGGTTGCCCGTTCGGATCTCCGCCCAGCGAATCGTTGATACCCGGATAGTACTGCTGAGTGGGCAGGAATTGTGGCCCACCTTGCGATCCTTTCTGTCCATTCAGATTGCCGGCAAAGAAGTCATACAACTGCGCTGAGTTGAGGGCGAGTTCGAAGCTCACAATCTGGCTCAGTTGCGTAGAGGTTGGCGGTTGTGTGGCCTGGGCATGAGTCAGCGTGGCATCAATGGCCTGCTGGGTCAGGTCTGTGTTTAGATTCGCGGCGAAAGTCTGCTCATTATTTAAGGGATAGGTGACCGATTCCCGTCCATCGAACATGACGGCACTCAGGAAACCGAGATTCGTGGCCGGCAAAGGCCGCCGATACATTGAGGCGGTTTGCTGCCCCTGCGAATCAGTTGTTAAAGCGCAGCCGTACGGATCTTCTACAGCCGTGATGGTGAATTGCGGCGGGTTGGCATCAGTCGTGTTGGGAGGAACCTGTATGCCGATGCGAATCAATCCATTGTTGACGACGAGAGTGTTATTCACCGGGCCCGTTGGGCACGTTGAACCATCGACTTGAGCGAAGAGCGGATCTTTTCCGTTGGTGATGTAATACCGCAACTGCGCGTCGACGGCGCTCAACCCAAAGCCGTCGCTGGCAGCGTGACACGTTGCGCAAGTGCGGCCATTGGTACCCAACGTCTGAAAGAAAGGTCCGCTTATATCTACTGAACCTGTGGTGCTGTTTGTCGCGGAGAAACCGGCGAGGTCCAGGAATGGGAGAAGGTTGGGAAGATAAATATCTGCGATCGCCGATCCGGTCGTAACAATGACAAGAATGGCGACTAATACAATCACTCGACGGCGCAGACTGTTGTGAGCAGGGATTTTGCCCAGCAAGCCGGAAAGGAACTCGGGCATTCGCGTTTGATAGAACATAAACATTCTCCTGAGTGTGTTTTGATTTTTCTTTACCCAGTTATTTCCCCAAAGCTCGGCCCGTGGTGCTCAAACTTTCTATTCTGCTTTTACCGGGGCATTGTGCCTCACGTTGGAGGGTTTGCCTATAGGAATCAGCATGGGAACCCGCCGCTGATAGTCAAGGTATGCATTGCCAAAGGCATGGATCAGGTCGCGTTCTTCGAAATAAATTCCGACCAGAATGTATCCAGTACTCGCGACCGAAAACAGCAAATGTCCCGCAGTCATCACGGGCGCACACCAGAACGCAATGACAAAACCAAGATAGATCGGGTGCCGTACGAACCGATAGAAGAGGGGTGCGCGGAGCGCCGGGCGATGAAACTCTTTTCCCCGCGCATACGCCCACACTTGCTCCAACCCGAACAGTTCGAAGTGATTGATCAGAAAAGTGCTGAGGAGCAGAATGGCCCATCCCATCCAAAACAGGAGGCTGAGCGCGGAACCGGCAGCGGTGCCGCGTAAATCCCACACCACAGTCGGGATTGGCCGCCACTGCCATATCAGCAATGCAAGTGCGAGGGTGGCTGCGAGCACAAACGTGCTGCGCTCGATGTACCAGGACACAATCCGTGTCCATCGCTGCTTGAAACCTCGCCGCGCCATGATGCTGTGCTGGAGAGCAAATACACTCAGCAGCAAAGCGTCGATGAGTACCGATTTCACTGGCTGGGAAATTGGTCCAGAGTCGATCGTCTTGGGGACAATAGTCTCTCCCAGGAAGAAAATCGCATAGGCGAACGTTCCCAGGAAGAAGAAATAGGCGGCTATGCCGTACAGCAGTGCAAGAATTCGTTTCACAAAATTCACCTCAAGCCATTCTGTCTGCACCAGTTCGTCGCCCGATCGCAATCGGATGAAGTCCCCGACGCAGTGGTTATTTCTCCAGGACAGACCGGAATTACAGCCTCTATTTAGTAAAGCGGAAACGGTGAGCAAAAGACGACAGGCAGATTGAAAATATTTTGATCGACTCAGCTAGGGTTTGGGAACTTCTCAGTCAGGCGCGGACAGGAACTGGTTGGATTTTTCGGCTTTTTTCTTTATCTGCGCGACGAGGGCTGCAAAACGAGCATCGCCCTGCAACGGGGCAAACAAAGGATCCGTTCCCAGACCCATGGCAATCCTTGGTGCCAGGCCATGCTCGACTGCTTGCTGGAGCATCGCAAGAGCCTCATTTTTCTGCCCCTTGCGGAGAAGGATGGAAGCGAGATCATATCGGGTAGCTTGGGTTTCACCCTGCTCCGGTCCGAAGATGCGCTCCTCTGTCTTCAGCACATCCTGCAAAGTATGCATGGCCTGGTCGGTCTGACCGGCATCTCTTTGAAACTCGCCCAGGTTCAGCATGGCATTAACCGTGCCTTTGTCGTCTGTCCCAAACACACGTAGGTACCTCGCCAGCGATTCTTGTTCGAGTTTGATGGCTTCATCCAAACGGCTGTCGCCCGCCAGCATGATGGCCAAGTTGTCCATCGTCACCAGCGTGTACCAGGCATTGGGTCCGAGAATGCGCTCCTGTTTTTCGAGCACGTCGCGGGTCAACTGGATGCCCTCTGCGCAATGCCCTTGGCCTTCATTGCACACCGTGAACGCAAGTTCCTCGACGGTTGCCAGCGTGTCGGGATGGTCCGCTCCAAGTACCCGCCGCTGAGTTTCGAGCAGCTTCCGCTCGATGCCTTCGGCCTCAGTGACCCGGCCTTGCTGGAGCACCGCCCAGGCAAGGTCATGCTGGGTGTTCAGTGTATCCCGGGTATTTTCCCCTCCAATCGCTTTGCTCGCCTGAATACCCTTGTCAAACAACGATTCGGCCCGGGAGAAGAGTCCCAGATTCAAATACGCCCGTCCCATGACGTGCAACATCTGCGCCTGGAGTTCCGGATCCCTGGACAAGTTGTTATTGATGTTCTCAGCTGCTTTGTCGAGGACTTGCCTGGCGGTGACTGCCTTGCCCACTCTTTCGTTCGGATCAGAAACCTTAAAGATTCCTTCCATAAAGCCGGCAATCCGATCGGCTCGATCTCGCTCCCGAGTGATACGCCGCAGCTGTGTGGCCTGGAGGAACGAAAATCCCACCAGCAGCAGCACAGAAGCCATTGCTCCAGCTACTCCAAAGCGGTGCCGACGAACATACTTGCGTAGCCGATAGGACATTGAGTCCGGCCTGGCACTGATGGGTTGGTGCTTCAGGTACCGCTGAAGATCATCGGCAAAGGCGGTTGCGGACGAGTACCGCTGTTGCGGATCTTTCTTCAGGGTTTTGGCAACGATCGTGTCAAGATCTCCGCGAAGTTGGCGGCGAAGTTTCTCCACCGTCGCTCCACGCATCTCCGCGGCGGTGCTGTCGCCAGACGCAACGGCTTGCGATGCGCGCGGCGGCTCCGCTTCAGTAATGGCCTCCACCAGTTCGGCGGGAGATTGTATTCCCCCTCCTGCCGGATGCTGTCCTGTCAGCAGCAGATACAGCAGCACGCCTAAAGCGTAAATATCTGTCGCCGTGGTGATCGCTCCACCGGTGAATTGTTCCGGAGCGGCGAATTGGGGGGTCAAAGCCCCGCTACCTTCCATGGTCAGCTGCGTTAGCTTACCCTGATCAGTGTCATCAGCCAGCAGCTTGGCGATTCCAAAATCCAGCAGCTTGACTTGCCCATCTTTTCTCACCAATACGTTCGAGGGTTTGAGGTCGCGATGAACCACCAGGTTGGCATGGGCATGAGCGATGGCGCTGAGAACATCGAGGAAGAGCCTGACGCGCGCATCTACGTCCAATTTACGGCGATCGCAGAACTCGTCAATTTGTTCTCCTTCGACGTTTTCCAGAACCAGATACGGTTCCCCGCTGCCAGTCAGGCCCGCATCGATCAGTTCCGCAATGTTGGGATGTGTCAATTGACCGAGAATTCTTCCTTCGCGCTTGAATCGCTCCGCTCCTCCGTTTGCCGCCACAGAAAAGTTCAAAAATTTGACCGCGACGCGCCGCTCGAATCTCCCATCATTGCGCTCGGCTAGCCAGACACTGCCCATGCCTCCACGTCCGATGGGCGAGATCAGCGTGTATGCGCCTATCTTCTGGCCGACCAACGATGACTCGTCACTTTTCGGCACAGGTGAACGTTCAAGAAATTGCTTTTCGGCCAAAGCCCGGTGCTCTTCTACGAGTTCTTCAAGAAGGTCGGCCAGATCAGGCCTCTGCGCGCGAAATGTTTTCATCCAGCTTGCGCGATCGTCTTCCGGCAAAGACAGTAACTCGTCGAGGTACGGACTCACCTCTTTCCAGCGCTCTGGACTCAGAGCGGACATGGCGCTTCAAGCCTCCAGATCCATGGAAATTCTGCGATGCAGATAGATGCGGGCTTTCTCCCATTGCCGTTGTGCCGTGCGCTCGGAAATACCTTTCATGACCGCAATTTCGGAAAACGTGAAACCGCAGAAAAATTTCATATCCACAATCTCCGCAAGTGGGGCATCGACTTTTGCAAGCTCGTCGAGCGCTTCGCCAATACGCACGAGTTCGCGCTCATCAGCGGGTTGTTCGAGCGCCGAGGTCGTTGAAGTAATGTGAAACTGTCCGCCGCGCTTCTGAGCGCTCCGGTTGCGAGCATGATCGATGATCAGGCCTCTCATCACCCGCGAGGCATAGGCCATGAATCTGCCCCGATCGGGGAAGGCAGCCTTATCGTTGGCCGCAATATCGATATAGGCCTGATGCAGAAGAGTGGTGGCGCTGAGACTCACGGGAACGCCCTGCCGAGCCAGTTCACGCTTGGCCACCCGGTGCAGTTCCGAATACAACGCACTAAACAATGCATTGGCAGCCGATTCATCTCCGCCGTCAGCAGAGGCGAGAAGTTCAGTAAGAGTGGGTTCCACCGTTGTTCCCCAGAGCAAGATCCACCGTTGGATCGGCCAGAAGCGTTGCACCCATTCTAGGTGGTAAGTCAATAGTCATTTGCCCTGCTGGGCAAATCCGGGCAACCGTATTCCGCCTCGGAGGCAAGAAGCTCGCGGCTTCAACTAAATTTCCGGCAAACGAGATTTGAGCATGGCGTTATGATGCCGCCCCCGCATGGCGTTATGATGCCGCCCCCGCTCCGTGCGGAGCGCGCAGTACCGAACGATTGCGCTCTGGCATTGGCGATGCGCTCCTTGTGAAAACCGGAAACGAGATAGAGGGTTTTGCTGCTCTTGCCCAACGAGGGTCGGCAAGTCCTCGGCTGACAGTGGGGAACACTACGAGGAACAATCAGTTGAAACTTGGCTCCTGGTTACCCAGCAAAACGTTGTGAGCCCACCCACAGTTGAGCCAGATCCCTGAGGTTATCTTTGTACGTACGCGTTACTAGGTAATCCTTTCCACCCTTTACCCGGAGCCTATACTCTCCCGTGGGTAACGGCTGGATCTCTTCGACCGCCGAACTATTCACGACGACCGAGCGGTGGATGCGAATAAATCCGTAGGGCTTGAGTTTTTCCGCCATCGAGGACAGGCACTCGCGCAGCAAATAAGGATTGGGCCGCAACCAAACGTAATTACCTTCGGCTTGCACGGCCACGATGTCGGCTAACTCCAGGAACAGGATTTTACCCTTTGCCTTAAACGCTATTCGGGGCGCCTGTTGTCTCGCTATCTCCCCCAGTCGGAGAACTCGGATGAGGTAGGCAGCATCAACTCCGGTCGTCAGGGGCAGCGATGTATCCGCTGCTTCACGAAGATCGCTTTTCGCCGACTTAAAAGACAGAGCCCCTTTCCCATTGACGGAACATATTGGATTTGGCATGAGTGCAACGGCTGAAACGTCTCCATCGCTTTGCTCCATCAGTTGAACGAACGTGTCATGTGTGCTGGCGTTCTGGTCCTGATTCTGGCGTGCACTCATGATCGGACCTCTTGCTTTCTTGAAAAACAGTTTCTGTGCTGAACAGGGCCATTCTCCTCTGTTCATCGCAATCGTCGATTCGTTCGTAGAGCTCAGCGCCCGGATTAGCGCTCCTGCATTATTTCTGCCCTGTGCTCACCGCAGACGGAAAGCTGGATTCTGCGCCGAAATAACACTCCAGAGACTCCAGTTGTGCGTTCTTTATTCGGAGATACTCCACGTTCCGGAACGATTTGCCGTCCTTGGTGTAGCAAAGATATTTCACAAATGCATCCTGCCTGCCAGCGGCAACGCGCTCCAGGTCAAAATGCCCGATGAAGTTGATCTGTGTCTTCCAGCATCGCTCTTTGAAAGTGCTCTTGCCGATGTGATCGTCGCCCGCTGCGCTCGTAAATGTGAAGTTGTCAGCAAGCAGGCTGTCCACCGGTCCCCAGTCTTTCTGCTCCCAGGCTGCGTACCACTTCCGGACTATCTCCTCGGTCGTTAAGTTCCGCCCTCCGAATGCACTGGCGCTCGCGGAGCGCGGCAAGCTGACGGCACCAACCAGAGCACAAGCTCCGGTTGCGAGCAGGTTCCTGCGCAACATTGAGACCTTTGTCATGGTTCCCTCTCCTTTCGTGGTATCGTCGGAAACGCTTCGCCCGATTGCCCTCCTCTATCCTCAGGGCGAAGCGGCTAATCCGTAACCGTCCCAGCCTTGCGGGCCAGAGCCGGTGCGATCAGCATTCTCTTCGGCTTGCGCGCCGCACGAAGCGACTTCAACCAGCCCACGATATTTCTGATTCCAACATTCCACACTTTCGGATCTTGCGCATTCTTTGCTAACGCGGCGTAGCCCTCATACATCGCCACCAGAAAACCGGCAATTTCTTCGGGAACCAGGTCGCGGCGGACTGTGCCTTGAGACTGCCCTCTGCGCAAGGCCGCGGCGATCCCGGCTTGCCAGGCGCTAAAGATGTTCTCCAGCCGCTTGCGGAACTTTTCGTCCAGCGGAGACATCTCCTGCGCTAAATTCAGCAAGGGACAGCCGCCCTCCACGTCTTCCCGCCGAACCGATGTCCTCTCGACAATTCCGCTCAAGATCTGTAGCGGATCTCCCTTGCCACTCAGAGGACGCAACCATTTCTCCCGGGTCTGCTTCGCGATGATCTCTTCGACAACGGCATATCCCAGAGACTCCTTACTGTCGAAGTGGTGATACAGCGCCCCTTTGGTGACATTGGTGGCCGCCAGGATTGTATCGATACTGGCGCCCTGAAATCCTGATCTGTAGACCTCTCGAAAGGCCGCCTGCAGCAGGCGCTCTCGTGTCCGTTCTGGATTGCGCGACCTTCTCTTCCCGTCGTGAGTATCTAACATACCAACCAGTATGTATGTAATGAAACTAAAAGTCAATCGAAAATCGTGGCTCAGGTTCCTGGGCTGTCTGAACTTCCCGGGTTTCGTAATTTCTTACCAGTGTGCGTATGAAAAGGTGGAGAAAACGCCCGATTGATCCTTTCCAGATCGTCCCGGGACATTGTTCATTCGTCACTATGCTGCTCAATTCGAAATCGCTGCCCGGTTGTACCGCGTAATTGTTCTCCCGCTGGAACTCTACATGCTCCGGCTCTGACTGCACACAACCGGTAAGCGCTGAGAGATGGCGGACGTCAATCGCCGGCATCTCAACACAGTGACGTTGACCGGAGGAATGAGGAGAAATGGGTACGCTAAGAAGGCTGCGGAATTTCGGAATCCTGTGGATCACGGCTTTGGTTCTGGCTTGCTTCGGCCGGGCCGTCGCGCAAACGAGCTACAAGGTCACTGACTTGGGCACGCTGGGGAGTGACAATCTGGGTTGTGCCATGTCTGTCAACAGCCAGGGCTGGACGGAAATCATGGCCGGGAACGTGGTGCCCGGCCAGCAGGATAGCTTGTCCGGTCAACTTCTCAACGGACGCGCCGTGTTAGGCATCAACGGAATCAAAATTGATCTCGGCACGCTCGGAGGTCAGAACAGTTGGATGAACTGGGGCGAGATCAACGACTTCGGCCAGATCGTAGGTTATTCCGAAACCAAGGTCCCCGACCCGAACGGCGAAGATGTTTGCGGCTTCGGCACGCACCTGACATGTCGCCCGTTTCTTTGGCAGTTTCCTCACATGCGCGCTCTCCCGACCCTCGGTGGAAATAACGGCCAGGCGAGTGGGCTCAACAAGCGGGGACAAATCGTTGGATTTGCGGAAAACGGTGCTGTCGATTCCACATGCCCGGCCGGCACCACCAATAATCGAGTTGTGCTGGGAGTGTTGTGGGAAAATGGCAAAGTTCAACAGGTTCTTCCGCCCGTGGGCACCGATCCCGACGCGATCGCATTCGCCATCAACGATCACGGCCAAGCCGTAGGCTTCACCGGAAACTGCACCGCGGATAACTACGCCGTGCTGTGGCAAAACGGCACTCCCACTGCCCTTCCCGACCTTGGCGTGCAGGGCAGCAATTTGGCCTGGGACATCAACGACAAAGGCCAGGTTGTGGGCGAAGTCTTCAGTTCTGATGGCTCCACAGTCTATGCCGCTCTCTGGCAGAACCCTTACCAAATCACCAGCCTCGGCACTCTGCCGGGAGATTTTGGCTCCCTGGCCAGCGGCATCAACAACGAGGGCCAAGTCGTGGGAAGTACCTGGGACTCCAACTTCGACTGGTCCCACGCCTTCATCTGGCAGGACGGCGTGATGACCGACCTCAACACCCTGTTCCCGGCAGACTCCAACCTCTACGCAACCATGGCTAACAGGATCAATGACCGTGGACAAATCTCAGGCATGGCAACCGTACTCACCGGGCCAGACGCGGGCAACATCCACGCCTTCTTGGCCACTCCAGTGAACCAAAGCATCGGCAAGTCGATGGCCGATGTCGCGCGCACACACCCGAAAATCACCTTGCCTGCGAATGTCGGCAAAATGCCTGCTCGAAGATTCGGCCCCGGCCCATTCGCCCGATAATAGGATCGTTCCCGGTTGCGCAAGTGCAATGCTCGCGTCGATTTCCCTGACTCGACCGCACGCACTTGCGTAACCCAACCCTGTTCGCCTGCTTCTGTCCGGTAATTGTTGTGTCGGTGGAACGCCGCATGCCTCCTGAGTTGCCACCGGACTCGGGACGCTGTGCGTTCGCCCATCCTGATCCGAAGCGTACTTTGAACATTTCATGCTGCGTGTTCGTCATTGTCTGGAGTGCCCGAAATGCCGCACTCGATATCTGCCAGGATCGAGTCCCTATGGCAACGGGTCTTACCTCGTGCCAATTACACAAAACGCCATGTCGGGATGGATCCTCTACTGTTCATGCGACTTCCCGCCTGCCTGTAGCGAATGGCGATGGAGTGAATTGAAGCCGTATGAAGTCTGCGAACCCGCCTACCGTCGCGGCTATGGTTCGCCGGATGAAGTGTTCGCTCTCCGAAGCACAACCCGGATGTGAACCACCAGGCCGCCGTCGCCTGGTGCCAATCACTACCCGGCGATGTTGGCTTTTGCGTGGGGCAGCGCTGGCAACCACGGCCAATCAGAGCTTGGTGAATGCGGAGGCGCCGCTCCCGGGCGGCGGATATGCTCTCTACTATCCCAACAATCCTCCATCCTATATTCATCCCGATTGGCTGGACTCGATGCGGATGGTGTCCAGCTTCAATCAAAACGCCACACCGACCATGTCCTATTCCGCTACGCGTATGTGATGAACAACCCGCTAAGTTTCGTCGATCCGTCGGGGTTCTGTCCTAGCTCCAGAGCGGCGAGGGTGATCCGAAGACGGCTGAAATACTCCGCGCGTGTGCGAACTCGATCAGCGGCAGCATGTTCGTCTTGGCGTTGATCAGCGGCTTGCTGTTGCTGGTGATCGCTCAAATTAGGGTCTGAAGCCGCAAACAACGGTACTCCTCTGAACTTCTCAAGCACGCTCGCTGTTTTCATCGCTGAGACGGTTGTCAGCCTCGCAACACAACTTCCATAGGGTAGCCCGGTCGTGGGGACAACCGCCAAGGATCAACATCACCCAACACTTTACGTCGTCACCGTGAAACTGGTAGCGCTGGACGCGTTCCCACCGGGCGTTGTGATCACGATTTTCCCGGTCTTCGCGCCCGTTGGTACAGTGGCTGTCACCTGCGTGTCGGAGTTCACGGTGAAGCTCGCCGCCTTCACTCCCCCGAATGTGACCGATTTCGTTTGTATCAGGCTGACTCCGGTGATGGTGACGACAGTTCCCACCGGTCCGCTGGGCGGAGAGAATGTTTGAAGCTGTGGGGTCACCTTGAACGATCCAATGGTGGCGAGAGTTCCGCCGGGCGTTGTGACTTTGATCGGACCCGTCGTAGCACCGGCAGGTACGGTGGTGTTGATCGACGCTCCACCAGATGCGACCGTGAACGTCGCGGCCGTGCCGTTGAAGCTCACGGCTGTGGCTCCGGTTAGGTTGGTTCCGAGAACGGTCACCTTCGCCGCTACTTTGCCTGAAACGGGCGTCGCTGTGACGAAGGGAGTCAGACCGGGCACCGATTCGCTATAGATCACACCAAAGCCCGACGTGCCGCCGAGATGAGTCGTGCCGTAGAGAATGCCGTTGGTATTTTGGACCAGGCCTTCATAGGGAGTGGTGCCATCGGCGCAATTGGTTTGCTCGCAGAAGTTGTAGAGCGTGGTTAGCGTGCCGTTCAGAGTGAGTTGGAAAACGGTGCCGCCACCATTGATCCCTCCCGCCGAAGTCGTGCCATAGAGATTCCCGTCATTGGCCTGAATCACGCCTGCCCATGGAGTCTCCCCGTCGGCGCAGCTGGCCAGCGAACAAAAAGAATAGAGGGTCGTCACTTTGCCCCCGGGCGTCATTTCATAGACAGTGCCTGCGCCATTTGTCCCGCCGGAGGTAGAGGTGCCATAGAAATTTCCATTCGTAGCCTGAATCAGGGCGCCGGTCGGACCGTCTCCAAGGGCAGGCACCAGATTTGTGAACTTCCCAATAAGGGTCATGTCGAAGGCATTGCCGCTGCCGTAAGTTGTTCCGTAGAGAAGCCCGCTGGAGCCCTGCACGAGGCGAGCGTCTGGGTATTGGCCGTCGGAACCGTTGAAACTGTGAAGCGTGGTTAGCTTGCCGGCCGGTGTGATTTCGAACAGAGTGCCGAACCCGGCTCCGCCTCCCGTAGTGGTGCCGTAGAAATTTCCGTTAGTGGCCTGAATGAGACCGACGTAGGGATTTGCGCCATCGGTTCCGCTGAAACTATGGAGCGTGGTCAATTTGCCCGCCGGAGTAATTTCAAAGACAGTTCCTTGATTGCTAGTGCCGCCGTTCACCGTCGTGCCGTAAAAATTTCCATTCGTGGCCAGCACTAGGCCGCCAGCGGGTTCGGCCCCATCCGTGCAATTACTCAGGGTGCAGAAACTGTAAAGGGTGGTGATGCCCCCCCCGGTCGTGATTTCAAAAACGGTGCCGCTGGAATTGGCTCCGCCGCCATAGGTCGTGCCGTAGAGTTGGCCATTGACGCCCTGTATGAGATAGACGTAATAGGGATAGGCCCCATTGGTCGCGTCAAAGCTCAGGAGTCTGGTAAACGTCTGCGCCGGTGAACCGACTGCACACGTCAGGAGAAGCGAGAGCACTGCGCAGAACATCTTCCAGTGCGCGGCGCGGCTTTGGTGGCGGGAAAATGAAATCAGATTCCAGGGGCTCAAGCATGTGCAAGACATTGCATACTCTCCTTGGCGCGGAATGCGACACGGGTGCCATTGCCGTGGCTTGCGGCCAAGGCTAGAATCCTCGTGCGTGGGCTGCGTCGTTTCGCCGGCGGGGGACCGGTGACCACTGGCAGTCGGGGCGAATCTACTGAATTGCACTCCATGCTGTCTTTACCGCAGCCTTAAAGTTTTTTTAAAACGCGAATCTGTGATGCTTCCATGCGTGACATACACACATCCGTGTTCATGTTCCTTTCATACCGTCTGGATCCGGCGCAGCGGCGGTTGAGCCGGGAGGGGCAAAGCATCCCACTGACTCCAAAAGAATTCGACACGTTACTGGTTCTTGTGGAGGCAGCCGGCAGAGTCGTGGACAAGCAGGATTTGATCACTCGCGTGTGGCCGGACAGTTACGTGGGCGACGGAAGTCTGGCCAGAAACATCTCTGTCTTGCGCAAGGCTCTCGGGGACGAAGTGATCGAGACCCATCGCGGGAGGGGGTACCGGATTACACTCCCGGTAATCTCCGCGCCTGCCGGCACCGACGTACCGGTAGAATCGAAACCAAATCCGGAAGGATCGTTTCCGCCGACGAGTGACGCTGGCACCCGAGTCCGGTCGGAGTCCCGGAGGCGAACCTTCGGTCTAGGTGCGGCGGTCGCAGCCGTCTTGTTGATCTCCTTTGTCGCTTCTCGCTTTTACGGAATGAAAACTGCGGGAGCACACGGGACGACGACGAAGGCAGCTCCCATTCATTCGATTCTCATCGAGAAAAACGGAGCAATCGATCCGATTGACGAAGGATTCAAGCTGAGTCGGGCTGACGGTCACTACACCCACGTTATGCGCAATCGCGAAAATAACGGCTTCGATCGCTGGAAACTGATCACCGATGACCAGAATTTTTACTATCGCAAATTGAGCAGTGCCGAGAAGGAATTTGTCCTGCAGAGGGATTGGAGACTCACCTGCGTCTGTGCTCTGGAGAGAGGGGGAGGATCCTCAGACATTGATCTGGGCGCTGACAACGGAGCGCCCCGGTTCGATATGGCCTTCCTGCAGGAAGGCAACAAGTATTTCGTTGTCCTCACCAGTCAAATCTCTCCCAACTATGAATTTGCCAAAAAAATTGAGTTTGTTGGAGTGGGGGATGTGGATCACCCGCACACGTACGAAATGCGGTACGACCATCTGACTCGAACGGCTAGCCTTTGGATCGACGGTCGACTGATGGCTTCCGGTTATCGCGGGCATCACCAGTTTCAGGAAGACCGTGGCCTCATGTTCGGCGCCGCCACCTACCTGCAGGAGGCCACGAGCAGCATGGTGTTTCGTGAAGTGCGCTTCGAGGCGCATTGATTCCTTCTGCTTCACAACACAACTTAAAATGTCAGGAGTCGGAGTCCCGTTCCTCAAGGTCGAATACGGAATATTCTCTGATTTTGAAGCTGATGCTTCGTCCTGGCCCGAAACTGTCTGCCAAGTCCCGTAAGCGAGCGAATTTGAATTGGATGTTTTGCTGGCCCACTCCAAGCGCACTTATCATTCCAGTCGCTATCGTTAAACGGCGGATTCGCCATCACCCAATCTGCCCCTAAATCAAGGCGGCGCTCATTGTGAAAGGTGTCGCCGTGGGCGATCTGAGGACGGGTGGCCCGGGGTTTGAATCGCCGCCCGCCTCATTTACTGCGGGTGCCCCGCTCTTGCGTAGTTTTCGAAGGATGGGATAGATGATAATGAGAACCAGACCGGCAGTCTTATCGATTTCATGTACCGCCGCTACAGGGACGCTGGATTTCCCCCGACCCCGCCGGACTCGCCGCCGTCGACCCCACCAACCCGCAAACCTGAACCGCTACGCGTCCACGGGACGTACCCCGTTTTCTCTCCCATTCCGGGGAAGCCGCAAACAATCGATCTGCGGGGCCAGCTTGGGATAACGATAATTGAAAATGGAACCCCACCCCCGACTTCTCATCCGCCAGCAAAAATACCTCCTCTTTCACCGGTGCGTGCAGATCGCCAATCCTCCCCTGCCGAGGACGCACCTCTTTCCCCCTTGTTTTCATGCGCTTACCTGTCATGACGCTTACGTGCACCCATACCTGTGATGACGATGTGTTCCTTCAGGAACATTTAGATTGGATCGTGAGGTTCCTCACCAGTTCCCCGGGCTGCCCAAGGAATGAAAATCAAAGCTCGTCCGGGGTGTCGATCTATGGCCTGCCCCGATGACTATACGACGGAGCAAGAGACCGGACGATCCCTCCCCTATAAGACAAAGCAGGTTTTATCGATGCAGTCTATCCTGATACACACAGCGACACTCCAGTCAGGGAGGTTGCCGCTCCCCCGGCACACATCGGCGTGGATTAGCGACGTTGCTTATTCATGTTGGGGATCAAATATGAGGTTAGAAATCTGCTAAATTCTTGCTCGGTAGTGCTACACGGACGGCATTCACCACCGCCGCGAAATCGATGACCTCCTGCAGAATGGCTCCTTCGAGGGCGGGCAGGTAACCGAGTGCGGCGGCAATCATCCCCAGAAAACTCGCTGCCATCCCACCGAGCGCACTCTGCAGTGCAATGGAACGCATGCGATGGCTGATATGGATCAATTCGTCCACCTTGCTCAGAGAAGTCGTGAGGATAACCGCATCGGCTGCTTCGGAGGTAATGTCACTGTTGGGACCAAAGGCTACGCCCACGGTTGCCGTCATAAGCGCCGGAGCGTCGTTGATTCCGTCCCCAATAAACAATGTACGAGCCTGCCGCGTCTCCTGCTCGACAATGGCGACCTTCTGTTCCGGGGCTTGTCCGGCGTGTACTTCGTTGATGCCGACTTCCTGGGCCAGATAGCGTACTTCGGACTCGCGATCTCCGGATACAAGAAGAACTCGGTTCACCTGGTGACGTGGACTCAGGTGGTGCACAAACGGCTTTGTGTCCTGCCGCGGTGCGTCATGGAAGCGAAGAGCACCAGCATACTGTTCATCAATGAAGACGAGACACTCCAAACCAGACACGAGCGGAGGCAGAAATGCTGCGAAGCTGGCCTCGACTTTACCTCTTCCCGTAATTCGAATTTGCCTGCCTTCCACCACCCCTATCAGCCCTTCGCCTGGTTTTTCCTGTATCTGGCTGACGTCGACTAAGGCGATGTTCACATCGGCAGCCGCTTTCATAACCGCCGAGGCAAGGGGGTGTTTGGAAAACTGTTCGAGACTGGCGGTCAGCTGCAATATCTGTTCGCGGGTGAATTCTGGGCCGGGCAGCAACTCGGTCATCTGTGGCTTGCCGTAGGTCAATGTTCCTGTCTTATCAAAGATCAGGGTGCGGCAGGTGGTGATCTGTTCCAACGCAGCAGGATTCTTGATGATGATGCTGTGTTTTGCCGATAAAGAAATTGCTCCAATCACTGCAACCGGAATGGCCAAGATGAGTGGACACGGTGTAGCGATCACGACGACCGCCAGAAAACGCATCGGGTCGCCGCTGACAAGCCACGTTGCTGCGGCGATGCCCACCGCGAGCGGGGTATACCATCCGCCCAAGCGGTCGCCGATGCGGCGCAGTTGCGGCCGCTTATCCTGACTCTGCTCCATCACCTGCATGATCTTGGCGTAACGCGAATCGACGGCCAGGGCCTTGGCCTCGATGACGAGGGCCAGGTCACCGTTGATCGCCCCTGAGAGGACGTTGGCTCCTGGTGTTTTGGAAATCTCGAATGGCTCGCCGGTCAAGTAAGACTCATCCATGACGCCGCGGCCTTCCAGAACGACTCCATCCACAGGGCAGATTTCATGGGGAAGAACCAGGATCGTATCGCCGATGTGAACCTGATCGAGTTTGACGCTCTCGACCGATGCTCCCCGTTTTCGATGCGCAACCAGCGGCATGCGCTTGGCAAGCGCGTCCAAGACAGACGACGCGCGGCGCGTCGCAAATTGCTCGAGGGCCGTACCTCCCGACAGCATGAGAACAATGATGGCACCCACGAGGTACTGACCGAGCAGCACCGAAGCCAGAATAGAAACTCCCGCCAGCAAGTCCGATCCGAACTCCCGCGCCCACAGCTTCCTGGCCAGAGTGATGAGGATCGGAACTCCGCCAATGGCCAAAACCGCAAACAGAGGCACGACGGAAGGCGCAGCAGGCAAGTGACCCATGTAACGAAGTACCATGTGTACCGCGATGGCAATACCGGAGAATGCAGCAATATACGTTTCTTTCGAAACCGCTAGCGGTATTTTGGCGGGGACAATTTCTGGCGACGTCATAGGGCACACATCAGGCCTCACCGTCAGATTTCGCTGAACACGCCCTGCGGGGCCATGATGATCCCGAATTAAGTGCGTGCAATTGGTGCACTCATTCCGTGGAATGTTTCTTCCCCCGCCGCGAAAGGCGGTGAGGAGTTCCATCGGCCGGCGTGCCTTTCTTCTCTGACAAACGTGAGCAGAGCCACAGTAACTGCGAGTATCAGAGGTCCGATAAATAATCCCAGCAAGCCAAACGCCTTCAATCCGCCCACCACAGCAAAGAAGACATAAAGAACCGAAACTTTGATGCGACTGCCAATCAGGTACGGTCTCAGGATGTTATCGACGGGATGCACAACGACCAGACCCCATATAACTAAAATGATACCCTTAATCCAATCCCCGCTGAAGAACAACAGGCAGGCTGCCGGTCCCCAGACACAAGCCGTGCCCACAATTGGCAATACGGCGAGAAGAGTGGCGATTAGTCCCCAAAGGACAGGCGAGGTCAGGCCAAGGAACCAAAAAGCCACGCCGGTCAGGGCTCCTTGCATTGTAGCCATCGCAAGGGTTCCATACACGATTGCATCGAGCGTGTCTTTTACACGCGTGAACAGCCTCTGTGTCTGATGTGGCTTCAACGGGAGTATCACACTTATGCGACGCAACATAGATCTGCCGTCTCGAAACAAGAAAAACGTCACCACGATTGCGATGAACGCATGAAAGCCGAAAGCGGACAGGCTTTGGACCAATCCGGCAGAGATGGC
Organism: Acidobacteriaceae bacterium; assembly: GCA_027452245.1. Taxonomy (GTDB): domain Bacteria; phylum Acidobacteriota; class Terriglobia; order Terriglobales; family Acidobacteriaceae; genus Sulfotelmatobacter. Next base: position 23,966 of record DAIDGW010000143.1, read on the forward strand.
AAGAAGCGCTGAAACAGCTTTTTCCAGTTGACTCGAGATCGCAGCCTGCAAGTCAGGAACTGCGACTGGAGAATAACGATTAATCCATGCTATTGCCTGATCTAAGAACTGAAAGAACACAACGCTGAAGCGCTCATTCCCTGTGCGAACCCCCGTCAGTGATCCATAGATGCCATAAAGGCCAGCAATGAGTGCCCGACCAAGGAAAATGGAGGCCGAAGCGATCACCATGATCAGGACGGTGGTGGCGAGAGCTGCCGCCGTGTTCCGATTTCGGATCAACCGCGCAGTGTGGATATACACCGGATAGAAGACCATGACTAACACGGCGGAGAAGACGATAGCCCGGAGGAATGGGGCAATGAGGACGTAGCTGAAGCAGAGTGCGATTCCCGTCAATACGATAAGAAAAACGAAGGTTGTATGCTCCTTCACTACCGCCGGTCGCGGAGGTTGAGAACCCTGAGGCGACCGACCATACGCTGCCTTCAAGGATGGGCACTCCGAGTTTTTATTGGCCGGGTTGCTCACAGACTTGCTCAATCGGTGCTCCTGGCTTGTACTCAAGCTTCTTCGGAGGTTCACATCCCTCTTCGCGGGTAATCAACAGACTCGGCTTTCCGATCTCTTCTCTATCCGCCTTGGCGGCGATGGGAGCGAGCATCTTCTTCATGTCTTCGAATTCTGTGGTTTGGACAATGGCATCCGGCTTAACCGGCAAGAATGCTATTTCACGCTGAGTCTGCACCATGCGTTCGTAAAATGCGGGATGCGTTCTAAACCAGCTCACTCCCTTTACGTATCCTTCACGCGTTGCAATCTTGTCGAAAAAGCGAGTGAATCCGGTGGGATCATATCCGGCATTCCAGGCGTACTGCACACCTAGCTGGTCGGCCTGCATCTCATATTCGCGGCTCACGCCCAGCAGCTTCAGATCGAGCACCATGCCCAACCCGTAAAATCCGTACTGCAGAGCGTAAGCGGTACCAATACCGGCGATACCGCCAGTCAGCACGATGGCGGCAAGCTGTGCAGCCTGATAGAAAATTCCTGCAATGGTCGCACGCTTCATGAGCTTACTGCTGTGCCTCGCGACATCATGGGACACCTCATGCGCCAAGACGCCTGCCAGTTCGGATTCATCATCGGCCGCTTCGAGCAATCCGCGTTCAATAAACAGAAAACCTCCCGGCAACGCAAACGCATTGATTTCCCTGGACTCCAGAACGACCACATGTAGCGGCACCTTTAGGTCGGAGCGGCCAGCGATTCTTTGAGCGACGGTATTCACGTAATCCTGAATCGACTTCTCCTGTAACTCAGGCGGGAGTAAATGTGCACGTTTCATCTCCTCGATTGCCTGCTGCCCTCGTGTGATATCGTCCTGTTGGTCCGGTGCGATCTCACGAAATCCGATGTCCTGCACATCTCCCCATCGCCTGGCGGTATAAGAACCGTCAGCCAGTTCCTGCTGGATCTGCCGGTGAAAAGCAGGCCAGCGTTCAATTACATCTAGTTTTGCATTCAGGTTGTCGTACGCGGTTGGAATAGCCTGCCGGGCGAGTACGTCCGCCTCACTCTTCAGCAAGTCGATGTTTTGAATTGTGCAATGCGCTTCTTTACGCTGCGACTTGCTCAGTTTTGCAGTCGATTGCTTCAGCTCAGATCTCTCTTTGTCGAGCTGCTTGTCGTAGTCCCGCACGCGGTCCTTGAATTTGTTGACGCACGAATTCCTTGCCTTTTGGAATGCATCGCGCTGCTTCGCGATTTCCGCCGAACGGAAGCTAACCTGGGGAGCTATCTCAAATAATTCCAAATAAGACTTCTGCAAGTACTCGCGAAGCGGGATAGTATTTGCCGATTCTGCCTTAGACTGCGAGGAACCCGCCGGAATGGAAAAACCTGAGAGGGTGCAGCACAATCCCAGTGCAACTCCGCGCCTTAGTAATTGTTTCATGAGGCTGCCTCCTGCGCACCGTTTGCATCGACCAGCGCTTAGCTATTCCCGAGACGAGGTTGGCGCGATGTATCCTTCTCGCGCATAAGCTGTCACCTTGCGATACGTTCCCTTTTCGTCTTTGACTCGCAGTGGTAGTCCATCAGTTCCAATGACCTCAATCTTGAGCTTGTGGTACCGGCCGTCCCGAGATGCCTTCTCGGGCGCAAAGCTGATTGAATATTGATTACGCAAGGTTCCACCGACACTTCGAAACAGATCCGGGAGTTCGCCCTGGAAGCGCGGGAACCAGGCAAATCCGCCGGTTTTCGTCGCGAAGGATTGCAGTTGATTTTTCATTTTCAGGTATTCGAGGTAAGAGCCTCTCCCGCGCAACTCGGCCATCATGTATTCCTGCTCAGCGATGCCCATGCAAAACATCGTTGTATTCGCTTCTTGCAGCTTTTCGTAAAGTTCGTACAAATTCGTACGGCTGAAGGTATTCGCACCAGAAGTGATGAGGAAGATGGACTTTTTTCCTTTGACCTCGGCCAGGCGATCGAGGGTATCGGCGATTGCATCGAACATGTTGGCTTCACGGAATCCGGGATAGGGCAAGTCTCGCAATGCTTGCTCGACGGCCGGTTTGATTTTGGTAAAGTCCAGTCTTACCGTCGGTTTGATGTCATAAGTAACGAGGGCCACCCAGTCATCTTGCTGCAGATAATCCAAGAACTCGGTTCCCCAATACGCGGCCTTGTAAGCAAAATAGTCGTAGGCGATGCCGCCGTATTCCATCAAAATTACGATCGTGATGGGGGCGCTTGTCGGCGCAAAGTCGCGAACGAATTGAGGCTTGCCCTCATCCAGGATCCGGAAATTCTCTTTCTTCAGCCCGTTCAAGACATTGCCGTCTTCGTCAGTTACAAGCACGTCGAGTACAACAAGGGGCACGTCAATCGACAATGAGTATTGCGCCGACTGCGGAGCGGAATCCACAGCCTGCTCCTCCCCCGTTTGCTGATTCAGTCTTGCTGACGCCGGAATGGCAAACAACCACAGTACGAAGATGACCGATATGAGAGTAACGGATCCATTTGGCGGGGATTTCATAGCGCCTTTGAATGGATGGAAGTGCTGGATCGGATCGCTGACTGTAAGTTCGGATGGTTATCTGAACTGCAAGCTTGAGTTTCCGAATCCAGCGGCCTTCCTCGCTTCCCTATGCCGGTTGGCACTTCAGCCGATTAGCGGCAGGGATTTAGTGAAACCTGTTAGTTGAAAGCGGTTCGGGCAAGGTAAATAAGGATCAGTTGAACATCCGCCCGAATCGTTGACATTTGATGCAGCCGGCAACGTATGTCGTCACTCGGGCGCGGATGTTTCGCCCGGTGTGAACACCAAGATCACGTCTGAAAAGGCAATCTGCTTCAACACCCGTGAACCGTGGTCATCCAAGTTAGTAGTAAAAGAGTTGTTTGGATTCTTCTGCTGGACCACGTTGGCAATCGCCGAGGTTACTTGCTTACCATCATGCAGAAATGTGATTTGTGAATCGGGGCCGCCCTCATTCCACCGGACAAGATATTCACCCGGCTCAAGTTGCGTACCCGAAACCATGACGTGGTCTGGAAATGTGACCTTACCCTTCTTATTCGAGTCTGCGGCAGCAACAACTGCGAGCAGACAAAAGACAATCGACACGAATGGCATATAACGAATGAGCTTCATATCTCCTCCGTTGGCGGATCGGAACCGCCGACGAGTGCCTCAGATTTTGTTTTCACGGCTCCCCAATGAATTGGCATTTTGGGGGCCAAGCGCGGTAAGACTTCCGATGTACATGTCGTTCCGCCCGGGGTGCTGAACCTGAACCGGAAAGAACGCTTAACCACAGATAGGTAAAGCAATTGCCTCATAGCGAGCACTGGACGAGGCATCGAGATTGCACAGGGAGGAAGGATGAGGAGATGGAAGTGTCCGACGGTTTTGACAGTTCAGTCCGACTCTTTTGACGTCAGCGGTACGTTTCTCAGGCGAACCATTGATCCCAATCACCCGGGCTCCGGTAAGTCCTGAGATCCGATTACAGGCTCTTGCCGGCGCAGCAATTCCGGAAGAGAGCTGAACCTTTGCGGAGCTTCTCAAGCGGCGATGATTTTCGAAGGATACTGCAGCGCGTCGGCCAAGCCTGCCATGAACTGCGCGGCCCGGGCACCATCGGCCACACGGTGATCGCAAGAAACGGTCAGACTCATCATGGGCCGCACAGCGGGACTGCCGTCGATTGGCACGACAGAATCAACAATTGCGCCCACGGCGAGAATCGCGGCCTGGGGAGGCGTGATGATGGCCGAGAACGCATCCACTTTGTACATTCCAAGATTGCTGAGGGTAAAGGTCGCATCAGATATGTCGGAGGGATGCAACTTTCCGGCCCGCGCGCGATCGGCGATGTCTCGGCGGCGGATTGCAATCTCAACGATGTTGGCGGTATGGGCATTGGCAACCACGGCGGCAACCACGCCGTCGTTCACCGCGATGGCTACGCCCATGTTGACGTGATTGTGGAGGCGAATCCCCTGGGATGTCCAACTGGCGTTCAAGCGCGGATGCTCTTTCAGTACGCGGGCGACAATCGCAATTAAAAGATCTGTATGCGTGACGCGAACGGAGTGCGTGCGTTCAATGTCATCTACGATTGAATCGCGGTAGGCATTGAGCATAGTAGCATCGATCCGGCGCGTGACGAAAAAATGGGGCACCGTCGTCCAGCTCTGGGAAGTGCGCTCAGCCATCAATCGGCCGAGAGTGCTGGGGACTTCGAGGTGGTCGTTAGACAACGCCGTGCCAATGGTGGCGCGGGCGTCAGAAACAGACTGAATATCCGTGGCAAGAATCTCTCCGCCGGGGCCGGAACCGCGCACCGAGGCGAGGTCGACGCCTAATTCTTTGGCGAGGCGGCGAGCCCTGGGAGAAATTTTCGTGCGCGAGTCGCTCGACTCAGTGGCTGCGGATGGCACAACGGGCGAGGACTCAATTTTGAGGGCAGAACTGGCGCGAGCCTGAGGCGCCTGTACAGGAGCATCAGCAGGAGGCTGTTCGCCGGGAGCAACGATCCATGCGATGGTTTGTCCGACAGGGATCTCGGCGCCTTCGGCCGCTTTGATTCCGGCGAGGATACCATCAGCAGGAGCCTCCACTTCTACGACTGCTTTGTCGGTCTCGATCTCAAGAAGGGGCTCTCCCTTGAGGACAGGCTCACCTTCTTTTTTTCGCCAGGCAAGGAGCTTGCCAGTTTCCTGTGCCATTTCCAGTGCGGGCATAACTACACTAAAGGCCATAAGTGGAAGTCAGGCGTGCCATCGGCACGCGTCTCCTTTGAGAAAGGTCGAGACCCGGTACTGAAAACGGCGGACTATTGTCGGGCGTCGAGCGGACACGGGTTTGGCTGCTGCGTTCTGTGAACCTATTTTTACCTCGACACCGGAACGCGTTCGGTTCGTGCGCTGGTTTCAATCATTTCCAGAACACGCTCGCTGGGCGGGGCTTCACTTTCGCGCGTCGTGGGCAGCGGACCATTGACCGTGAAGTAGTGCGCTCCAGCAACCAGTAACTGCTCAGCCGGGAAACGCGTGATGACTTCGTGCCCAGTCGGGGTGACGACAATTTCCTCTTCGATTCGCGCCGCACTCCAACCGTCGGTGGAGGGCCAGAAGGTTTCCAGGGCGAAGACCATGCCAGGTTTGATCTCAACCGGATGTTCAAACGAAACCAGGCGGCTGATCACCGGACGTTCCCAGATGGCGAGGCCGATACCGTGTCCGTATTGCAGGGCGAAAGCAGCCTCTTCGTTGGGGAATCCGAAATCCTGGGCTTTCGGCCAGACCGCGGCGATTTCTGCCGTGGTGCGGCCAGGACGAACCAGTTCAATAGCAGCATCAAGGTATTCGCGGCAACGCTTGTAGGCGTCAACCATGGCATGGGATGCATAACCGATGGTGAAGCAGCGGTAATAGCAGGTGCGATATCCCATGTAGGAGTGGAGGATGTCGTAGTACACCGGATCGCCTGGGCGCAGCACGCGATCGGAGAACACGTGCGGGTGCGGATTGCAGCGCTCACCGGAAATGGCATTGACGGCTTCCACGTATTCGGAGCCGAGATCGTACAGAACTTTGCTGACGAGTCCGACTGCCTCGTTTTCGCGTAGGCCGGGCTTCATCGCGCGATAGAGTTCGTCGTAGGCAGCGTCGACCATCATCGCGGATGTGTTGAGCAGCGCTATTTCGTCCTGCGTCTTGATCACGCGCGCTTCGGACATGAGTTCCTGGCCATCGACGACTTCGATGCCCGCCTTTTGCAGCGCAAACAGGACGGGGGGTTCGATGATGTCGATGCCGACGGGATCTTTGTGCAGTCCGCGCATTTCGAGCTCGATGCGGATTTTCTTGGCAACATCTTCGGCCCGGCCCATATCCGTCGACATTGCACCCCGCAGCATTGAAATGCCAGGGCGCGAGCGCTCGCCGAGCCAGGGGCAGTTCAGTTGATGATGTTTGGCGGCGGAGCCAAAATCCCACAAAATGGGCTCGTCGTTTTGCGGAAGCAACGTGAAACGATTGGCCTTATCCTGCGCCCACGTGCCGATGTGAGTAGCCGTGATGTAGCGGACATTATTCATGTCGAAGCAGAGCAGCGAGCCCATCTCCGACTTCTTTAAAAGATCTTTGACGCGCTGCAACCGTTCACGGCGCAAGCGATCGAAGTCGATGCGATTCTCCCAATCGACCGCCATGGTTCCATGGGTTTTCAGTGCCATAAATCAGCTCCTTACTGCGCAACTCCTGGCTGCCGGCTTTGGGCAGGCCGCCGTCATCACAAAAGGCGAAAGCAGCGCCTATGCTTTGCCGCACATCTGGCGTGCGGCTTCGAACACGGTTTGCTCCGTCGGCACGGTTGCATCTTCGAGCGGCGGAGAGAATGGAATGGGCACATGCATGGCTCCCATCCGCTTTACAGGCGCATCGAGATCGTAGAAAGCTCCCGCCGCGATGACTGCAGCGATCTCGGCGGCGACTCCGTAACGGCCATAGCCTTCGTCAAGGACAATCACGCGGGAAGTTTTCTGTGCTGATTCAATCAGAGTTTTTTCATCCAGAGGCCAGGTCGTGCGCGGGTCGACGACTTCCGCGCTGACACCGGCTTTCTCAAGCATAGATGCAGCACCCAGCGCGGTCTGCACCATGCTGCTTGTGGCGACCAGAGTGATGTCCCCGCCTTCGCGTTTCACATCAGCGACGCCGAGAGGAATGGTGTAATCATCTTCGGGAACCGGGCCTTTCAGCTTATACATCATTTTATCTTCAAAGAAGACGACGGGATTATTGTCGCGGATGGCGGTCTTCAGTAATCCCTTGGCATCGTAAGGCGTCGAAGGCAAAACAACTTTCAATCCGGGGACATGACTGAACCAGGCGTGCAATGACTGCGAGTGCTGTGCGGCGGAACGGCGCGTGGCGCCGAGCGTGGTGCGCATCACCATGGGGACATTCCAGTGTCCGCCCGACATGTAATGGACCTTGGCGGCCTGATTCACCATTTGATCCATGGTAAGGGTAATGAAGTCGCCGAACATAATATCGACGACAGGACGCATGCCGGTCATGGCAGCACCGACGCCGATTCCGGTAAATCCGGCTTCCGAGATAGGTGTATCTACGACACGCTCGGAACCAAATTCTTCGACGAGTCCCGATAAAACTTTGAAGGGCGTGCCCGCCTCGGCCACATCCTCGCCGATGATGCACACAGTGGCATCGCGACGCATTTCTTCGGCCAGCGCTTCGCGAATAGCCTGGGCAAATGTGAGTTCGCGTTCAGGCATAAACGTGTTGATCCACTTCTTTCACGCTGGGATACGGAGCTTCGACGGCGAACTTCACGGCGGCGATCATTTCGTTTCTAATCTCGGCGGCAGTCTTGTCCAGACTTGCAGAATCGGCAAATCGTTGTGCGATTAGCCAGGCAGCATGCAACTTGATCGGATCACGTTCTGTCTTCCAGAGGCTCTCTTCCTGCTTCGATCGATAGTATTCGCGGCTGATATCACCCACATGATGCCCACTGAAACGATAGGTATCGGCCTGCAAGAACGAGGGGCCTTCTCCCTTACGCGCACGCTGGATTAGACGGCTGGCAACTTCGTTCACCTTGCGGACGTCTTGCCCGTCGACGGAGGTGGCTTCGATGCCAAAGGCGGTTGCACGAGCGAGGATGGTTCCCGCCGTAGTTTCCGAGAAATGGGTGTATTCGTTATAGAGGTTGTTTTCGCAGACGTAGATGACGGGCAGTTTCCAAAGCTGTGCCAGGTTCATCACCTCGTAAAGCGAGCCCTGCCCCAGCGCGCCTTCCCCGAAGAAGCAGACGGCAACACGGTCCGTACGCAGGCGCTTGGCGGCGAAAGCCGCGCCGGTAGCGATTCCTACGCTGCCGCCGACAATGGCGTTGGCCCCGAGATTGCCGGTGGCGGGATCGGCGATGTGCATCGATCCGCCTTTACCGCGGCAATATCCGGCTTCTTTGCCGAGCAATTCAGCAAACATGCGATCGGGAGATGCGCCCTTGGCGAGGCAATGCCCATGACCGCGATGGGTGCTGGTGATATAGTCGTCGCGCCGCAGCGCCTCACAAATGCCGACGGCAACGGCTTCTTCGCCGCTATAAAGGTGGGCGAGGCCCGGCATCAAGGCACGAATGTAGAGTTCGTTGACCTGCTCTTCGAATAGCCGGATGCTGACCATCTGCCGGTAGGCATGGAGCCATTTCTGCTGCTCCGTTACCGGAGCGGCAGATCTGGCCGCAAGATCTCCCGGATTCGAGGCAGTGACGCTCACTTCTTTGCTCCTGAAAGTTCCGGCGCAGAATTGACCGGAGTCTTTACACCAGCCATAGCGGCGAGGACGTCGAACATGCAGGCGAAATCATATTTTGACCATCCCATGCCGCGTGCCGCCGAAAGGAACTCATTACTCGCCGCGGTAGCGGGCAGCGGCACATCCAACTGGCGGCCGAGGTCCATGGCGAGGACCATGTCTTTCTGCATCATATTGACGTCGAACCAGGCCTCTTCGGGCTGCTGCAAAACAAATGGCCCGCGATACTGGATCATGGGAGATGCGATAGCGCTGTGGGTCAAAACATCGACAGCAACTTCGCGCTGGATGCCACTCTTCTCCGCAAGAAGCACGCCTTCGGAAAATGCCAACATCTGCACCGCCAGACTGAGGTTGATGGCAATTTTCATGGAGAGAGCCATTCCGTTGTCGCCGACATGCGTGACCTTCGGACCGATATCGAAGAGCAGTGGTTTAATCTTTTCGAATGTCTCCTTGCGGCCACCGACCATGACTGACAGCTTGCCTTCCTGCAGGGTAATGACGCTTCCGGAAACCGGAGAGTCGACCATGTCCGCGCCTTTTTCCCGGACTTTCGCAGCCAGCGCGCGGCTTACATTCGGACTCACCGTACTCATATCGAGGAAGATCTTTCCCGCCGTGATACCTGCCAGGAGTCCTTCCGGGCCTTCCAGGACGGCATGAATAGCAGCCGAATTCGTAACCATTGCGAAGATGAAATCGGCTTTGGCGGCAACATCGCGCGGCGAGTCGGCCCATGCCATTCCCTTTTCGATCAGCCACTGTGCTTTTGAGCGCGTGCGGTTGTAGCCAACGACTTCATGGCCTTTGCTAAGCAGCCGATTCACCATCTGGCCACCCATTACTCCGAGGCCAATAAATCCGATTTTCGCCATGCAGAAACTCCTGATATTTCAGCCTCTACCGATAAAGGAGCACTACCGTCCAGCACGCATCACTCTACAGTTCCGACCTTTACTGCGCGTGTTTGCCCCCACGCCGGGGAGAACTATCCTCGCGCACCTGGTCCAAATGCGCACGCATCGCATCACGAGCGGTCTCTGCATCATGGCGTTCGATGGCGGCGAGGATTTGCTTGTGATGAAACTGCCCACGGCCGGGACCGCCCGGCACCTTGAAGATTTTCATGCGCTGCTCTCGAAGCAGACCCACGATGGAATCAATTAAGGAAAGAATGAGCGGATTCGCTGCCGCCTCCGCCAGCGCGAGATGAAAATCGAGATCGGCCTCAATGTATGCATCGGGATCGTTCTGGGAGCGATCCATCAACGCCACAGCATCGCGCAGACTAGTCAGTTCCGAGTCCTGAATACGAACCGCAGCGAGGGCAGCAATCTCCGGTTCAAGAATGGCGCGCACCTCGGCAAGATGGCCTGCGCCGTCGGCCTGACCGATCCTGACCATCAGGTCGAGAGACTGGCGCACGGCTTGCGAAGTTCCATCGGTGATAAAAGTGCCGCGGCCGGAGTAAGCCTCAACGAGCCCCTTCTCCCGAAGAGCCTTGACGGCTTCGCGAACAGCGGTTCGACTTACGCCGAAACGCAGGGCGAGTTCCCGCTCAGCGGGCAGTTGATCTCCGGGCTTGAGATCGCCCTTAAGAATTGACTCTTCAATTTGCTGAACGATCTGTTCATAGAGACGAGAGGTTTTGACGAGCTTGTACACAGGTCCGCTCCCAGCGGAAGACGAGAGGTCCACAGCAGTGGTCTGATAACTATACCGGAAAAGGGCTTGAGGTATGCTGCCTGTGATGCCAGCGGTCATTGGGTATGGTGGTATGACCAATCCACCATACCACCTGAAAAGCGGGGAGCGCAAGAACGATTTCACGAAAACTCAAAGATAATGGATTGATTTTACCAGCCGGGCTTCTGCTTTCGGATTTTTCTTGACTGTTTCCGGCGAAAGGTGGTATGGCTGTCGGACCACAACTGGAGGGGTTCCATGTTGAACCAGCGCGTCGGCAGTACTCTGCTCGATTTCCGCAATCCGGCCGTGTTCCTAGTGTTGCTATTTGCAGCAGTGATTCTGGTTTCGATACCAGCCCTGAGTCAATCCACCGTAGGAAGAATCCTGGGAACAGTGACTGATCAGAGCGGGGCTGCGGTGCCGCAAGCCACGGTCACGATCACCGATGTGGATCGCGGAAGCTCACGGACGCTGACCACGGATGATTCCGGATCGTATGCAGCGCCGGACCTGCAGCCGGGCACATACCGAATTCGGGTTGAGGCAAAAGGATTCAAAACTCTCGAGAAAGAGCATGTTGTTGTCGAAGTTGCTACCGACGTACGCTCCGACTTCGGGTTGCAGCCTGGTCAGGTGAACGAAACCATCGTTGTCTATGAAGATGTCCCTCTCGTGAACACTACCTCCGCGACGCTGGGCGGAACGTTAAGCAATCAGCAGATCAACGATCTCCCGTTGAACGGACGCAACTACGAAAACCTGCTGCAACTTCGTCCCGGAGTGGTGCGGTACCCGGGTGGGGGATTCTCCACTACCAGCAGCAACGGACTGCGTGCGGAAGATAACGACTATCTGATCGAAGGGCTTTTCGACAGCGAGCCATACTCCGGACAAGCGATTGTAAACGGGGCGGGCATCGCAGGAGATTCCGCAACCATTCTTCCCATCGACGCAATCCAGGAATTCAACATCCAGCAGAATCCGCCGGCAGAATACGGATGGAAGCCCGGATCGGTAGTGAACGTGGGCTTGAAGTCTGGGACGAACACGATTCACGGCAGCGCGTTCGCATTCGGGCGCGACGGGGTAATGGACGCGCGCAACTACTTCAACACTGTGCCCAATACAAAACTGCCGAGGACACTGGAACAATTTGGGGGCAGCTTGGGGGGAGCCATTATCAAAGACAAGCTGTTCTACTTCGGTTCGTACGAAGGGCAGCGCTACAATGTAGGCAATTCCTTTGGAGGCGTAACCAGCCCCTCGATGGTTTCGATGCCGGCCAACGGAACCTGCCTGTCGATCACAGGCGACTGCGCCGATAGCATTCCAAACGCGATCGCAGATCTTCAAGCGGCGGGCGTAAAGATCAGCCCCGCAAGCTTGAAAGTAGCGGGCTGCGCTATGTCGGGCGGAACTGTTACCTGTAACGGCAGCGGGTTTCCCATAAATAACAACCCGACAATCAACATTCCCAACGGATTCAACAACAATGTCGGCGTTGACAATGCGGTTGCAAAGATTGATTACAAACTCAATGACCGACACAGTATCAGCGGGGTCTATTTCTTCGGAAATAACACCGGAACGGTTGAAGATTTCCCGGAACTGCAGAAGAACTGGCTCTCCGACATTCATACACGCGCCCAAGTGGTAAGCGGAGACTGGATATGGACGCCCGGCACGCGCTGGGTGAACGAATTGCGCACAGGGTACAACCGGCTGTATCAGCCCACCCTGCCCGGCGACCTCAACACTCCGGCCTCAGGCTATGGGCTCGATACGGGCGTGAGCGGACCATACACCGGGGGCTTGCCGCGAATCGGATTCGGAGGATATTTCTTCCCCGGCCTCGGTGGATTCAAATGGCCGAAGTTCCAGGGGCCGGACAGCATCACGCAGTTCATCGACCACATTTCCTATACCGCAGGAAAGCACTCCCTGATGTTCGGTGGAGAGTTCCACGTCAACCAGGTCACGAACGCAGCATACGGCAATGCGCGCGGAAGCATTACGTTTCTTGGAGGCAACACACCGAATCCACTGAATCCTGCAGCAACATTGAACACCACGACCCTGGAGGATTTTTTCGCCGGAGCTCCGCTGAAGGCGTCAGTCGAAATCGGCAACCCTACCCTGCATTTGCATAACTGGGCATACGCAGGATTCTTTCAGGACGATTGGAGAGCCTCGCGCACGCTTACTTTGAATTTAGGTATTCGCTACGAATACAACTCCGTGATCCAGGAACGGAATAATCTGCTGGGAAACTTCGATCCCAATCTCGGAATGGTGCAGGTTGGCAAGCAGATCGGGAATATCTATAACCCTGACCGCAATAACTTCGGGCCTCGCCTGGGATTTGCCTGGGATGTGAAAGGTGATGGGAGCACAGTGCTGCGGGGTGGAGGCGGAGTGATTTATGAAACCGTGAACTGGCAGTCGTTCATTGCTTTCAATAACGCGTTTGGACTGGGCAGCGTCCCCACGGGAGCAATCATCAACGCGGCGGGGGGCACGGCTGGCGGAACGATCACGACGGGAAATATTACGGTATTTCCTAACTTCCCATGGGATAACGGTCCAGTCTACGGAAATAATAGCCAGATCAATTGCTATAACAGCCCGTGCCCAATCATGACCATCGATCACAATTATTCGACCCCGTACGTGGCCGACTGGACGGTTAGTCTGGAGCATGCCTTTACGCCCAACTTATCACTGGACGCGGCCTATGTAGGCAATCACGGAGCGAACCTGACCGGCATTCGCGATATCAATCAGCCGCCAGTGGGATCGGGCTATTCCAGCCTGTGCACGACAGATCCCAACTGCGAACAGGATCTGCGGCCCTACGCCAAGAAGTTTCCTTACCTGAGCAACATCTTCCAGATGGGGAATGTCTACCGCTCAAACTACAACGGCCTGCAAGCCACATTAAACGCGCGAAACTTCCACGGGCTGAACATGGTGCTGGGCTATACCTATTCGCATGCGCTCGATGATGTCGCGGCTAATTGGGACTTCGGCTACGGTTCCGGTCTTCCGCAGAACTCTTATAATCTTGCGCAGGAGTACGCCAATAGTGACTTCGATGTCCGGCACCGTTTGACCATCTCGCTGACCTACGCGATTCCAGGCCGAAAAGGATTTGGCCAGATGCTGGAAGGCTGGGAAGTAGATTCGATTGCCACCATCCAGAGTGCGCAGTACTGGGGGCCAATGGATGAAGGCACGGATGCCGCCGGCGTAGGCCCCCTTCCGGTTAGTCCACCGGCAAATGAACCCATCCGCTGGGACTTTTACGGGAATCCTTCGGATTTCAAATCTGGACCAACACCGCTTCCCTTCTTTCCAGGCAGCCATAATTCGGCGGCGCCAACCACCAACGCCAGTTGTAATGCACAGGCTCTGGCTCTCGATGGCGGTCATGCCGGAGGCCCCGCAACGACATCGCTTGCGTCGTTTGGCTGCTACGCGAAGGGAAGGTCGTACATGATCCCTCCCCCGCTTGGTCAGTTCGGAACAATGCGGAGAAACATCTTCCCGGATTCCGGCTTCCGAAACCTGGATTTGGCTCTGGCGAAGAACTTCCAGATCGGAGAACGGCTGCGCACGCAATTCAGGGCGGAGTTTTTTAACATCTTTAACCATCCGAATTTCGCCAATCCGTATGGAGGACAGAATGGATACGGGCAGAACGATCCATCGGCTTCCGGCTTCGGCTGCGGATGCGCCACCCCCGATGTGGCAGCGGCGAATCCCGTCATCGGTTCAGGAGGAAGCCGAGCCGTACAACTCGCATTGAAGTTCATCTTCTGAGCAATCAAATGTGCTTAGTCTGAGGCATCGAGGCCGGGCACAAACTGTCCGGCCTTTTTCATTAGGCAGTGCATATCACAAGCAATTGAGGAACGTTCAAACAATGGAAAAGCAACTTCAAGTGGTGGTTCTATTGGCAGTAACTTTTATTTTTCCTGCTTTTGTTGCCGCACAACAGAGGCGCGAACGCACAATCGAAGAAATCAAAGTGGAGGCCATTCATCGCGCCGAAGTGGGCCAGTATCCGCTGATCGGTCTGGACCCAGCGGATGTGGAAGATGCCTTCAAGACGATTCATACCTCCGACAAGGACGAGTGGGCTGCCGGGTTTATGCGGGTCGGCGATAAGTACTTCAATGAGGCGAAGACGCTGGAGAAAAGTGATCCGGCAAAAGCAAATGCCGACTACATCAGGGCCTGGCGGATCTATTCATTCGGGCGTTGGCCTATCCCGGCTTCCCCGGGCAAGCAGCGCTCCTATGAAAAGGCGCTGGAAGCTTTCCTGGACCATGCCAAGTTTATGGATCCCCCCCTCGAAGTCGTTCACATCCCGTTCGAAGGCAAGGAGATCATCGGCTATCTTCGGTTGCCCAAGAATGCGCACGGCCCGGTGCCGCTGGTAATCGCTGTCAATGGACTCGACAGCCGCAAGGAAGACTTGACGGAGAGCTTCAGCGGAATTTTGCCATTTGGAATTGGCTATCTCGCAGTGGATGGTCCTGGGACCGGGCAAGCTCCAATCAAAGTCTCCGAAAATGCTGACCGAATGCTGTCGAAGGTCATCGACTATGCGCAATCGCGCCCGGAAATCGATAGAAACCGAATTGCAATGCACGGCGTAAGCTGGGGCGCATACTGGGCGACAAAGATGGCAATCGTGGAACGCGGCAGGCTGCGAGGCACGAGCGCGCAGTCTCCGCCAATTGATGAGTTCTTCCAGAAGGATTTTCTGATGAATTCTCTTTTGGGCAATCGCGAATACCTTTTCGACCAAGTTCCGGCGCTGATGAATATTCTCGAGGGAGTCAATAATCTCGATGAAATGGCAGCTTACCTTCCCAAGATGTCTCTGGTTCATCAAGGGCTGCTAGGAAAGCCGATGGCGCCAATGCTCGTGATTGCCGGCGTTCTCGATACACAAGTACCCATTGCGGACGAATACCTACTCCTGAGCAAAGGGGATGTGCCGAAAGCGGCGTGGGTCAATCCGCGTGGTGGACACTTGGGTCGTCAGGTGGGGGTGTGGCCCGATCCATTGATTTTCAAACAAGTCATTATTCCCTGGCTGGTCAAGACACTCGAACCGTAGGCGAAATAGGATCCTCTGGAGTATTGGGCAACGTAAGGCTGCGCAGGGAACCAGGATCTGGATGTCAGGATGCGTGTGTCAAACGGATAGAAAATGTTGCGAACAGACCACACATTCCGGCTTCCATAGGTTGCCTCAAAGCTCGGCATAAGCTGAGTTCCGATTCCTTCATGTCCAATGTCAGCACTCCGGTGTGGCTTAGAAGGTGAAGCGGCCTGTCAGCATTACCATGCGGGGCCCTGCACCTTCGGCGTACTGCAGGCCGGTGATCGAACCAAAAGCGCCTGAATCTACCTGGATATTGGGAATGTCATAGTTCTGGTGATTCAGTGCGTTTGCGGCCTGTGCTCCCAGTTGCAGTTGCATTCCTTCCCGGACTAGGAAGCTCTTCAGCAGGGAAAGAGATACGGACTGCGTACCGGGTCCAGTTACCGAACCGACCGGAGCATTGCCGAAGCGACCGATGTTGTTTCCCGGAATCGGGAAGGCTGCGGCATTCAGCCACTGCGGCAGGCCGCCAACGGTTCCCGAAGAATAAGGTGAAACGCCGCGATTGATATCGGTGCGGGTCGCGCCCAGCACATTTAGAATGCCGGTTCCAGCCGGGTCGGTTGTGGCCTCATAGGGTGTCAGGAACGGTCCGCTCTGATACAGCAGGACGCCCCCGAGTTGCCATGACCCGAGCAGGTTGTCGGCGAGGCGGTTGCCCAGTCTGAACCGTTGGCCGGGACCGAAAGGCAAGTCATAGATGAAGGTTGTGAGGAAGCGATGCCGCCGATCATAGCTGAGATTGCCATAGTCGATGCCGGGATGAAAGCGGTCGGTCCCCATGGATCCTCCGACCCCCACGATCTGGCCGGGGTTTCCACCCTGAGCGTCTGAGAGGTCCCGGGTAAAGACGTAGCTCGCGTCGAACTGCAGTCCGTGCGAGAAGCGCTTGCTGGCGTCGGCGGTGAAGCTGTTGTAATTCGACTCCGCATAATTGCACACGCAGTCCAGGATGCCCCACAAGGGATAGGGCCGCTGATTGGCGACGGCATTGTAGCCCAGAGTGTTCGGCGGAACCTGGTTCATGTCCTGTTGGGAATCGAGATGACTGCCGTGGTTGCCCATGTACGTCAACCGCAGCCCAATGTCATGACCAACGCTGCGTTCGACCGTGAGGTTCCATTCCTGCACGGTGGGATCGATATAGTGCAGCGGGAACACATCGAAGAAGTTCGCAAGACCGGGCACGAAGAGGTTGGAGGGGAAGGGTGAGGGGAATGCAAGCTCCGGCTGTCCATTCGGCTTGAAGGCATTCGGGTAGTTGGCGAAATAGCTGGTGCTGACCGCCCATCCGGTATAGGAGGAGAAGCCCAGGGGGATGGCGACAAACCGGCCGTATCCGCCGCGGACCACTGTTTGGTCGTTCCCAAACGGACGCCATGCAAAGCCGATGCGAGGACCCCAATCGCCCGTGTAGGTGTAGCGCAGGGTCGAGGGAATTCCCGCCTGCTGCGCGGTTAAGATTGGCGTTGGTGCAATCGACTGGGCGAACCCTGGCTCGGTGAG
This sequence comes from Acidobacteriaceae bacterium, assembly GCA_027452245.1. Classification (GTDB taxonomy): domain Bacteria; phylum Acidobacteriota; class Terriglobia; order Terriglobales; family Acidobacteriaceae; genus Sulfotelmatobacter. The sequence goes on from DAIDGW010000143.1 coordinate 41,214, forward strand.
TGCCAATCCAGCCTGATTTGGAACTACCACTGCTCCATTGACCACCTGCCCGTTGACCACAGAAGAGAAGTTCGGCATGAAGGCTGCGGTGTTGTGGTTCTGCGCAGACAATGGCGGATGCAACTCGTAACGCATACCGATGTTGATGGTAAGGTTGTCGGTGGCCTTCCACTCGTCCTGCGCATAGAACGTGTATGAATGCCCGATGGCGATCATGCCAGGATCGCTCACTTGTGCCAGGGAGACGATATCCGGATATCCCTGCAGGAACGCGGCATAGGGATCGCCGATGGTCTGGCCCACCGGCGAGGACAAATCATAGGTGTAGGCTCCCACCTCGGAGCCGCCGAAAACGTTGCCATCCTGATATCGCAAACGGTTGAACTGGACTCCGAATTTCATGTTGTGCCGCTGCCGGGTCCAACTCAGGTTATCGATGAATTCGATGGTTTTGTTCTTCTGTTCGCTGGCATTGCCGCCGCCCGTGCTGACAAACCCGTTGATGGCGAAATTCGGAGAGGCGGCGAAGGTTGGAATGTTCGGCAATCCCTGGATGCCGATATCCTTGACCAGGGTCGCCGCATTCGCATTGAAGTTGGTGATGTTGTCGGAGGAACTGTATCCCGCACGTAATTCGTTTACCAAGGTGGGGCTTATCGCCCAGTTGTAAGCCACCGTCAATCCCGAGACCGTCTGCGGGGTTGACACCGTCCCCAGTACGGGCGATCCGACGGAGAGCGGAGACATGCTGGAGTCCATCGCCTTGTAGCTGTAGCGAACAAAGACGTTCTGGCTGCCGGTGAAATAGTGATCGATACGCAGATCGCCCTGATTACTGGAAATCGGAGTCGAAACATTCTCCTGATAATTGTTCTGGTAAGCTCCGGCCGGCCCGAAATTCGGCTTTGGGAACAGCGTATTCAGGGCGTTGGCCGAAGTGGATGCGATGGGGACATTGTTGCAGGGAATTGGGGTACCATCTGGCTGGAAGATCTGCGCTACGCCTTGCCCATTTAAGTATGAGCACAGGTTGCCCTGCCGCATGGCCATGGAGGGAACGCTCACCAGCAGCGGTTGTTGGGTGGGGAGGCGCAATCCTTCATAGCTTGCGAAGAAAAAGGTCCGGTTGTGGCCGTCATAGACATTCGGAATAACAACCGGTCCGCCGAGGTACCCTCCGAAATTATGCATATGGATCGACGGCTTGGTCAGGGTGAAGGGGTTCCCTGAGTTGAGGGAGGTGTTCTCTTCATTGTCGAACAGACCGCCATGGAAGGTGTTGGTGCCACTGCGGGAGATCGTCGTAATGTCCGTTACCCCGCCATATTCTGCGCTGTTATTGCTTTCGCCTACCCGGATTTCCGCAATCGAGTTAAAGGACGGGAACAGCTCAGTTGTGGGCCCTCCATACTCAACATTCATGGTGCTGATGCCGTCGAGCGTGTACGATTGCAGAGCCGGAGTTGAACCGGCAATTACCAGGTTGTTGCTTTCGTCTGTTTGCACTCCTGGTTGAGTGGTGAGGGTCGAATAGGCGCTCGTCGACCCTGTGGACCGGGAGTAAATGGCGACGGGCAGATCCACCAGAGACTGCCCTGTCTTCGTCTCGGCAATAGAAGACTGATCCGTGCTGATCGCCCCCGCAGCTGTCTCTTGCACAGTTACCACTGTGGCCTCGGAACCCACGCGCAGCTTCGCGTCGACTCGTATCACCTGACGGGCCTGCAACACAACATCGGTGAATGTCTGGGTGACGAATCCCGTGGACTCAACCGAGACGCTATAACGCGCCGGCTGCAGATTCAGGAATGCGTACCCACCCTGGTCATCCGTCTTGGCCATCTGCGAAGTCGCGGTTCCGACATTCGTCAACCGCACCATTGCGCCCTCAATGACCCGCCCCGAGGGGTCTTTCACGGTTCCGATGATACTTCCGAAAGTCGATTGCGCCATTGCCGGTAAGCTGGCACTGCCGAGGGCAAGAATAGCGAGGGCCATGACCAGAGCAATCCAAAAAGTCCGACCGGTACCAGTTCCTCCCGCCCAACGAGTTCGCGCTATCTTCATTATTATTTCCTCCGTAATATCCGCGGACTTCGCATTGGGACGAGCATTTCCCGGCAGGCGGCACAAACCGCGATCCAGTTCTGTTGTCCCCTTAAGACGTTTTCTCAGACCAAGCAGTCCGACAGCTACTCCTGCGAAACGCTAGAGCAGAAGGCGAGGCATTATGCATGACTCATAGCCCACAGCGGCTAACAGCCATCCGCTCCGCAAACTCCTAGTGTTCGCTGCCGAGACGAAACACAGCCCTCGGCAGTGCTCATGCGCGGCTGGGAAACCCACGCTTTCAGAGTGGTCACTGTCTTTTTTTATTCCGCAGTTGGGAACTGGCTGATCTTCACCCGTCCAAAGCGCATTTGCAACGTTTTTCACGGTGATTTCACCCGTCAAATGCGGTGTGACACGGCTTGTTTTCGTGTGGTATAAACGACCGAACGGTTCGGAACTGATGTCGGCCACTTACACGGGACCCGAAGCTGATCTGCAGTGGTCCGGCGATGCGCGCTGGGATCTGGTGCGCAGAATAGCCTCCAGTCCACAACTGAAAAACTCGCCGCGCCTGTGCGATTTTCTCTTCTATGCCGCCGGATGTGCGATACGTAACGCTCCGGAGGAAGCCACCGAACAACAAATTGGGGTAAACGTCTTCGGCCGTCCACCCGGATACAATTCCAGCGAAGATAGCATCGTTCGCACGCATGCCCGCCTTCTGAGGCAGAAACTCGCCGGCTATTTCGAAGATCAGGGCGTGATGGAAGAGATGGTGTTGGAGATCCCGAAGGGACATTACGTACCGCTTTTCCGCCTGCGCCTCCCCAGACAGGCAGAATCCAGCGCTTCGCTGCCCTCCCAAGCGACCGTTGTTCCCACTCCCTTAGTTCTGGAACCAATTTCCGCCTCGCGTTTTAGAAGTCGATGGATTATCGGCGGAGTGATCACTGGCCTCATTTGTGTAATTGCCTTTGTCGGGTGGCCTTCAAGGGAACGCGTCCCCGCAGCCCCTTCGGCTCTGGAAGCCTTCTGGAAGCCCTTTTTCACGGGGACTCCGCCGCTGGTCATCTACAGCAATGCGCTATTCGTGGGCAACTCCGCGCAAGGGCTTCGCTATGCCTCCCCCGGCGCGGGCATTCCGTCGGACAGAGATGGCTATGTGGATACTTACACTGGCGTCGGAGAGCTCGCTGCCATTCACACTCTAACCCGCCTTTTCGACGAACATCATGCTATTTTTGTCCCGAAGAGAAGTCTCCTAGTGACATGGGATGAAGCAGAACTCCGAAATCTCATCTTTATAGGATCGCGGGCAGAGAATCCCTCTCTGCGTGTCCTCTCACCCACTACTGATTTCAGCATGACAACGGGCCCTGGATTTTCCGCGGTGGTCAACCATAATCCCCTTGCGGGAGAACCCGCTCTATTCTCGCGCCTGGAGCATCCTCTCACTCGCGATTACGCTATCTTGGCTCTTCTTCCTGGCGTCACGCCAGATCACCATGTTCTGATTTTCAGCGGACTCATGACCTTCGGGACTCAGGCTGCAGTGGAATATGTATGCCAGCCAGCTATGGTTTCCGCTCTGCTGAAGAAAGTTGGCGGTCCAAACGGCGAGATTCGCCCCTTTGAAGCCGTGCTGGAAACGGATATCGGCGGTGGAGTTCCGCTACAGAGCAGGCTGGTCACGATCCGGGTTCACTAAAATTGCAACCACACCGCTATTGCTAGAACAACAGTCTCGGGCGAAAGACATGGCACCCGGGTGATTGGCGTCACCCGCATTAGTGTTGATGATCACTGAAAACGTATCTAGCGCTTTTGATACTTTAGAACTCGTACGATGATGTTGGAAGGTCTTGATGGACAGCAGTAATCAGATCGAGACCATCACCGTCGTAAGATAGAAAAGTTTTTGCTGAACAGGTCCCCAGACGAAGTTCCCTCCCTCACTTGGAACCTGACAGAGATTTGCTCTGGCAACCAGCGCAGATCTCCTCAGACTGTTGTGTAATTTGACCGAGCCAGGAAGGGTTCAAATGTCCGGTTGCGGACCTCAGCTACGCGGTTCAGTCGTCGTGCTCGCAGCACGGAGACTCCCAACTCTCGACATTTTACCGATCCATTCTTGTCTTATCGCGCACACCACAGTGCAACCCAAGATCAGCATACAATTTAGCGTTCACACTGGATGGAGAATGCGTCGGGACGAAACCGGCATCGACGATTCTTCTGGTTCATAAGTTACCGAACTCCAGCACCTTATAGGGATTTCCACAGGTCGATCGAGCGGGCGGAGCTATGTTTAACAGTATTGTCGAGGAAAAGTCTAAACGCAGCCATTCGGTTATCTCTTGGCGGGAGGACAACGCCAGAGCGGAATCACACTGGTACGCCATTCACACCTGTTCCCGCAGGGAGAAACAGGTCGCAAGATTGTGCGGGGAATGCGAAATTACCCATTTTTTGCCGTTGTATCAGCGCAAGCCCAAACGATACAGCGCTGATGCATGCCATTTGCTTCCGCTGTTCCCCGGTTACGTGCTCGTGCGAGTCATACGGGGAGAATGTCGTCGCGTCCTGCAGATACCCGGAGTGGTGCGGTTCGTGAGCTTTAAAGGAAAACCGGCAGAAATCCCGGATGAAGAAATTGGGGCAGTTCGCTTTGTTGTGGAAAGGGCACTTACAGTGCAGCCTCATTCCTATTTCAAAGCCGGACAGTTGGTTGAAATTCAGCAGGGTGCCTTGAGAGGGACACGGGGCAAAGTTCTGCGTATGAACAAGCGCTTTCGGGTGGTGCTTTCGATCGACGCACTTGGACGATCAATCGTTGCTGAAGTCGACGAAGAGGATCTAGAGGTCGAATCGCCAGCACGCCTCCAAAGCGTCGCCGCATGAGTGTGCCTGTAACTTCGGAAATTCTGCCCTAAGTTTTATTAACCTACAGAGTACGACCCTCCAAACAGTCCCGTAACAAATCCGTGCGCCAAATTTGAAGACGAGGGCACTATGAGCAGATTCGCAGATTTACTGCGCAAGGACCAGCCGGACGATGTGTCGTGGGTTTCGGATCAAACAGAACTCCTCGGCGCACCACAGCAACTGCGTCTTGCCTCAAACAATCGTCTCCCCACTCCTGAGCCAGCCGGCACCGGGGACTGGGCTCGAGCGTTCGCTGCGCTACGCAAACACTGGCGAAAATCCGTCATCTTTGCGGTTTCCGTGATGATTACCGTAGTCCTGCTGACAATTCTTACCAAGCCGGTTTACACGCCGGTCGCACGAGTCGAGATTGATCCCCCTGGGGCCGAACTATTCAGTTTGGATGCTCGGGGAGGGCCAGAGAGTGCGCCTGACTACCTCGAGACACAGGCACGCAACATGCAGAGCGACCAGTTGCTGATTTCGGTAATGAAGCAACTGCAACTTGAGCAGCTACCTGAGTTCACAAAGAAAAGTGTTGCGTCCAAAGTTGTCGGCGCGACCATCTCCGCAATCGACCGCGTTCCGGACTGGCTCTGGCGGACCGACAGCAGCCGTTCTGAAGTTGCCTCCGGGGCAGAAGTGCTTAATCCCGCGCAAGCTTCAGCCCTGCGCATTATGCAAGAGCGTCTCTCGGTTGAACGTGATACAGCGAGCCGGCTGGTGAATGTGAGTTTCACGACCCATGATCCGGTGCTCTCGGCAACGATCACGAATATGCTTGTGCACTCCTTCATTGAGCGTAGCTATCAGACTCGGCATGCAGCCATAATGGAATCAACTGGATGGTTGTCACGCCAATTGGACGACATTCGCTCAAAAATGGAGACCTCCAATCGTATCCTGGCCGATTTTCAGCGCAATAGCGGAATTACAGATATCGACCAGAACCGAAGCACCGTCTCGGAACGTGTAGGAGAACTTTCCCGCCAGAAGACCCAAGCCCAAACCGAACGAGTGCAAATAGAAGCCTATCTGCGAAAAGCGCGGGAGGGTCAAGTTGACTCGTTGCCTCAGGTGCAGAGCAACCAGGTGATTCAGTTGCTGATACAGAAATTAGCCGAAACTCGGGCTGAACTCTCTCAGACTCTGGCGGTTTATGGGAAGAACCATCCCAATTCCAAAAAGCTAGAAAACCAAGTCGAAGAACTGCAATCACAGGTCAAGTTGCAGCGCAATGCGATCGTTGCTCAGATGCAAACCAGCTATTCCGCTGCGCTGTTTCGCGAGGAGATGCTGGATGACGAATTGCGTGGCACTACACGCGAACTCGGTCAGATGGCCCAGTATGTGGAACTTAAAAGAGAAACACAGGCAAATTCGGAGTTGTACAACGCACTCTATGCTCGTGTTAAGGAGGCCGGAATTGCAGCGGCCTCGAAGTCAATCAATGTGAGGGTTATCGACGAAGCACGGGTTCTGGACAAGCCGACTAAGCCGTTGCCTCTCGTTAATCTTGGGATTGGTCTTTGCGTAGCTCTTTCTGGTGGAATTCTCCTGGCGTTCGTCTTTGAAGTTTTCGACACCAAGGTGAGAACTCTGGAAGATGTAAAGCGTTCCATTGGAATCTCGACCATTTCTATGATTCCAATAGCCGACGGAAATGGCCGCAAGTCTGTGTTCGGCTCCCTATCTTCGGCATTCGGATCCCGGTCAAAATTGTTCCAAGCTCCGGCTTTCTTTTTTCTTGACCAGCCTGCTTCGGAGCAGTCAGAGGCCTTTCGTGGAATTCAGACGTCGTTGATGTTGTCGCGTCCGGGCCCCCCTCCCCGCATTCTTTTGGTGGCTTCGTCTCTCCCCGGCGAAGGAAAAACCACTGTTGCGATCAATCTCGCGGCCATGCTGGCGCAACGCGGCAAGACTTGTTTGTTAGATGCCGATTTGCGCCGACCGGCCGTCGCCCGAGCCTTCCATCTGCCCGATGGTGCCGGGCTGGCGGAATACCTTTCAGACTCTCTTCCACTGGAAACCCTTTTCTCGACAGTTCCTCATATCCCGGCTCTGACCGTAATCCCGGGTGGTAAGTCACTGCGTGATCCCGGGAGGTTCATCAATACCGACAACATGCGTACGCTTCTGCAAAAGCTCGGACGAATTTACGACTTTGTGGTAATTGACTCCGCGCCAATTCTGCCATACGCGGATGGTCGAATCCTCGCTGCATTAGCAGAAGGAGTGATCTTCGTCGCCCGCGCAGGCGAGGTCACACGTGCAGCCATGTTGCGTTCGTTGGAGTTGCTGGAGCAGGTGCACTCAGCCCCGATCACTGAAGTCATACTCAACGCCGCACATTCAGAATCACACCTCTATGGCTACCGGTATCAGTACCGCGAATCTGCTTAGAGTTATTTCAGCGGATATTATTCCCAGCATCAACTGTGCTCCCACTAGTTAAGGAGAACTCTCGTGGCCAACTCAATCCTGGAAACCACCGCAGTAAATCCCGCGCGCGCGACATCGCTCGTTCCGTTTCTTGATCTGAAGGCTCAGTTTGCACAGATTCGAGAAGAGGTCGAGCATGCGGCTGTGGGCGTCTTAGAAAAGCAGCAGTTCATTCTCGGGCCAGAGGTAAGTCAACTCGAATCGGAAATCGCAGAATACATTGGTTGCCGATACGCTATCGGTTGCGCCTCAGGATCTGACGCGCTTCTTCTCGCTCTATTGTCCCTGGAACTTGCTGCTGGGGATGAAATCATTACAACGCCATTCACCTTTGTTGCCACTGCCGGGGCAATTAGCCGCATTGGCGCAAGGCCGGTTTTTGTTGACATCGACCCGGATACATACAACATCGATCCCAACGAGGTTGAGCGCGCGGTGACACCGAGAACGAAGGCAATTCTTCCCGTACATCTTTACGGGTTGCCGGCTGCAATGCGGTCAATTATGCAACTCGCGGGTAAGCACCGACTCCCGGTCATCGAAGACGCCGCCCAGGCGCTGGGCTCGGCTTGCGACAATCGAAAGGCGGGCAACATCGGGACGGTGAACTGCTTCAGCTTTTTCCCGTCAAAAAATCTGGGCTGCGCCGGGGACGGAGGTATGGTCACCACCAACGATCCCGAACTTGCCGATCGCGTGCGGGTTCTGCGCGTACATGGCAGCCGGCACAAGTATCACTCAGAGATTCTCGGAATCAATAGTCGTCTCGACGCTTTGCAGGCGGCAATTCTCCGAGTGAAGCTAAAGCACCTGGAGATTTGGACCGAGCAGCGGCGCAGCAACGCAGCCTCATACCGAGAGCTATTCCGAGAACATGGACTTGACACTCGAGTACTTCTGCCCACTGAAACGCCGGAGAAGCGTCACGTCTACAATCAATTTGTAATTCGCGTAACCGATCGGGATCAGCTAAGAGAGCACTTAGCAAAGCAAGGGATTGCTACTGAGATTTACTACCCCGAACCACTCCACACGCAAGCTGCCTTTGCATATCTCGGTTACCATCCTGGAGACTTCCCCCATTCTGAGGTCGCCAGCAAGACGGTTCTTGCGCTTCCAATCTATCCGGAACTGAGCAGGCAGCAACAGATCTCAGTGGTTCACGCAATTGCCGACTTTTACTCCACGCACTAACAATCCCAGAGTGGGAGGACTTATGGCTTCAAATATTGCAGTGATTGGATGTGGATATTGGGGCAAGAACCTCGTGCGTAATTTCTATGAATTAGGGGCCCTGCGTTGGATCTGCGATGTCCGAGAAGAGACATTGCAGGATCTTGCGGCCAAGTATCCAGCCCAGACGACCTCCACAGTTGAAGAGGTGCTGGCTGATCCAGCCGTCGAGGCAGTTGCCATCGCGGCGCCAGCTGCGGACCACTTTCGTCTTGCAATGCAGAGCCTGGCGGCCGGCAAACATGTTTTCATTGAGAAGCCTCTGGCGCTTCACGTCGATGACGGGGAGAGAATCGTTCAGGCGGCCCACGAACGCCATCTTCAATTGATGGTTGGACACATTTTGCAGTACCACCCAGGAATCCTGGCCCTCAAGCAACTGATCAATGACGGAGAACTTGGTCAAATCAAATACATCTATTCTTCGCGATTGAACCTTGGGAAGGTGCGCCGTGAGGAAAATATCTTGTGGAGCTTCGCCCCTCACGACATTTCTGCAATCGTCTTCCTTCTGGATGAACTTCCCGTTCGGGTGAGTAGCCATTCGGGTAGCTATGTAGATAGTCACATCGCCGACACAACCATGACGATCTGTGAGTTCGGCAGCGGTGTGTCAGCCCATATCTTTGTCAGCTGGCTCCATCCGTATAAAGAGCAGAAGCTCACCATCGTGGGTGGAAAGAAGATGGCGGTGTTCGATGATATGGAGGCCTTAAATAAGCTGGTGCTGTACTCGCATCGGATCGATTGGATTGACAGAATGCCGGTCGCACACAAAGATAGCGGCGTAGTGGTTCCATTACCCGCTACAGAACCGTTGCAGGCCGAATGTCAGCACTTTCTGTATTGCATCTCATCCGGTCGTGCACCGCGCACCGACGGAGAAAATGGCTTGCGGGTCCTCCGAATCCTCGAAACCTGCGAGCAATCCGTGCGACAGCGAGGACAGCCCGTGGAGTTGGCAGTCAGCAAACCTGCCTTCTTTGCACACCCAACGGCGGTGATCGATCCGGGTTGTGAAATTGGAGCGGGAACAAAAATATGGCATTTCTCGCACATCATGAGTGGAAGCAGGTTAGGAAAGCTGTGCAATTTAGGACAAAATGTGGTTGTAAGTCCAGCATGCAAAATCGGGAACAACGTTAAAATTCAAAACAACGTATCTGTTTATACGGGAGTAGAGCTTGAAGATGATGTTTTTTGCGGACCCTCGATGGTCTTCACCAACGTCATTAATCCACGAAGCCACGTCATCCGCCGGAATGAGTATAAGCGAACCCTGATCAAACAGGGAGCATCTATTGGGGCTAACGTTACGATCGTTTGCGGGATTACGCTTGGACGATACGCATTTGTAGGAGCCGGCGCCGTGGTGACTCACGATGTTCCTGATTATGCGCTCATGGTTGGCGTTCCTGCCCGGCAAGACGGTTGGATGTGCTACTGCGGAATCCGCCTGCCGCGGGGCGGCGATGTTCTGTCGTGCCCCTCATGCCATCGCTGCTACCAACTTTCAAACAATCAATTGCAAGCTCTTCCAGAAGATCAGAAACAAGCTGCCGTTGTAACAGAACCCGAAGTAGTCGCCGCATAATTCCCTCGCTTTGCATTCGGGTGCTAGAGGGATCTTCTAATCCACATTCCACAACCACAAGTTATTCGGTATTCGGAGGCAGAGCCATGAATGTACTCGTAGTTGGCGGTGCAGGATATCTAGGCGGAGCGGTAGTCGATCTTTTGCTACGAACTGGACATCATCCTCGAGTCTATGACCTCCTGTTGTATGAAGAGAGTTACCGCAAACCAGTAGATTTTTCATACGGCGACGTGCGAGATGTTGAACGGCTTCGGCATGAGTTCGTACGGGCAGACGCTGTGATCTGGTTAGCAGCAATAGTCGGAGACCGAGCTTGTGATCTAGATCGCGATGCGACAATCTCGATCAACGAGAAAAGTGTAGCGTTTCTGGCGAATAATTATCATGGTCGCATTTTGTTTAGCTCTACCTGCTCCGTTTATGGAGAGCAAAAGGATGCGAGCCTGACAGAAACCTCAGCTTTGAATCCCTTGTCCCTATACGCAGCTACCAAGATCGCATCGGAAACTTATCTATCCAAGAAGAACGCTCTGATTTTTCGTCTTGGCACGCTATTTGGTGTAGGAGATACTTTTTCTCGCGTGCGTTTGGATCTGGTGGTGAACACATTTACGGTCCAAGCCTTCCATCGCGGCAGAATTACCGTGATAGGAGGAGAACAGTTCCGCCCGCTCCTTCACGTACGCGACGCAGCACAAGCAATTGTCGACAGCATTGCATCCCCGATTACCGGCATCTTCAACCTGCACCGCCAGAACGTGCGCATTGGAGACCTTGCATTTCAGGTGCGCAACCACTTCCCTGACCTGATAATTGAAAGCATCGCAATGCCGGCCACGGACGCCCGCGATTACCGTGTAAACAGCGATAAGGCGAGATCCCAGCTGAAATTTGCTCCCGTCCATTCTATCGACGCTGGAATCGAAGATTTGAAGAATATCCTAGAAGCTAACCGCCTCCAACCCATCGACAATCCAAGGTATGTCAATGCTCGCCATCTTGCGGGCGTCAACAATTTGTCCACCGTCCCGAACCAATTCGACGTTGTCGGACCAAGCCGCGGCAACGGGCACGGCGAGACGATTGTGCTATCCGAGATTGCCAATCCATCTGCTAAACAAAACAAGCCTCTGGCGGCTGCCTAACAAGAAGAGTGATCTCATGCCCACCACGGACGTTCCATATCACCGCGCATCCATCGGAGCGGAAGAAATCTCCGAGGTTGTCGAAGTATTGAAATCCGGCTGGCTTACAACAGGTCCTCGCGTTCAGGAGTTTGAAAGGGCCTTCGCGGAGTATGTAGGGTGCAAGCACGCTATTGCCGTAAGTTCGTGTACTGCCGCGCTCCAGTTGTCTTTGGACGCTATAGGACTCGAACCGCAAGACGAAGTCCTCGTGCCGACTTACACCTTCGCCGCAACTGCAGAAGTGGTGACCTACTTCGGAGCGACGCCCGTTTTGTGCGATAGCGTATCTGGCGGCTTCAACATCGACACTTTGGATGTGGAGAGACGGATCACGCCTAGAACTCGCGCCATCATTCCTGTTCACATCGCGGGACACCCGTGTGACTTGAATGCAATTCACAGACTTGGCGACCATCATCGATTGCACGTCATCGAAGACGCAGCCCATGCATTGCCCGCGGTATACCATGCACGCCGTATCGGTGGAATCTCCGAACTGACGGCCTTCAGCTTCTATGCCACGAAGACGATCACCACTGGCGAGGGCGGGATGCTTACCACCGAGAATGATGACTTCGCGGTACGAGCCCGAACAATGCGATTGCATGGAATCAAAGGCGATGCATGGAAGCGATATTCGAAATCCGGCTCCTGGTATTACGAAGTCATCGCGGCTGGCTACAAAGCGAACATGACCGACATACAGGCAGCGATTGGTCAAGTACAGCTGAAGAAATCGGATGAGATGTGCAAACGCCGTACGCAAATTGCCCAGAGATACATGGATGCATTCGGCGCTCTGGATGAACTGGAACTGCCTCCACTGTCTCGGGAGACAGTGGATTCCTGGCACCTGTTTATCCTGCGCCTGAAGCCAGAGCGACTTGATATTGAGCGAAACGATTTCATTGAAGAAATGAAGCGTCGGGGAATCGGCACCAGTGTTCACTTCATCCCCCTGCACCTCCAGCCGTTCTACGCCATTCGCTATGGATATCGCCGCGGTGATTTCCCTTATGCGGAAGACGCCTATAGCCGTTGTCTTTCCCTTCCGATTTTTCCAGATATGACTGAAGCTCAAATTGACACCGTCATCAAAGTTGTCCAAGCAATTGTCATGGAGCATACACGCGCCGGGATAGCAGCATGAGCGACCTCACTCACACTTCGATTCTGGCGGGATTTCCCGTCGCGCAATCACAAACCAGCTGGAATTTTTCGGCCTGCAAGCGTGCTTTTGATATTGCGGTTGCAGCGTCGGCACTGATTTTCATGCTTCCAGGCATAGTGATCATTTCAGTGCTAGTCCCGCTAACCTCTCGCGGGCCGATCATTTTTCGTCAAAGTCGCATCGGACAAGGTAGCCGTAGATTCACCCTTTTCAAATTCAGGAGCATGGCGGTTCGCTCCGAGCACGACTCCTGTCTGACGTCTGACGGGGATCGGCGCGTCACTCCGTTCGGGCGATTTCTGAGGAAAACGAAGCTCGATGAGCTTCCTCAGCTGTATAACGTCCTGCGGGGTGATATGAGCATAGTTGGCCCGAGGCCGGACATGCCCGAGTACGCAGCAACTCTTCCGGCGGAATTGCGCGATGTTCTTCTGTTGAAGCCAGGGGTCACTGGCGCGGCCAGCATTCGGTTTCGAAATGAAGAACAACTTCTGGCTCGAATTCCGTCCAGTCAATTGCAAAGCTTCTATTGCAATACTCTGCTTCCCCAGAAAGCAGCACTCGACCTGGACTACGCTCGGCGAGCGACTTTCCTTCGCGACTTCAAAACCATCGTGAGGACGATCAGCGTCCTTTTATCCACAACACAGGACACAAATTGAAGCCTGCACATGAACTACCGAGTCTCCATGTTGCGCCTCGGCTACGGCCAACATTCGCAATATGGAGTACAGCCTGTTTTGGTGTAGCGGCAGCTGTGGCTATTGCGCAAGAATCCTGGGCTGCGTTAGGCGGACTGAGTGCCATTCCTATGGCCCTTGTCGCTCCCATTCAATTCGCCTTTGGACTACTTTCTCTAGCGGTCCCATTCGATACCGTGACCTTTGGGGAGAGCACTTTTACGACGAGTTTTCTGGTGACTGCGGGCGCGGGAGCGATTCTCCTGACTAAGCTGTTAGGCGAACGGTGTTTCGCAACTCCACCGCGCGCGGCAAAATGGGTGGTTTTATTCTTCGTGTGGACCATAATGAGCACTTTTTGGGCGCTTAATTCCGACCTTAGCACCCTGCGGCTTCCGGCGGCGCTCTCATTAGCTGTCCTCTACCTCGTAGCCGTCAATACCAGAGTTTCAGACCAGGAGTTTCACTGGATTGGAATCCTAGCTGTGGCGGGCGGAGCACTCGCTGCACTAGTTTCGATATATCAGTTCGCACGGGGGATGAATGTCGCCGGCCGGGCGTCCATTGTCTTCGGTGCGATCGCAACCAATTCGAATGAACTCGCTGCCAGCCTAATCTTTCCACTCTCTCTTGCGATCGGACTCACGCTCTCAACGCGCGGTCCGAGACGGCTTTTGGTTGCGATAGCTGCGATTCTCATCTTGGCATGCACCCTTCTAACGATGTCGCGAGGTGCTCTGGTCGCAGTGGCGGTGCTCGCTGTCGTCTATTTCTATCGGCGCGGAGTCGACAAGACGCTGCTGGCTCTTCTCATTTGCACACTTTTCCTGATTGCAATGGCGCCCGATCTTCTGCGTACACGGATGCACGAGTCGCTCACCAGCCGAGCCCAAGGTCGCTGGGATATTTGGCTAGTGGGCATGGAAGTTGTGAAACATCATGGCCTGTTTGGCGTAGGGCTGGACAATTTCCCAATCGCATTTCAAAGATACGCTGGGAGACAGGAGGTCTTCCGTACATTCTCCGTCGTGCCACATAACATTTACTTACAGGCGCTGACGGAAACAGGTGTACTGGGATTATTTCTCCTTTTTGCGATGCTCCGTGCACAGATCAGAGAGATTGCCAGCGCCGTCCGCAATAGTCCACCCGTTTGGCGCAACATGTTGATTTCTTACGAAGCCGCCGCGTGGGCAATTCTTACTCACGCTTTAGTCGCTAACTTGCTCTGGCGCAAAGTATTTTGGTTCAGCTGGATTCTACTCGCAATCGCTGTGCAGGCTGGATCGCGGAGTACGGTTCAACCGCAACCTGTCACTGCGGAAATGACCCAAAGGCAAAAAAGGCGAGCAGTACTATGCTCGCCGAGAACAATTCCTGGTCCATTTCAAGGCTGATACTGGTATGCTCCGCAATCCTCAGATGAAGCAGGTCTTACTTGGTTGAGAAAGTCCACAGCTGGTGCACCTGCAGTCGTTCCCGTTCCGATACATGGACTGTTTGACCGCAGAGTGTAGTTGCCGCTGCCGTCAGGCTGATAGTTGACAAACAGCGGATCGCCGCTGATCGGATTAGTATAGGTGAGATTGTAGTAATCGCCTGTCGCATTCAATGAAGAATCGTTAAAGGCAATCGTGTTGTGTGTTCCCACATAGGCCTGTGCACCCGACGTCGTATACATTCCTAAATCCTGGTTATCGTAGAAGATATTATCCGTAACGATATCGTAGTCGGCGAATGATGGGCTCGCCGCACCGATGTCAAAGCCACGGTAGGACGCGAACTCCGTATTGCCACTGACTGTGTCGTGTTGTGGTTTACCTCCTGCAGCTCCTGACCATATCTGGATGCACACTTTATGACAGTCATAAAGGATATTGTTAATCACGTTCGTGTAGTTTTCCTGAACGTAAATGCCCTGGTTGTCCGTGCTGCCACCCATTGTGTGTCCAATGTGTGCGATCACATTGCCGATAACCTCCTGGTGATCCGCACCGCCTCCGATCATTACAGCGGCACCCGGCGAGTCACTGTAGATGTTGTGGATATAGTTGTCGATGTATCTATCATAGACAGCTTGTCCATGGATTCCCCAGGTAGCACTGGGATTCGTTGAAGTCATGTCGAAGCCCTGTATGTCCTCGTATGCACCTGCGGTGTTCCACACTGCCGTACCGGTTCCGACCAAATGCACGGGCCAGGTGAAAGTACTCTTGTCATACCCTTCACCCACGTAAGCAATTCGCGAAGAAGATGTCCCCGATGCTCTGGTAATAAGACCACTTCCAACGTTGTAAGTACCCGGAGCCACGTGAATAGTCCAGCCTGGCTGGGCCGCGCTGTCGGCATGTTGGATGGTAGCCCAAGGATGGCATCCTGACCCATCGTTGCTGTCATTGCCATTTGCCGCAATGTATCGATCAGTCGCGTTCGAATTGCTGCCAGAAAGACTCAGAGTCACAGTTGTGGATGCCTGACTATCGTAAGTACTCTGCGCGGTCACGGTCACCGAAGGGAGCGATGCACAGTTCGGAGCAGTGTACAAGCCGCTCGCAGAAATCGTACCATCGGAATTGTTCCCATTTTGTACGTTGTCAACTAGCCAGACGACCCCGGTTTCGGTGGTGCCCGATACAGTTGCGGTGAACTGTTGAGTACTCCCCGCGCTCACCGTAGCATTGGCCGGCGTGATCGTGACAGTTACATTCGGCTGCGAAGTCGCTTTCAGAGTAACCGCCGCCGATGCAGACACAGCGCTATCGGCGGTGCTTTTTGCCGATATGACAATTGGACCCGCGGGAAGTGAACTTGGAGCTATATACAGTCCGCTCGAAGAAATCGAACCATAGGTACTGTTCCCATTTTGTACGTTATTGACCGACCATGTGACTGCTGTATTGCTGGTACCCGAAACAGTTGCGGTGAACTGTTGCGTTGTCCCTGTATTCACTGTTGCGCTGGACGGACTGATGGTGACAGCGACATTCGACTGGGTCCCAGATTTCAGAGTAACCGGAACCGAAGCAGACTCTGCGATATCGACAGCACTAGTTGCTGTGACCACAACTTGGTTGTTTGGTATCGATTTCGGCGCCGTGTAAAGTCCCGCATCCGAAATTGTTCCGTCGGAGGCGCTTCCATTTCGTACTCCGTCAACCGACCATATCACGGCAGAGCTTGTAATCCCGGAAGAGGTCGCATTGAATTGCAGAGTTCCACCAAGAGCGACCGATGCTGATGCTGGCGAGATTACAAGGTTTGTGGAATTATGGCTGGCTGAGGCAGTTTGGGCGCCCGAGACACCCGAACATCCGGCCGTAACGATTGCGGTAATACAAAGAAAAGCCGCAAAAGCCGAACGAGCAAACACTTTCAACATATGTACTCCTCAATACACGCTAGTTCGCGTGCGGGGGATTTGAGGTTCTTCTTAGGCAAGGGATCGGCAATTTCAGGCAAGTGGTCAGCTGAACTACCGTCTCTCCCGCATGGCTGTTTAATTTTTCAACAGTGAACAGATTGCGGATGCAAAGGAAGAAATCTTACGGGCACCATAAGCGAATTATGCATTTACCACAACGTCACGGAAGTGCATGTCCACGACATGAAGATATGACAGTTGTTTGGGCGGCAAGGGTCTGACTTGTGAAGCGCCGTGAATACATGCGCGTACTCATCTTCTTCGCACTACTTTGCGAATTGTTGGTCATAGCACACTCACCTGCAGCGCAAGGCAAACAGACGCTGCATCGCTATGTGTCAACCGCAGGGTCAGATTGGAAAAACGATGGCAGTCTCCGTCGTCCATGGCGAACCATTGATTACGCCAGCACTATGGCAATCCCGGGAATGACAATCCATGTCCTTCCCGGAACATATCAGTTGTCTGAAATCATCATCACGCGCACAAGTGGAACTGCCGTTTCCCGCATCCGATATGTTTCCGAAGACAAATGGGGCGCGAAACTCATTACGTCGACAACCCAGGTATGGCAAAACAGCGGCGCCTACGTTGATATCGAAGGCTTCGACGTCAGCAGCAGCTCGCTCAACACATATATTGGTATTCATAGTCAGGGCAGTTACGACCGCATCCGCTATAACCATGTACACCATCTAGTTGCTCCACTTGGGTCCTGTCCTCAAGGAGCGGGAATCATGCTGGGTGATATGCAAACAGTTGGACAGGAAGCGGAGGGCAATGTTGTTCATGACGTTGGACCACCACCTGGAGGCTGTCGCGAAATTCATGGGATCTATGATTCTGCACCCGGCTGCAGAATCATCAACAACCTGTTGTTCGCAAATTCTGGGATGGGCATTCAATTGTGGGGCCGACCCGATCATTGCATTCTTGCGAACAACACAATCTTTGGCAACGGTCGCGGCTTGGTAGTTGGGGGCGATCCCAAGCATGGAGTCAATGACTACACAGTTGTCGCAAACAATATCGTCTACCGCAATGTGGATGTAGGGGTATATGAGAGCGGACTGAGCGGGCCGCACAATCGTTTTCTACGCAATCTGGTGTTCGGCAACAAGACGAACTGGTTTCTCAAGACAGGCAGTCAATCCGAAAGCATAACCGGTGACCCCTTATTTGTCCGTTACACAGGTGGACTCGATGGTGACTATCACCTCCAGAATTCAAGCCCATGTGTCGGAGCCGGGCGACAAGAGTTTGCACCACTTGCAGATATCGACTCTCGGCCCCGGCATGCTCCCCCTGACGTGGGCGCGTATGCATCGAGAACAAATGCTGATGCCTCTGAACGATAGCCGACCAACTGCCGGAGAAGCTGTGTCTTCCCAAGCACTGCCACCGGTCCTATCACCTCGTTCCTCCAAGGTCCATTCCGGCTTTGCAACAGATGTCTTGCGCCTTGCTTCTGGAACGGCATCGGCCCAACTAATTGGAATTCTGGCTGCGCCCCTGGTCGCGCGCATGTATGCTCCGCAGGCATTTGGGGCTCTGGCTATCTTTGCATCGATCGCCGGAATCATTTCAGTGGTTAGTTGTCTCCGATATGAAGTGGCGATCTATTTACCGGAACGAGATGAAGAGGCCGTCAATCTTGTGGCACTGTCGTTTCTTCTCGTAGGCGGGATCACCCTTGTCACAGCTATATTCGTTTGGCTCTTTGCAACTCCGGTTCTTCAATTTGCGAAAGCGCCTGAGTTGATTGGATGGCTGTGGCTTTTACCAATTAACGTTTTCATTACAGGTATCTGGACGATCCTAAATTGCTGGAATCAACGAAAACGAAGGTTTGGCCGGATTACAGTGCTGCAAGTTGTAACTAGAGTTGCCATGGTGGGCTCCCAAATCGGCCTCGGTCTAGCCGGATTTTCCAGTGGCGTAGCTCTGATTTGCACAACAATATTCGGGGCATTTGTCACCGCAGCTTTACTCGGCTGGCAAACGTTCCAGGACGACTGGCGGCTGTTTATGCAATCTGTCTCCGGGCATTCAATTCAGAGAGCCTGGGACCGGTATTCCACATTCCCCCGGTTCGGCATGGCAGCGGCACTTTTAAACTCAGCGTCATTTCAGCTTCCCGTTCTCCTTCTCTCTGGATTCTTTGGTGAGGTTGTAGTCGGAAGCTATTCCTTCGGGCTGCGCGTCCTGCGACTTCCAGGCATGCTGATAGGGACCAATATCAATCGTGCATTTTTCCCGCGTGCCGCAGAAGCAAAGCATCGGGGAACTCTCGGTCAAAGTGTGGAGACTGCACTTTCATATCTCATCGTCCTCAGCTTCTTCCCCTGCTTCCTATTGACTTTGACGGGTGGTTCGTTGTTCGCTTTTGTTCTTGGATCAAGATGGCAGGAGGCGGGGGTCTACGCCCAAATCTTGAGCGTATGGCTATTTTTCTGGTTTGTTTCTTCCCCTTTGAATACCGTCTTCGCTGTGCTGGAAGAACAAGCTTTGGAACTTCGTTATCAAGTCGCGAACCTAATCACTCGCTTTCTTTCTATGATAGCTGGCGGATTGATGGGTAACGCCCGATTAGCGATCGCACTCTTCGCAATTTCAGGAGTTGTGGTTTACGGCAGCTACTGCCTTTCAGTCATTCAGAAAGCCGGTGCATCCAAGTCGGTCATAAGCCGCATACTGATCTCTCGGGTGTTGTTGTTTCTTCCTGCGGCTGCGGTGATCATCGTTACACGCCTAGTGTTGCCCTATCCGGCCATCATCGTGACCATTGCCGCTGCGATTCTGGGCGCATACTATTGGAACCTACTCCGTACAGACCCTCTCGCGCGAGGGGTAGTAAGGTCCTTCCTTCGACGTTCAGCCTGATAGCCGAGCAACGCGCTTACAACATCTGCCGGTTTGTTATGCCAATAAGAGTTCTGCTTATTGCGGGATCGCTCCGTATCGGAGGTTCTGAACGAATTTTGATTCAGATTCTTCGACAGATGGATCGTACTGTCTTTGAACCGCACTTGGCGCTGCTGGCGTGCGAGGGGACTTTCCTGCAACACGTACCGCATGATGTCCCCGTACATTCGATCGGTGTCAGCCGGGCTCGCTTTGCCACATTACCCTTCGCTTGCTTGTGCTGGAGATTACGGCCGCTGCTCGTCATGTCTTTCGCGGCACACTTAAACTCCGCCGTTATCCTGGCGAAATGGCTGCTTCCGCCTGGGACGCGGGTAGCGATTCGGGAAGGGGCAAACATAACTCTGTCGGAAGTTGCCAGTGCGTGGCGACGCAAACTAGTCGGGTTTCTCTACCGACGCGCCGATGCAGTCGTTTGCCAGAGCGAAGATATGATTCAACATCTTACAGAATCTTTTCACATTCCGAAGCGACGACTGTTTCGTATTTACAACTCCGTGGATCCTCCCGCGCTGCAACAGAGCGCCAATACAGGATCACCATATCGCGGTGGCGGTCCACACCTGGCTTGCATCGGACGTCTTGTACCTGTCAAAGGGATGGACCTTCTGATCCAAGCGATGCCCAGCATTCTGGAGCGCTTTCCTCATGCTACCCTGACCTTGGTCGGTGACGGTCCACTTCGTAACCAGCTAACTTGCATGGCACAACACCTTAGTATTACCCATGCGATCCGGTTCCTTGGTTACAGCAGCAATCCATTTCCCTTCATTCGTCATGCCAGTGTGGTCGTGATTCCCTCGCGATCCGAAGCATTCTCAAATGTCGCGCTGGAAGCGTTGAGCCTTGGCACACCCGTGGTTGCGACCGACTGTCCCGGAGGCATGCGTGAGATCGCGCAGCATACTAGGCGGTTGCACCTGTGTGTTATGAATTCCGCCTCACTTGCAAATGCGGTACGCCTTACATTGGCCAGCGGTGAATCCTCGAAACGAACTCCGGAACCAGATTTTCTGCAGTACTTTTCACCCGCCCGTATGATGCGCTCATACACCGAATTGATGGTCGCCACAATCGGTCATTCTGGCGCCATTCCAGAATTGAACAACATGGAGATGACAACTCGATGAGGCTGATTTACGTCACATCCAGTTTTCCGTTCGGGCCAGGAGAAGTATTCATTGTTCCGGAACTCGATTCCCTGCAACAGATGGGACACGAGTTGCTGGTGGTTCCTCTTTGGCCGCACGGCGAAGTTGTCCATGAAGATGCTGCGCGCTGGCTTCCTCGCACTTTGGCTTCTCCTCTTGTCTCGATTGAAATCATAAGGAGTTTACTCGTTCGACTCTCTTGCCAGGCATGGAGTGTGGGAAGGTTGGCCCACCTATTCGATTGCAGGCGACTCTCAGTTACGTTGAAGAATCTGACTGCACTGCCTAAGTGTGCATGGCTCGCCGAGGTCGCCCAACAATGGGGAGCAGATCACATCCATGCTTTTTGGGCGTCAACGGTTGCCAGCTTGGCGTGGGGTGCGGCTGAACTTAGCGGAACGCCTTGGAGCTTCACTGCACACCGTTTCGACATCGCGCAAAATAATCTGTTCGGCAAGAAAGTGTCTCACGCCAGATTTGTGAGATTCATCGCGCAGAATGGAATTCGCATGTCCGAGTCATTGGCAGGCGATGTGAAACGAAAGGCCGTGACGGTGCACTTGGGCGTACAACTCAGGCCGATTGCTTCTGAAGTAGCGCCCAAAACAGGAACTGTGGCTCTTTGTGCCGCGAGCCTCATTCCCGTAAAATCGCACTCCGTTCTGATTGACGCCGTCGATCGGTTGCGGAGTCGTGGAGTCGCTCTGGAATTATGGCTGGCGGGGGACGGAGAGCTTCACGATGCGCTACTGGTTGACGTTCAACGGCGCCAACTGGGTGACCGCGTCAGATTTCTGGGTGTACTGTCCCATTCCGCTTTGCTCGATCTGTACGCTACCCATGCTGTCGACATGGTCGTTTTGGCCAGCGCGGATCTCGGCGACGGGCTCCACGAGGGAATCCCTGCATCGTTGATGGAGGCGATGGCGTTCGGAATACCGGTGATTGGCACGGAAACAGGCGGTATTCCCGAATTGCTTTCGGACGGGGCAGGCCTCATCGTTCCAGCGAACGACCCAGCCTCTTTGGCAAATGCACTGCAACGGCTGAGCCAAGATGAAGGCATGCGAGCATCGATCGGCTATGCTGGATGGAATCGTATTCAAGAGTCCTTCGAAACCGTCAACATCGCTTTACAAATGAGTCGCCTTTTTTCCTCAGCTAACAGTTCGGCACGATAGTCGCGAATTGAGTACCGAGCCATGTATTCCATGACAACATTCTCGCGTAAGGTTCGGGCCAAACTACTTAGTCTTGCTCATAACGAGCAATGGGTAATTGGCGCACGTGCACGACGTAATTCCCAACTAGTGACTGGCCTGGGAGCGTGCACAATGCTTGAGCCTCCGGAGGGTATGCATTACGCCGATCCTTTTATCTTTGAGGTGAACGAAAGGACTTACGTATTCTTCGAAGTTTGGGGGAAATCCAACCCCAAAGGCATAATCCACGTCTCTACCCTCGACGCCGCAGGCCACTGGAGTCCACCAGCGTTGGCACTAGAACGCCCCTATCACCTCTCTTATCCGCAGGTCTTTTCCTGGCGCGGGGACATCTACATGCTTCCCGAGAGCCGGCACAATCGCACAATAGAACTCTATCGTTCCGTCAGATTTCCTAACACATGGGAATGTGCTGCTGTGCTGATCGAGGGTGTTGATGCAGTGGACGCCACTTTCTTTGAACGGGAGGGGTGCTGGTGGATGTTCACCGCAGGTTTAGGTCGGGCTGAAGACCGGCTGCGACACCTCTCAATTTTTTACGCACAATCGCCTTTCGGCCCTTGGCAACCACACACCTCCAATCCTGTCGTCGACGATCTGAGTAGAGCACGCCCGGCTGGAAGTCTGATCGTCATTGGCAATCAATTGATTCGGCCTGCTCAAGATTGCCGATCGTGCTACGGCTATGCGATCAGCTGGAACCGCATCGATGTTCTCACCGAGAGTGCGTATCACGAAACTCCGATCGCAAGCCTGAGCCCAAATATCAGAGATGGGTGGGTAGCAGTCCATACCTTTAACCAGAACGCCCGATGGCAGGTTTTCGATGGAAAGCGTCTGGTTCCTCGCCGAAACATCCAAGTTCCCGATTCAGCCTTTTAGCCTTCTCTTGTTATGAAAGCTGAAACCACATTTCCTCTGTTTTTTACCGATTCTCGCCCGACTACTGCATCATTGCGAAGCGAAATCATCACGGATTTCACGCAGTTGCTGGCTCTGGAGGACGAGTGGTCTGAACTTGAAAGGCAGAGCTCTTCATCGACGATTTTTCAAAGTCTGCCCTGGCTTCATGCATGGTGGAAAGCTTTTGGTAAACATTTCAGTTTGTCAACCATTGTCGTGCGTGACGGAGGGGATATCGTAGGCATTCTGCCTCTTCTCCACAGCGCCGGACATATTCGATTCGCAGGCACTCCGGGTGCCGACTACTGCGACTGTCTCGTTGCTGAAGAAATGGCACCGGAGATCATTGATACCGCTTTGAGAACCCTCTTGACACTTGACAGTTGGCATACTTGCCGATTTACAAACCTGCGGGACGAATCGCAGTTTGTCCGGCACTCGAGTCACCTACCTGCCGATGTTGCGGAACATTTCTCTCTAATGCCACTTGCCAGACGATCTTCTCTGGATTTGAGGACGCAGCGTGATGAACGGATTGCAGCAATGCGCCGGAAATCGGCTCTGAAACGCCACCGGAATAAATTCTACCGCAGCGGGAAAGTCTGCTTTCGCTACATCGAACGACGGGAGGAAGCGCATGCCGTGCTCAAGGTTCTGTTTGAACAACACATAAGACGGCGCGCTATGGCAGGCGAACACAGCCAGTTTCTCTCCCCGGAATGGAAGGAATTCTACTCCGCTCTGGTCGATGAACTGGATCTCCGCAAGCAACTGCGGTTCTGCGTTCTCGAGTTAGACGATATGCCTGTCGCCTGTCACTTTGGTTTTGAGAATCGTGGAGCCCTTGTTCTCTACAAACCAACTTTCGACATTGATTTCTGGGAACTCTCACCGGGTGATGTTCTGCTCAGCGAACTGCTCGGCTATGCCGGTCAGCACAAACTAGAGGAGGTCGATTTCACTATTGGCATTGAGCAGTACAAAGAGCACTTTACAAATGTGTCCCGCACAATGTACTGCGGGATCCTCGACCGCAATGTCCTTCGTGCCGACCTCCGCCGCATGCTCGCACCTGCGGTTCATATAAGGCGACAGGCGGAGATTCGAGGGTTCGCAGACCGATTGAGTGGCCGGATTATGGAGCGCGCTTCCCGCGCCGGCGAGGCTTTGCACGGGTTAGTATCGGCATTTCTCTATGTACCGTCCATCAACACGGGATTAGGGGTGAATGAATACGACAGCTCTGGAGTATCACGTTCAGAACCCCAATCTCTCACTTTGAGCGACTTGGCGGAACTCGCGGTTCACCATCCTGTTTTGTTGGACCAACGCCTTCTTCAGAACTTCCGAATGCGCCTTCGCTCAAAGGAGCGATGCTACTTGATCCGACGTGGCAATGCTCTGAAGATCGCGTGGACACGATCAATCGTGATCCCATACTTGATGAACGCTACGGCCCCCTCCCAAGTTCACGTTCTCTACGACCTTCGCGATCTATGTAGACAAAAGCGCGCACTGATTGATTCTGAGACTGCTGAGTGGTTCAGCAGCTATGCTCGAGCTCAAGGGGCTCTGCCCTGCGTCTTAATCCATCGATTTGATCACGAATCGCGTTGCGTCCTGGAGCGCTCCAATTTTCAATGCCGTCCTGAGTTAAACCCTCTCTTTCGAAAAACCGTATGGCAGCACTGAACACAAACATTCTCGGCTCACAACATATCGCTGGATATACAGTTCGCGATGCTGATTTACTCCGTGAAGGAACCGAGATTATTCGCTTATGCAGAGCCGGCACTCTGATTTCCACTTCCGAAAAGTACCATTGGAAGTATGAGTGTCCACCGCCCCCCCCCTCTTGCAAGCTGGTCATTGAGAGGGCCAGCGGAAAAGCTGTGGGCACAGCCGCCCTGTTCCCGCGAAAGCTACTCATTGACGGCACCCCATTCATTGCAGCTGTAGCTGGAGATTTTGCCGTCGAAGCCGAACACAGGACGCTCTTCCCAGCCCTGGCATTACAAAGGGCGGCTCTTGAAGAATGCAATAAGGGCACCTTTGATGTCCTCTATGGATTTCCTAACGACGCGGCACGACTGCTGCAATTGCGAGCAGGCTATCGTTCGGCCGGACACGTTGTCGCCGGTATTCGTGCCCTGCGAACACGCAGGCTCCTTGAACGTGAGGGCAACCTTCGGTGGTGGGGAGGGATTGGGGAAGTTTTGGATCTCATGGTTCGATTTGCCAGCAAGGAATCTCGCAGGCCTTCAGGTAATCACAATTATGAAGTGCTTTTGCAGGCTGACAAACGATTTGATCGCTTCTGGAGCACAGCACTGCATCATCACCGGGTTGTTGTGGATAGAAACTCTTCCTACTTCAATTGGCGATTCATGCAATGTCCCTACCGCAGCTACCGTCTATTTGCCGCAACAGGCAAGAAAGATAGTGAGATTGGCGGCTACATTCTGTGGTCTGTGTCAGAGAGTGGAAAAGTGCGAATTTCCGATATGATGGCGCTGGACGAAGCTTTCGAGGATTTGCTGAGTGCCTTCATACATATGCAGCAGGACAAAGACGCTGCCTGCATAACTATAACCTATTTCGGCAATCAGGATCTCGTTCGCCGGCTTAGACAATTCGGTTTCTTCTTCCGCCAAACTCGCGCTCATGTTCTCCTCGTTCTGAGTGCACGAGTACCGCGGCCGGTACGCTTGTTTGAACCTGACAACTGGTACCTGCTTGAGGGCGATTCCGATTCCTGAATTGGCCCACTCAGTTCATAACATTCCGATCTGAATCAAACAATAGCCAGCGAGGACACCAATGAGGTGCCTGATACTAACGCAATACTTTCCGCCCGAGTCAGGCGCAGCACCGAATCGTCTGGCGGATTGGGCCCATCGGCTAGCCGATTGGGGCCACCATGTAACTGTACTCACCGCGGTTCCGAACTACCCTAAGGGAGAAATCTTCCCCGGATATCGCGATCACCTTTTGTACGACGAACGTGAGGGCAACCTTCGCATCTTACGCGCCCGCATTTATGTTGACCACCGGCATGGTTTCATTAGTCGTCTCATCAGCTATCTGTCGTTTGTACTAGCTTCGATTCTAATGGGAACCATTAAGCTGGGGAGGCAGGACGTGATTCTTGTGGAGTCGCCTCCCCTCTTTATCGGAATCTCGGGGCTATGGTTGAAATTCTGGCTTCGGGCCAAAATGGTCTTCAACGTCTCGGACCTCTGGCCGGAAAGCGCCGTTGCCATGGGAATCCTGCACAATCGCCTTCTGATCTGGCTCTCCACCAGACTAGAAGAGTTCTTCTACCGACATTCACACCTGGTCATTGGCCAAACCCAAGGGATTGTTGCTAGTGTTCAAAGCCGCATTTCAGTTCCCACAGCTCTGATTACAAATGGCGTGGACTTCACCTGTTTCACTGAGGACGCGATCCGTGCTCGCCACGTGCCCCGTCAGACATTTGGCTTTTCTGACAAATTCGTTGTCGGCTACGCCGGATTACTGGGAATAGCTCAAGGACTTGATGTCGTGCTTGATTCAGCAGAGTTCCTTCTCCACATCCCTGATGTCCTGTTCGTCATCTTCGGCGATGGCCCAGAAAGAGCTCGTTTGATGGCCGAAGCGCAGCGCCGAGGGCTATTCAATCTGCGCTTCTACCCTCTAGAGCCGAAAACGACGATGCCGGCACTCATGGCTTCGTTCGATGCTACCCTTGTGCCACTCCAACGGTTACAGCTATTCAAGGGTGCACTCCCATGCAAACTCTTCGAGTCAATGGCGGCTGGGACGGTGGTCATCGTCGGAATCGAAGGGGAAGCTCAGCGACTGGTCGAGACTTCTGAAGGCGGAATTTGCGTTCCGCCGGAGAATGCCGAGGCCATTGCTGCGGCAGTCCGGCAACTGCGCGCAGACCCGCGCCTTCGTGAACGTCTGGGAAGAAACGCGCGCTCCCATGTACGTGCTCGCTATGATCGTCGAGATATCGCATTCAACCTGCAATCCCTTCTCAACGAAGTAGTTGGCTCAGATCAACAAACCAAACATGGATCCTCTCATGAAAATAGTCTCAGTGCTGGGCGCTCGTCCGCAGTTCGTTAAGGCTTCGATGGTTAGTCGCGCTTTGCGCAGCAGCGGTGCTGAGGAAGTGCTCGTCCACACAGGACAGCACTACGACGGCAATATGTCGGCTATCTTCTTCAGCCAACTCGGCATCACGGAACCGAAATATAACCTTGAGGTGGGATCTGGGCTGCATGGCGAGCAAACCGCACGCATGCTCGAGCGGATCGAACAAGTCCTTATGATCGAGAAGCCACACTGGACACTCGTTTATGGCGACACCAATTCCACTCTGGCGGGGGCTCTCGCAGCAGCCAAGTTGCATATCCCAGTGGCCCATGTAGAGGCCGGGCTACGCTCCTGGAACCGCGCGATGCCCGAGGAGATCAATCGTGTACTCACCGATCACAGCTCCACTTTGCTGTTTGCACCAACGGCAACCGCTGTCCAGAATCTGTATTGTGAGGGCATTAACGGGAATCTGGTCAAGTTCGTCGGAGACGTGATGTACGATGCGGCACTTTTCTATGGACAACAAGCGGAAGCGGGTAGCGACATCCTTTCGCATTACAGCTTGCGGCCGAAGGAGTATATTCTGGCAACCATTCACAGAGCCGAAAACACCACAGATCGTTCCCGGCTACAAGCTATCTTGAAAGGCCTGGCGAGTATCGCGGACAAAATGCGAGTAATCGTTCCGCTCCATCCTCGTACTAAAAGAGTGATCTCCGCTCATAGTGAGTTGCAGCGCGCATCCGCATCGCTACAAATGATTCCTCCTGTGGGCTACCTCGATATGGCGAAGCTAGAAAAACACGCCCGGCTCATTGCCACTGACTCCGGCGGTGTGCAGAAGGAATCGTTCTTTTATGGCGTGCCCTGCATCACCTTGCGTGAGGAAACCGAGTGGATAGAACTTCTCCAACTAGGTTGCAACCGTTTAGCTCCGCCATTCAGTGCTGAGGCGGTAAAGCTCGCAATCGAGCAAAGCCTCAATGACATCTCCACAACTTCCGAATCACCGTATGGTGATGGAAAGAGTGCACCGCGTATTGCCGAACTCCTGTTGAGTTGAGACATGAACCGTCCATTCAACATTGACCGCTATTGGACCATTCTTCGCCACTGGTGGCTAATGGCCATCGGGCAAAGTTACTGGCATATGTTGCAGGGCGAAGGAACACAGTTTGTCCCCGGCGCCCTCGCGGGATACTTTAACGATCTTCGAGCGAAAGGCAATTGGCATGGCCCCACGGATCTGAACGGAATTCCTCTGGTCCGCATCAACGGTGCTCTAGGCTACTTTCCGGTTACCGCACTGCAAAAGGGGCTGGGGCACTGGGATCTTTGGCTGGAGTCAAATAGAGCAGCTGAAAGAGAATTCACAGCCTTCCAGCAAACAGCAAGCTGGGCCCTCCATGCGTTAGACAATCATGGCGGTTGGCGTACACCGCCGATGGACCCCCTGCTGATATCTGAGTACTCCGCGATGAGTCAGGGAGAGGGAATCTCCCTATTATGTCGGGCGTACTGGGCCACGCACGCCGAGCAATATCTTGCCGCGGCTACCGCGGCCGCGAAGTTGATGCTTATGTCTACCTCCGCGGGTGGAACAGCGCGGCAGGAAGAAGAGGGGATCATTCTGGAGGAAGTACCGCTGAGTACTCCCAGAACCATCCTGAACGGCTGGATCTTTGCATCGTATGGGCTTTACGACCTGTCGCTGATCACGATGGAGAATTGGGTTCAGAGTGCTCTAGCCAGTACCATTGCGACGCTGGCAGCTATGTTGTCGACTTTTGATGCTGGCTACTGGTCCTTCTACGATTCAGTTGGCAACCTGGCAAGTCCCTTCTATCACCATCTTCATATCGCGCAACTGCGGGTGCTCGAAAGAACCTTCCCACAGCATGCGCTCGCATTTCGGCACACAGCCGATCGCTTTGAGATGCAAATGTCAAATAAAACCAATAAGTTGCGAGCGCTTGTAACTAAGGGGTATCAGAAACTCCGCCACCCGGCGCCCATGGTGATTGATTGAACCCAGTTTCTCTGTATCCGCTCTCCCCCATCTACTGAAATCCCGGGTTCGATTTCGGAAATATTGTTTCAATTGCTCGTTCGGCTAATGACACCATCAAGCTCGAAATCCCCACTTACAAGAGGCCATTCTCATGAAGAGTCTTCTCTACACTGCCTTGATTGCTTGCTTCTTTGGAGTTGCTTGCGGTTCTGGAAGCAAAGACATCCCCGTCCCTACACCCTCGACTGTCCTCCGCTCAATTCACATTTCTTCTTCCTCCTCGACTGTGCCCTTGGGAGGAACCCAAAGCTTGTCCGTAACGGGCACTTACGACGACGGACATACCCACGATCTTTCCGACAAGGTGGCGTGGAGTTCTTCGGCCGAGAGTATTGCCATCGTAAATACGTTGGGCGATGTGACCGGGAAGGCTTTAGGGTCGGTCGTCATAACTGCCGCGTACGACGCGCTCGACTCGACGATTAACCTCATCGTCGGCCCACCCGCGATCCAGAAGATCGATATCTCACCCTCTGCTCCTAACATTCCAGCAAATACTACTCAGCAACTTGTGGCGGTCGGACGATACTCAGATGGTACGGCGAGGGAGGTCAACGAGTTGGTCAAGTGGAGCTCCTCAGACGAGACTAAGGTAAAGATTTCGGCTAATGGAATCGCAATAGCTCTGAGTTCCGGAACCCCTACTGTTACTGCAACTGCCGGCAGCGTTTCCGGATCAGCCACATTCACAGTCTCTGGTGCACAGCTAGTTCGTATGGCCGTGCTTCCCTACGCACCTGTAACCGGTGTCGGAGTTACACAACAATTTACCGCGCTGGGTACTTTCGATGACTACAGCACGCACCAGCTCGTCTCCGTTTCCTGGGCAAGTTCAGCCACAGCCGTAGCCCCGATCGACAGCAGTGGGCTGTTGACTCCACTTCAAGCCGGGTCATCTTCGATCTCAGCCACTGTTGGCACAATGGTGAATACCACCGTACTCACAGTTCTGCCCGCGACACTTACGGCGGTAATGATCAGCCCCTCGGCGGTTTCCACACCAGCCGGTACTGACCGGCAGCTGGTCGCTACCGGCCTTTTAAGCGACAGGAGTCTAATTGATCTGCCGGTCGTTAACTGGAGTTCAAGCGATGACTCCATCGTGTCGGTGGACAGCTCAGGGCATGCGCTGGCTATCGCAAGCGGGAATGCGACTCTCAGTGCCAGCGTGGCAACAACTACAGGTTCGACCGCAATGACCGTCACCCCGGCGCAGCTCCAGTCCATAGTGTTGGCTCCGGCAGCTCCATCCGTACCTATACTTAGCCTCAAACAGCTCCATGCTATCGGCGTATTCAGCGATGGAACCACCCAAGAGTTGTCTAAAGTGGCGACATGGTCCACCAACGATCTGAATAAAGCTATGGTGGACCATAACGGTCTCGTTTCGACAAACGCTACTGGCACAATTAAGATATCCGCTAGCCTGGGTGATGTAGTTGGCTCCGGAGATTTCACCATTTCCCGGCTTACGGTGTCGTCTGTCACAGTCCAGCCTGAGTCTGGGTTGCTTTCGCTGCCTAGAGGTACCAAGCAACAATACACGTTGTTAAGCATGCTAAGCGACGGCAGTCAGGCCGTACTCGAATCACCTCGCTGGTACACGTCTCCGATCACTATGGCGACAGTTGATGCCAACGGTCTGGTAACGGCACGCGGCGCCTCCATGGGCAAACTTTATGGCGAGACTTGTTGCAAAAGTGCATATACGCCACTGACGGTAACAAATGCACAAGTAAGTACTCTGGCCATCGTTGCAGATACGCTGTCAATCCCCAACGGTGCGATTCAACCGCTGAAGGCTATGGCCACCTTTGATGACGGCACGACAGTAGATGTTTCCAATGCCGCCCATTGGACCTCATCAAATGCCAATGCGGCGGCTGTAGATGGCAAAGGCTTCCTAACGGCACTCACTGGCGACACTCCGGTGAACGTCGTTGTCACGGCGAGTTTCGGTCCAGTTGATGGAAGCCTCCAGGTTATATCTACCAGCACAACCCTCACGATTCAACCGGCCAACTTGCTTGGCCTGACTATTACGCCACCTGGCGCGGTTTCTCTCGGTGCATCCGTACAATTGCGGGCCAGCGGGAGCTTCAGCGATGGGAGCACTCATAGCATACCCAATCTAAGTTGGCAATCTTCTGATCCGCGTGTGGCCGTTGTTCTACCTTCTGGATTGCTAGTCACTTCGGGCACAGGTACTGCGGAAATCACAGCAACATCTGCCGGGTTCAGTTCTACGCTCACCGTCAACGTAGAGTAGCCCATGCCTAGAAGGTTTGATCCCGGTGCCCGAGATCCTGAGCCTCATTGTCGTTTCTCACTTGCAACATCATTTTGGTCGCGGAAGACGGTAACTCGATACAATCGCGGATGGCCCATTAATCCGCTTCCAAAGCAAAAAGACAATCACTTTGCATAGAGAGGTTCATCGTGCGCCACATAGAAACCGAACTACGCCACTTCATCCTTGACAACTTCCTGTATCACCAGCAGGGTCACCTTTCCGATAGCGACTCGTTCCTGGAAATGGGGGTTATCGACTCTACAGGTATGCTCGAACTGGTCTCTTTTCTCGAAAAGCACTACGGAATTCACATCGAAGAAAAGGATCTCATTCCACAGAACCTTGACTCAGTAGCGCAAATGGCACAGTTTGTTCACAGAAAGCTTTCCGCACAAGAAACTATCGTTTCTTCAGTTCCAAGCGCCAATACGATCTAACTGAGACTTCATAATGGCAGAAGTCATTCCTTATAAGCTCACGTTACTCCGTATGCACGATGTAGCCCTCCCCCACCCGCACTTCATCTCTTGACGGAGGTCACAAATGTCTCAGACGTCTGCAATTGCGTACGCTTCATTAGCTTCGGAATTGAAATCCCGGATTGAGAACCGAACCGCAGCTATCGGCGTAATTGGTATGGGCTATGTCGGGCTGCCCTTGGCCCTTCTCTTTACTGGCGAGCGCTTCCCTGTCACTGGGTTTGATATCGATCAGAAGAAAGTTGACTCGCTATCCGCAGGACACTCTTATATCTATCGAATCCCGTCTGAGGAAATCCGAAATGCCAGAGACCGCGGCTTTCGTTCTTCTTCCGATTACTCCCGTCTGGCTGATATGGATGCACTCATCATCTGCGTGCCGACGCCTCTCGATGATCACCGGGAGCCTGACCTGTCTTATGTCAAGGCCACGATTGAATCCATTGCACCGCATCTGCGTCCAGGCCAGCTAGTCGTGCTCGAAAGTACCACGTATCCGGGGACAACCGAAGAAGTCCTGGTGCCGGTCCTAGAATGCATGAATCCACGCGGAATGAAGGCGGAACGAAACCGCGAAGACCAAGACAATACGTTCTTCGTTGCTTTTTCGCCCGAACGTGAAGACCCCGGCAATGACACCATTGCGCGTCACGATATTCCAAAGGTTGTCGGCGGTCTGGGACCAGATGCGACTGATTTGGCCTGCCAATTGTACGGCTCGATCTTCACTCGTACTGTGCCCGTTTCAAGTCCGGCTGTAGCCGAGATGACCAAATTGCTCGAAAACATTTATCGATGCGTAAACATCGCTATGGTGAACGAACTGAAACTGCTCTGCCTGCGAATGGGACTGAACATTTGGGAAATCATTGAGGCGGCCAGTTCAAAACCTTTCGGATTTCATCCCTTTTATCCTGGTCCCGGTCTCGGCGGGCACTGCATTCCAGTCGATCCTTTTTATCTATCCTGGAAGGCCGCAGAACTGGATTTTCACACCAGGTTCATCGAACTTGCCGGCGAAATTAATTCTTCGATGCCCTACCACGTAGTAGATGCCATCAATTCGGCCCTGAATCAACGTGGTCGACCGCTCTCTGGTGCCAAAGTACTGATCCTCGGAGTTGCTTACAAGAAGGATGTTGACGACCTCCGCGAATCCCCTGCCCTTACCATCATCGAACAACTCCAGCAGCAAGGGGCAGTCGTTAGCTATAACGATCCTTACATTCCCTTCGTGGGTCGAGGGCGCAAATACGACTTACAGATGACATCTGTTTCTCTGACTGACCTGCCGCTATATGACTGCATAGTTATCATCACCGATCATTCTGATTATGACTACCGCCGGATTGTAAGTGAAGCAAAGATTGTAGTAGATACACGGAACGCAACACGCGGCAATCTCGCGTCAAACATTGTGCGCTGCTAGGGCGCGCGTCTTCGTAAGGAGTAGACATGAAGCACCATCGAGTTGGACTGTGCACCGTCGCGATTTGTCTCATTGTATGGGCGGAACCTGCTGTCGTGCAGGAGACTGCACCTCCTCCAAACTCCCTCCCTGCTGCGACGCGGGTGCAACCCGTGCCACAAAATGTCCTCGCGCCGCAAGCTCCTGCCGAGCAGCCGTCGGCGCTCCCACCGGTGCATTCTGAATCCGTCATTGGAATCGGCGACCTGATAGAGATTGCGGTTTACGGAGCGCCAGATTTCGCAAAACAGGTTCGCGTAGCCGACAGCGGTGATATCTCCCTACCGCTCCTCGGGAATGTTCATGTGGCAGGGTTGACCATCCGAGACGCCGAACTGCTGGTTCAAACGAAACTGTCGGACGGTGGATTCTTCAATGATCCACAAGTCTCCATCTTCGAACGAGAATATGCGACGCAAGGAATCTCGGTTCTGGGGGAAGTTCAGAAACCGGGCATCTATCCCCTGCCCGGTCCGCATCTCTTGTTTGATGCATTGTCAGCAGCTGGAGGAGTAACCCCTCGAGCCGGGAATTCGATCACGATTACACACAGAACTCGGCCGCAGCAACCGGAGACTGTACGCTTGGCTGCGAATGAGAACCTGCCCACTGAAAGCAACGTCCCTGTCTACGCAGGAGATACTGTGGTCGTATCGAAGGCAGGCATTGTCTATGTTGTTGGGGATGTGCGTGTGCCGGGGGGGTTTGTTATGGAAAACTCGCGACTCACTGTTTTGCAAGCTGTCGCCCTGGCGCAGGGTGCCAATCCTACCGCAAAACTGGACAGGACCATCCTGATTCGCAAGAAGGACAACGGGCATGAGGAAATCCCGGTTCCTCTCTCTCGCGTCATGTCTGCACAAGTAGCCGATCCTCAACTCCGGCCCGAAGACATTGTTTTTGTTCCCCGCAGCGCAACGAAAGCTGCCTTTCGACGAGGCGTCGAGGCAGCACTCCAGACCGCAGTCGGAGTCGCGATCTATCGTCCATAGCAAACTGTGCTTAACGTCAAAAACGTGGCCGCAGCTGTCCGCTCTTGACTCGTCGGCTATTTGCGAATATCTACTGAAAGTGATTTAAATCACATTTAAAGACCTCTTCCGTCTCGTACGCTACGTGCAGGAAGCCTGCGCGAAGCATCCCTTCAGCGCTCCCCCACGTCTTCCCGCCTACTTCCGGAAGTTCCGAAACCTGCTCAAGGCGGGCGTTTAGGGTCGTTAAGTAGATTAGTAGCAGCGGGGGGACCATTCCCAATAACGTCGTTTGCAATGACGATCCCTTCGCTATCACCTGAATATCGATCAAAGCTGCCCATCCATTCGTAGTTGAAAGCAGGAATCTGCCGCCATGTGCGGAATTTGTGGAGTCTTGAGAACGAACGGCAGTCCGGCTGATCCGGAACTCATTCGCCGGATGACTGCCGTTCTGCGTCATCGCGGCCCGGACGAAACCGGGTTCTACGCAGACTCCTACGTATGCCTCGGACATTCACGCCTCAGCATCATTGACCTATCCGGTGGGCATCAGCCAATGAAAGATATCAGCGGCTCACTTTGGATCACCTTCAATGGCGAGATCTTCAACTACATCGAGTTGCGTGACGAACTGATACAGAAGGGACATCGATTTCTTACCCGCTCGGATACCGAGGTGATCCTGGCTCTCTACAAGCAACAGGGTGAGGCATGCGTACAGCGTTTGAATGGGCAATGGGCCTTTGCCATCTGGGATGTTGCGAACCGCAAGCTCTTTGCCTCACGGGATAGAGTTGGTGTTCGTCCGTTCTTCTACACGCAAATCGGCAACAAGTTCCTTTTCGCCTCAGAAATCAAGTCACTCCTCGAATGTTCTGAGGTTGAGCGTGAACTGGATCTCAGCGGGCTAGATCAGATTTTCACCTTCTGGGTCACTCTGCCGCCTCGCACTGCCTTTCGAAACATCTCGCAACTACCTCCGGGACACTCTCTCGTAGTCCAGGACGGAAACGTAAGGATCTCGCAGTACTGGTCTCACGCATACGATCCCGATCCTGACCCGGCAACGAACGAAAATCGAACTGCCGAAGATGCGCTAGCGTTGCTGCTCGACGCCACTCGGCTCCGGCTGCGGTCGGACGTGCCGGTCGGGACATACCTGAGTGGCGGACTTGATTCCAGCCTTACGACCAGTCTCACCAGGCAGGTCGCCGCGGACCGGCTCCGGAGCTTCGGCGTCAGCTTTGAAGATTCCGAGTTCGATGAGAAACCGTACCAATCGGAAGCAGCTTCATTTCTGAATGTAGAGCACACGGATGTCCGCTGCTCCTACGCCGATATTGCGCAAGTCTTTCCCGCGGTAATTCGTCATACTGAGCAGCCGATCCTCAGAACCGCTCCCGCTCCGTTGTACTTGCTTTCGAATCATGTCCGACAGAACGGATTCAAAGTGGTTCTCACCGGGGAAGGATCGGATGAGATCTTCGGCGGATACGACATTTTCAAGGAAGCAAAGATTCGCCGGTTCTGGGGTAATTCTCCCCAATCACGTCTGCGTCCGATGCTGCTGAAGCGTCTCTATCCCTACATGGAGAACATGCAGAGGCAGCCCGCGGCCTATCTGCAGCACTTCTTCCGCGCCGAACCGGCCGATCTTGCAAACCCGTTCTTCTCGCATCTTCCCCGCTGGGAACTGACTTCAAAACTGAAGATGTTCTTTACGGATGAAGTAAAGGCGGAGTTGCGCGACAAGGAGCCCTACGCAGATCTGGAACGTGCATTGCCCGGAAGTTTCATGAACTGGCACAAGTTCTGTCAGGCACAGTATCTCGAAGCTCAATATCTGCTTCCCGGCTACATCCTTTCGTCCCAAGGCGATCGGATGGCGATGGCTCACTCGGTCGAGGCCCGCTATCCATCTCTAGATCACCGGGTCATTGAGTTCGGGGCTCGGCTGCACCCGTCATTGAAGATGAAAGTCCTGAATGAAAAATATCTCTTGAAAAAGATCGCCAAGGGCAGATTGCCGGAGTCGATCATTCGCAGGCCGAAGCAACCCTACCGGGCACCCGATGCCTGCAGCTTCATAAACCACAAATCACCACAGTACGTGGATCAGCTGATGTCCCCTGACATCATCAGGCGCTATGGCGTTTTTCGACTAGATGCGGTTACGGCATTGCTATCGAAGTGCAGAACAAGCCGAACAATCGCAGTCAAAGACAACATGGCATTTGTGGGCATCCTTTCCACACAATTGTTGCTACAGCAGTTCATGGATCACGCTACGAAGGAGTTCAAATGGCAAACTTGCGACGCGAGCTTCGCAGCTACATCGTGAGCAATTACCTCTTTGGTTTGCAAGAGAAGTTCCAGGACTCAGATTCCCTATGGGAATTGGGACTTATGGATTCTACCGGCGTCCTGGAATTGATCTCACATCTGGAGGAGAAGTATTCCATCACATTCGAACCAAATGAAATCATTCCCGACAACCTGGACTCGATCGACAACCTAGTTCGGTTTGTGGAGGGGAAACTACGACGCTTCGATCCCGCACATCCGGTAGTTCCAGGTTTGAAATCTCCCGGAGCAAGCCAATGAGCCAACTGACAGTATCTCCGTTGAACGATCTATTGATCGACCCGGCACGAGAAACTGAGCGCATCATTGCCCGTATCACCGGCATCGTATTCCGGGACCTTAAGCGAAAAGGGGCGGTGATTGGAGTCTCTGGAGGGATCGACAGCAGTGTGGTCGCATTTCTCTGCGCCCGTGCCCTAGGCAAAGATCGAGTTTTCCTTTTATTCACGCCGGAAGCCGATTCTTCCCCCGAGAGCGCAAGACTTGGCCGCATGGTGGCAGAGTCGCTTGGATCTCCGCACGCATTAGAAGACATCACGGGCATTCTTCGCGCCGCGGGCTGCTATGAGCGCCGAGATAACGCCATTCGTCTCGTTGTCCCTGATTATGGAGATGGTTACAAATCGAAGATCGTTTTGCCGAAAGTCACAGAAGGCCGGGAGTACGCCATCTTCTCCGTCGTAGTCCAATCACCCACTGGAGAAACAAAGAAGGTCAGGCTCACGGCAAAGGCCTACCTCGGAATCGTCGCCGCCACAAACTTCAAGCAGCGTACGCGCAAGATGATGGAGTACCACTATGCCGATCTGTTGCAATACGCAGTTGCGGGGACGCCCAACCGCCTTGAATACGATTTAGGATTCTTCGTAAAGAACGGCGACGGAGCAGCTGACTTCAAGCCAATTGCCCACCTCTACAAGTCTCAGGTCTATCAACTGGCAAAATACTTGGGGGTGCCCGAGGAAATCTGCAATCGACCGCCTACCACGGACACATACTCTCTTCAGCAATCGCAAGAAGAATTCTATTTTTCGTTGCCGCTGCACAAAATGGACATCTGCCTGTACGGCATGAACAACTGTATACCTCCGGCAGAACTCGTTACAGCGGCTGGTCTCAGTCAGGAAGAGATCGAGCGCGCCTACAAGATGATTGAATCCACAAGGAAAGCTACGCACTACCTCCGTTCCAACCCCGTGTTGCTGGATGCGAACTCCGAAATCTCATGACCACCGATTGCAATAACGTCGCGGAGTATTTGCT
>DAIDGW010000144.1 GCA_027452245.1 Acidobacteriaceae bacterium
GGCGATCCAGCATCTGGTGGGGATGAAGGGGTCGAAGACGATCGTGGCGATTAACAAGGACGCGAACGCTCCGATCTTTGAGGTGGCGGATTACGGGATTGTGGGGGATTTGTTTGAGGTGGTGCCGGCTTTGGTGGCGGAAGTGAAGCGGGTGCGGGGGTAGGGGACGGGTTCATCATCGGGGTCGTCGGACCTGCGCCGATCAGTGAGTTCGTGATTAAACTGGAAGCGGTGGGCCGCCCTGGGAGGGTGTCTTAGATGGCTGACATTGGCCTGACACAGGTAGAAGCCGACGAACTGATCGCGATGGAGAAGCGTCCGGCCGATGAGAAGGATCAGCTGTTTCCAATTCCCGGCGAGCGGCTCACGATTCCGCTATCCTCCCTCGACAGGAGGGAGAGTTTCTTTCTCGATGTGAGCCGCGCGCAGATCAAGCTCACTAAGGCTACCTACCAGAACCGCGCCAGGGCGGTGATCGTTCTCATGCGGCTCGACCTTGACGGAGCCCCGCACCGGAATCCAGACGGTGAGGAAGTTCCCTGCCCGCACCTGCACGTCTACCGGGAGGGCTATGGGGATAAGTGGGCTAAACCTGCCCCTCTTGAGATATTTGCAAATCCCGAGGAACTGTTCGCGACGTTTCTGGCGTTTGTGCAGCATTGCAATGTGACTGGGCCGCTCCGGGTTGAGAGGTCGTTGTTCTCATGACGACGGTGCAGGAAATCGAGAAGCTGCTGGACGATTACCGCGCGTGGCTGAAGGACAAAACCACGCTGCGCGCAGTGAATGGCGAATGGGTTGAGATCACTACGCCTTACCTGGACCGACACAACGATGCGCTGCAGATTTACGCCCGCGCGGAGAACGGCGGCTATGTTCTGACCGACGATAGTTACACGGTTCACGACCTTGAGGCCTCGGGGTGTAATCTTGCGACGGAGAAGCGCCACGAGTTATTGAAGATGACGTTGAACGGCTTTGGAGTCGGGATAAAAGATGACGCCTTAGAGGTACGAGCGTCGGCGGAGAACTTCGCGGCGCGCAAGCACAGCTTGGTTCAGGCAATTCTTGCGGTGAACGATCTGTTCTATCTTGCGAGACCTGTCGTCGCAAGTCTGTTTTTTGAGGATGTGGTGGCTTGGCTCGATTCGAACAAAATTCGTTATGCCCAGAAAGTGAAGTTCACCGGCACGAGCGGTTTCGATCACTTGTTTGATTTCTTGATTCCGCGCTCGCCCGGAAAGCAGCCCGAGCGCCTCGTGCAGGCGATAAACAGTCCGACACGCGACAGCGCGGAAGGGTTCATTTACGCGTGGAGCGACACGCGTGGGGTTCGGCCTCAGGAGTCGAGGGCTTACGCGGTCCTCAACGATGTCGATCAGGCGATTCCCGGCGGCGTCCTCGACGCATTTCGGAACTATCAAATACAAGCTGTACCGTGGAGCCGGCGGTTAGGGGTAGTTGAGGAGCTCGCGGCGTAGGTTGGCTAAATATCCGGGGCGACGGCGCCGCCGCGGTTCGACAACAGGGCGTAATGAATGCCCGGTGGTGGAGGATCCAGCCCTCTGGGCGTGCGGAAGCGCTGGCATCCATGAACGCGGGTATGGGCTGAGAATGCCAGGCAGTACCGTCGGTGACGCGGTTGTAGTTGGCAAGGAGGTCGACAGATTCCCTGACTTTCGACTCAACTACGCCAGAGAACCGTTTCTCTGTTTAGTCCGTTGTGAAGTTGCCGAGTCTGAGCGTGTACACGTCGTCCTTGCCGAAAGAAACAGCGTACTGGACCCCAATGCAGAAGGGCGCGGCGCTGATACGTCTTGGGGCCACTCTGAACGGTTTCAGGATGCAGGTCAAGGTAAAGGTAGGTGCCCTTGCCCGGTTCCGGGAACCGTCACTGATACCACTGCGTGGTGTAATGCTGGATGTGGGACTGCTGAGTGGCCATGCGCCACCAACCTGTCCGAGATTTTACCAAGCCGGAACGTAAATAATTTAGGATGTTTTTGGCGCGCGGCCAGCATGTCTCCGGCCCACCACGCGATAATTGGGGCTGGATGGCAGCCTTCATTCTGGGTGCGGGCTTCAATGCAGACGCAGCAGCGGAAGCCGGACGCCAGCCGCATGACTCCGGTTACCCGCTGGTTGGTGACATGCTGCGGTTGTGTTTTGGCCTGCCCGAAGTGCCGTCTGGAAAGTCCATAGAAGACCTTTTCTCTGAAGCGCTGGAGCGTCGGGACTATGGCCCCATCACGAAGCTTGCGGACCGTCTCAGGTCTGCCGATTACTACATTGCCAACGCGCTTGTAAGGGCCGAAAGGCCGAACTGCTATCAGCGGTTCTTCCAGCGATTCCAGGACAGCCACTTCCTGACGTTCAACTATGATTCGCTGCCAGAGACGTTCCTGTTTCGTCTGCGCCGTTGGTATCCGAGTGATGGATATGGCGTGCGGGTTGTTGCCCGAGTGCCGCCGGGTTCGGAGAGATTGGCTAAGATGACTTCCACCGCGCTGATGCTGCACCTTCACGGGAGCCTGTGTATCCGAACATCGGAGTATGAAGCACGGCGCGAACCGGGAGGGAGCATCGCGTGGATGACTGAACGTGATGAACCACGGTACGCCTTTGATCCTTCATCAATCTCTGCGAACTTCGCGCCTTTTGACAGGGATGTTGGCATTGACGACGTGGAAGACCGGATCATTGCACCCGTACCGGACAAGTCGAAGGGCCTGAAGGAAGCCTTCATCCGCGACACGTACAACAAGGCTGAAGCGGTGCTGCGGAATTCGGATACGGTTGTCACGATTGGGTACAGCTTCAACCAGCACGACCGGGCATCGTACCAGCGCCTTTTGCGTGCCCTTGGTGAATACCCTGGCCGGAAGTTGCTGCTGGTGTCGCCGGACGCTGGCACGGTTGCGGACGCCATCCGTCCGGCCTATCCGAAGCTGGCCATCATTCCGCTGGAGAGAACCTTTAAACAATGGGCGAGTGCAGCATTTCCGGGTTTCCACTCGAGTGCGATTCGGCCGTGATGTGTAGCGCGCATAGGCACGGAGCATTTGCCGCTGATGCTGTTGGAGCCCCCGTTTCAATCGCGTGATAATGGCGTAATGCCAGCCGCTTGGAAGAACTGCCTGTACTTCGGTGACAACCTGTAAATTCTCCGCAGAGAGATTCCCAGCGAATCCGTTGATCTTGTATACCTGGACCCGCCCTTCAATTCAAACGCCGGGTACAACGTGCTGTTCAAAGAGAAAGGCGGTGAGCAGTCTGCGGCCCAGATCCGGGCGTTTGACGATACTTGGCACTGGACGCTGGAGAGCGCTGGCGTTTATCAGGATATTGTTCAGAATGGCCCCCGGAAGCTGGGTGACCTCCTGCAAGCGATGGTGTCATTCCTGGGGCACAACGACATGATGGCCTACCTCGTGATGATGGCCGCTCGGTTGCTCGAATTGCACCGGGTGCTGAAGGCCACTGGCAGCATTTATCTCCACTGCGACTCGACGGCCAGCCACTACCTGCGGCTGGTCATGGACGCCATTTTCGGGGTGGAGAACTACCGCAACGAGATTATATGGAAGCGCGCTTCTGCCCACAGTGACGCAAAACAGGGAGCAAGGCACTTTGGGCGCATCACCGATACGCTTCTCTTCTATGGCAAATCGGGGCGAACCACGTTCAACCCCCTGTACCGGCCATACGATCAAAGCTACATTGATCGGGATTATCGGCGGGTGGACCCCGATGGACGGCGCTATCGGATAGACAACCTTCAGGGACCGGGTGGTGCGGAAAAAGGGAATCCGTCATACGAAGTCATGGGTGTCACCCGCTACTGGCGTTACTCCAAAGAGAAGATGGAGCAACTGATTCGTGAGGGTCGCGTGATTCAGACCCGGCCCGGAGCGGTGCCTCAGTACAAGCGGTATCTGGACGAAATGCCCGGCATCCCGGCCCAAAGCCTGTGGGATGACCTTCCCTCCATCAATAATCGGTCCAAGGAACTTCTTGGCTACCCAACGCAGAAGCCGGAAGGCTTGCTGGAGAGGGTAATTCAAACCAGTAGTAATGAAGGTGATGTCGTGCTGGACCCGTTCTGTGGATGTGGAACGGCTGTTGCCGTTGCGGAACGCTTGAAACGCAGGTGGATTGGCATAGATGTGACCTATCTGGCCATTAATTTGGTCCAGCGACGGTTGACCGATAACTTTGGATCGAACCTGACGCCTTTCGAAATTATCGGCCTCGGGGGACACTTCAAAACCGGCCAATGAGGGACACCTCAAAACCGGCC
Source organism: Acidobacteriaceae bacterium (assembly GCA_027452245.1). Classification (GTDB taxonomy): domain Bacteria; phylum Acidobacteriota; class Terriglobia; order Terriglobales; family Acidobacteriaceae; genus Sulfotelmatobacter. Next base: position 4,301 of record DAIDGW010000144.1, read on the forward strand.
AATAGAAACAGGCAGGACGAGACTGTTATACCCGGTCATGGTCGGTGAAGGCAAGAGAGAGTTCGCCATGGTCAGCGGAGCTGAACTA
>DAIDGW010000145.1 GCA_027452245.1 Acidobacteriaceae bacterium
CGCGTGGCGCGCATCCTCGGCCAGGACCTCACCAGCCAGAATCCGATCCTCAATACACGCCTGCCCGACGGTTCCCGCGTGGCTGTGGTTGGGCCGCCCTCTTCGATCAATGGACCGACCTTCACCGTGCGCAAATTCAACCGCTGGTTTACTGCGGACGAACTGGTCGCGTCGGGCAGCCTGCCAGGGCAGGTACGGGATGCGGTTGTGCGGCTTATGGGTGAGCGGAAGAACGGCATTATCGCCGGCGGAACCGCATCGGGCAAAACGACCTTGATGAAAGCACTGCTCGACCATATCCCGATTCATGAGCGGTTGATTGTGATCGAGCATCCGGCCGAGCTGAAGATCGCCCATCCGAATGCTGTCCGCTGGGAAGCCGTCGATGCGATTCCCGGCCAGGTTGCAGTCACACCGAGCCAGCTTGTTGCCGCAGCTCTGCGTCACCGCCCGGACCGCATCGTCATGGGCGAAATCCGCGATGAGTGCGGTTATGACCTCTTGCAAGCCATGAACACAGGCCACGGCGGAACGCTCTCGACTTTGCATGCGGATTCCGCGCTCGACGCCCTCGACCGACTGGCGGACATGGCGTTAAGCGCCAGAACAAACTTGAACCAGCAATTCATCCGGTCACAAACCGGCAAGGCAGTGGACTTTGTTCTTTACTGCGAACGCGACTCCACGGGCCGGCGCCGGGTGCGCGAGCTCATTCGCGTGTTGGGCTATAGCCATGCGGAACAGTCCTTCGAGACCGAGGAAATCTATCGAGCATCTTCCGTGGCCGCGGCGTGAGTTGAGGAGCGGAAACCCGAATTGGAGGCACGGCTATGGATCGTCTTCCTGGGCAGGGTATGGCAAGCGAAATCCCGCCTCTTTTGCGTGCTCTTGGGTATAGCCGCGCCGAATGGCGGACGAGCGATACCGGGCGCGAAATGCCGCTCTTTGTCCCGAGGTCCGGCGGGGAAGCTGGATTTGGTTTGCCGGTGGACGGCATGGCCGGGGAGCAAAGAGATTGCGCTCAGACGCGAGTCTCCCCGGTTCCATTCCGTCTCTTGCTCGGTCACTGCTTCGGGGCCTTTGCGACGCCCGGCGGCACGGCGCCGTTCTGCTTTCCGGACTCCTCTCCCAGAGCAAGTCTGGGCCCCTGCTCCAGAATGCACGGCTTGGCACTTGGGAGTCGCGCCCACGCGCATGGCTTTGCCCAGGTGTGACCCGAGCAGATCGGGAATTCAAAAACGGAGACTCAATCATGTATCTGAATCGCGCAACTCTCATCGGCTACCTCGGCAACGACGCCGAAGTTCGCACCGGCAAGAACGACCAGAAGTTCACCACTTTCTCCATCGCCACCAGGACCTCGTACAAAGACAAAGAGTCCGGCGAGTACGTCTCGCACACCGAGTGGCATCGCTGCATCGTCTTCGGCAAGTTCGGCGAGTTCGCGGCCACGCTCAAGAAAGGCGCCCATGTGCAGGTCGAAGGCGAGATTCGCCACACCGAGTACACGCCCAAGAAGGCGAAGAAGCCGGTGAAGACAGACAGCATTCGGGTGACCTCCATCCTCAAGCTCGACCGCGCCGAGAAAGCCGCCTCGGAAGAGCAGTTCGAGGAGGAGATTCCCGCCGAGGACGAGGCCGCATAGGCTTCGCCCTCATCCCTGGCGGAAGCCCGGCTTAGCCGGGCTTCTCCTGCTGCAAATAGCCCGTTGAATCGCGTTCAGACGAGGCGCACACATGAACCAGATTGCCGCCAATTTTCTTGCCCGTTGCTTTGCTCCCAGTGAGACGATTGCGCTCCTGCTGCGCTCGGAAGATGCGGCCCGGCCGCAACAGCGCGTTGTGACGCTTGAGCAGGTGCTCCAACCGCGCTATCTGGCATGGCTTGGCTTTCAGAACGACAACGGTGCGAACATCTATGTCACCGCGAATCCGTTGCGCTCTGGCAGCCACGGACGCACCAAAGAGTGCATCGCTTCGGTCCGTCATATCTATATAGATATTGATACCGACGGCGACGCTCGGCTCGCTGCGCTGCGGGCGTCGGAGTTGATCCCGGTAGCGACCGCAATTCTTTCGACTTCGCCGGGCAAGTTCCAGGTGCTATGGCGGGTCGCAGGCTTTGACTTCGAGCGCCAGGAATGGGTGCTCAAGCTGCTTGCCCAAGCCTTCGGCGGCGATCCCGCTTGTACCGACCGCAACCGGGTATTGCGCATACCCGGTTTCTTCAACCGGAAGTATTCTCCCGCGCACCTTGTCGCGATCGAATATCCGGCGGATGCCATCTACGGCCCCGCCGATTTCCGTCTTGATGCCCTGACAAGCTCTCCTGTGCTGCCGCTGCGTGGGAACGAACGGAAATCGCCAGCCACAAAGCACTCCCATTCGGAGGACGATTGGGCCTGGGTGTGCGACCAGCTTGCACACGGTAAAGGTGCCGTGAGGCTCACTCGGGAGCTGGCTTCGCGCCGCTCGGACAAGCCCAATCCCGTCTACTACGCGCAGCGCACCGTCGATGTCGCTTCGGCTCGCCTCTGGCTCATCGAAGGCATCCGTATCGACGACATCATCACCATGCTCGAAAGCCGGCGCCGCTTCGAGATTCCGGCCGTCATAGCTGGAGCCCGTGCGCGGGAGATTGCGGCCACGGCCGAGCGGATGATCACCCGCAGAAAGTCCGCCTGATTTCAGTTCTAAAGGAGAAGAACATGCCACTGCTTGAAGTCATCCAAACCCGACACCTCAGCGCGTCCATTCGGCTCACCGATACGACGGCTGCACAGGTCGATCAATATGCCGCGTTCATCCACGCTTCGGCCGATGAAGTTGTGGAGCAGGCGCTCGCCTATGTCTTCGCCAAAGACCGCGACTTCCAAGAGTTCCTGAAATCTGCCGAAGCACAGAAGATCACACCGACGTTGCGCGTCCGTAGGGTACCCAGCATCGAGCCTGTGGAGCAGCCACCAAGGAAGCCTGCAAATGGTGCTGCCACCGGCAGCACTTTGGCGGCATCGGTGGCGGGATCGAGAGCATGATCCGCCATCAAGAGCGGTGGCAGTGCCACAGCGGTGCTTCGCACCGGAAGAATCTCGATACTCCATCCCTCAGAGGGAACTCAGGAGTTGCCCACAAAACTCCTGAGTTACTGACAGATGGAGTTGAACATAAATGAATCCGGGAAACTTGTGAGTTTCCTTGGTTTCGAGCAGAAGATCGGATTTTATGTCGCTTTTTTCTTCGGAATCGCAACCCGGCGCACGCCGGGTGCGCGGGCGCGAAAAGCGCAACATCACGCTCAATACCAAGCTGACCCGAATGGAATATGCGGAGGTAGGACGCCACTGCGAATCGCTCGGCCTTGACTTCGGAGAGTGGCTGCGGGGTTTGGTGCTGCGCGAGGTGCGCAACAATGGCGAACGCCTTGCCGTGATGGGAGAGATCACCAACCTGCGCCTGCTTCTTATCAACGCACTCGAACCACTGCTGCGTGGTGACAAGATGACCGCGGAACAGTTCAAAGAAATGCTCAGGTACGTGAAGGCGAACAAGCGCAAAGCTGCCGAAGACACGCTCGCCAGCTATGCGGAAAGGAGCACGGAACAATGATGAACGCGATCCATTGGGGACGCCGGGAAAGCATTGTCACGCCGCCTCAGGCTCCGGTCTATAGCTACGCGGCCATCGCTCTCGCCCTGCTGCTGACTTTCATTTATATCCGTGTCTATGTCGTCTCGTTCATGCCGCTGCTCGAACGCTTTGACCTCTGGCCGTACCTTCGCTCGGGCGCAGTGACCGGATTCCGGCAAGCCGATCAATACCGGCTTCTCTCTGTTGCGGACAGTCATCTTAAGGCCCGGCCTGCCATCGCGGCCGACGTAGAACCAGGCGCGACGCAGCAGGCATTCGGGCCGCCGTTGCCGCTCCAGTTGTCTCCCGATGCTCACGCAGCGGGCCTCATCTACCTCTTTCGCGGCCAGAAAATGACCTTTCGTAACGGGCCGCTCCATACCTTCCTTCAGCGGTTCGTCTATGACGGTCACACCGTTGCCGGAGTCTTTCGCTGGCCCTTGCTGGCGGGTCTGGTCACGCTGCTCATCCTGTTCGCGCCGGCCGCACGGATCGATGTAGAACGGTTGAAAAAGATGAAATATGGCCGGCTGCTCAAGGGACCTGTCCGCGTCACGCCCAAGGCGTTTAACCGTGCCGTCAAAGGCGATGGCGTGGGCTTCAGGACCCTCGAATCGAAGCATCTCATGCGGATACCCCAGCGGGCCGAGGGGCAGCACATCGAGCTGATGGGAGATACGGGCGCCGGTAAAACCCGGCTTATTATGCAGCTTCTTTTGCAGATCAGGGAACGGGGCGAATCGGCAATAGTATACGACCCGGCCTGCGAGTTCGTGCAGCGATTTTACGACGGCAGCCGCGGCGACATCATCCTGAATCCTCTCGACGCCCGCTGCCCCTACTGGGGACCGTCCGAAGAACTGCGCCGCAGGGCCGAGGCCAAGGCTATCGCAGCATCCTTATACCAGCCGACCACAGACAAGAAAGGCGAGTTCTTCACCGAGACGCCGCAAAAAATCTTCGCACACCTCCTGACGTTCGGCCCCACGCCGCAGGAACTGGTTGAGTGGATGGCGAACCCGGACGAGATCGACCGCCGTGTCCAGAACACCGAGATGGCGACAATGATCGCCAAGGGGGCGCAGCAACAGCGCAACGGAGTCCTGGCTTCGCTTGGACTGATCGCCGACAGCCTGCGCTTTCTGCCAAAGAAAGAGAAAGACGCTCCTCACTGGAGCGCCACCGAGTGGGCCGAGGAACGTAAGGGCTGGATCTTTTTAACGTCGAAGCCAAGCGAGCGCGAGGCCCTGCGTCCGCTGCACAGTCTGTGGATCGACTTGCTGGTTCTGCGGCTCTTGAACGAGCCCAAAGAGAATCAGCATCCGGTGTGGTTTGTGCTGGACGAGCTGGCCAGCCTGCAGCGCCTGCCCCAGTTGCACACCGCCATCACAGAGAATCGCAAATCGAAAAACCCAATCGTGCTCGGCTTCCAGGGTAAGGCACAGCTTGAAACCATCTACGGCCACATGGCCGAGGTCATGCTGTCCCAGCCGGCCACGAAAATCTTTCTCAAAACCACGGAGCCGAAGGCCGCCGAGTGGGTTTCAAGTGCCATCGGCAAGATTGAAATAGAGCGTATCCGGCAGACTCATTTCGATGATCGCCGCATGGGGAAAAACTTCACACTGGAGCGCCAGGTCGAGCCGCTGGTTTTGGATTCCGAAATCACCGGTCTGCCCGACCGCCACGCATTTCTAAAACTCGGCAACTGGGTCGCACACTTCTCGTTTGCGTACTATGACATTCCCGCGACGCAGCCCGCCTTTGTTCCGCGTCCTATCGAAGATGATGACCTCGGTTTCGATCCGAAGACGCTGGCAAAGAAGCCTTCAGAGCCGGAGACAACGGAAGAAGATGCCGAGTCCATGCAGAGCGGGTTTTCGTTGGGGGACTGAGCCATGCTGAAAATCTCAAAAGCCCTCTCGGCGGGCAAGCTTGAAAACTACCACAGACAGGAATTCACGTCACCCGATCAGAGTTATTGGAGCCAGGGCCAGACGGTGCGGGGCGAGTGGCAGGGCCGGCTTGCGGAAAAATACGGCCTTACGGGCGCCGTCGGAGCCGAAGAATTTCATCGACTCTCCGAAGGCCAGCACCCGTACACAGGCGAGCAGCTTGTCCAGCATAAGCAATCCTTCGAGTATCAGGGCGCGGACGGAAAAACGGTGAAGTCCGTCGAGCACCGGGCCGGGTGGGATGCGACTTTCAGTGCTCCCAAGTCGGTGTCTCTCACTGCGCTGGTCGGCGGCGATGAATGGGTGCGCACGGCCCATCGTGAGGCCGTGAGCACCGCTCTGAGTGAGTTGGAACGGTACACGCAGGCCCGGATCGGCGGCAATCGTCCCGCCGAGCCGACGGGCCAATTCATCGTCGCCACCTTCGAGCACGACACGGCGCGGCCTGTGGACGGCTACGCCGCGCCCCAGCTTCACACTCACGCCGTCATCTTCAATGTCACCGAGCGCGCAGACGGCGCCACGCGCGCTCTCCAGGAACGTGGATTCTTCGAGTCGCAGCAGTTCGCGACTGCCGTCTATCAATCGGAGCTGACCTTCCGGTTACGGGAGCTTGGCTATGAGATCGCACCGGGCAGAAGCGGCGCTCCCGAGATTAAGGGGTACTCGCAGGAGTATCTGGATGCCTCCAGCCAGCGCCAGAATCAGATCCTTGAACACATGCGGCAGAACGGTCTTTCGGGGTTTGAGGCGGCTGAAATTTCGGCGTACGTCACACGCGACAAAAAGCAGATTCAATCTCCCGCCGAGGTCCTGGCGGCACACCGTAAACTTGCCGTCGAGTTCGGTAACCAGCCCGACCAGGTGGTGGCGCAAGCACGCGAGCGCAGCCAAGGAAAACCAATCGAGCACGCTCCCGAGAAAACACATCTGGCCGCCCAGGAGGCCGTGACGTTTGCCCGAGAGCGCAGCTTCGAGCGCGAAGCCGTCACCGACGAACGTACTCTCTTCCGTGATGCCTTGCGTCGCGGCCTGGGCGAAACCACCTACGGCCAGGTCCGCGCCAGCGTTGAAGCGCGTCTGGCTTCCGGCGAATTCCAGCTTGTATCGGGACAAAAGCACGAAACCGCGCGGCAATTCACGACTGCCGAAACCATCCGCGCCGAGAACGAAGTCTTGCAGCGGATGCGGCAGGGCCAGGGGCGCGGCGAGCAGATTATGTCTGTTCAACAGGCCGTGGCGCACACCGCCAGGTATCCACATCTCAACTCTGCTCAGAAGGTAGCCGCCGAAGAGATTCTGACCTCGCGCGACGTGGTGCAGGGCCTTCAAGGCACCGCAGGCGCGGGTAAAACTTCGGCGCTCAAAACCGTCCGCGAGGCTGCCGAGCAGCGCGGATATATCGTCGAAGGCTTCGCTCCGACATCGCGGGCTGCGCACCAACTCCGCGACGCTGGAATCTCCGCCGACACGCTGCAAGGTTTCCTCGCGCGTTCCACGCAGCCAGGCGCGGGACATTATCTATATATCGTGGACGAGTCCAGCCTCGCCAGTACCAAACAGGTGCGCGATTTTCTCTCGAAACTCAATCCAAGTGACCGGGTTCTCTTCGTCGGTGACACGCGCCAGCACCAGGGTGTCGAAGCCGGAAAGCCGTTCGAACAGTTGGTCAATGTCGGAATGAGGACCGCCAAACTCGATCAAATCGTGCGTCAGAAAGACCCGAACTTACTGCGCGCCGTCGAGCATCTGTCGCGCGGCGAAGTGGCGGAAGGCATCGCGATTCTCGAACAGCAGGGCCGCATCACAGAGATCGCCGACCCGCAAAAACGCATCGCCTCGATTGCCCGCAACTATGCGGATAGTCCCGGCAACACCATCATCGTCTCCCCCGACAATGCCTCCCGCCGCGAGATCAATCAAGCCGTGCGCGCGGAATTGCAAGCCCGTGGCCTCGTCGCATCCGAGAATCATTCCCTGCGGGTGCTCGTGCCGCGCTCCGATATGACCGGCGCCGACCGCGCCTGGGCCGCACGCTATCAGATCGGCGATGTACTCTACTACCAGCGCGGCAGCACGGTTATCGGCATTGAGCCGCATAGCTACATTTGGGTGCTCTCGACCGATCCGAAAACAAATTCTTTGACAGTAGAAAAAGCCGATGGGCGGCAGATCACCTATGATCCGTCGCGTCTGCGCGGTATTTCTGCGTACCGCGAGATCGAGCGGGAATTCGCCGTTGGGGACCGGCTACAATTCACCGCGCCGAGCAAGGAGTTGGGGATTGCGAACCGCGACCTTGGAACCGTTCAACAAATGAGTCGCGACGGCACAATGACCGTTCGCATGGATGGCGGCAAAGATAGAACAGTCACATTCGATCCGGTGGAGATGCGGCACTTCGATCATGGCTATGCCGTGACCAGCCACAGCGCCCAGGGACTCACGGGCCAGCGTGTTCTCATTCATGCTGATACCAACGTCCATCCCGACCTGCTCAGTTCTCGATTCGGCTACGTCGCGGTCTCCCGTGCTAGCCACGAAGCAATGATCTTTACTGATGGCGCATCGCGGCTCGTTCAACAACTCGGAACAAAGGTGACCAAGACTGCGGCGCTTGAAATTGGCCACGGCCATTCACTCGATCAGGGCATCTCCATTTGATGCCCGCCTAACGTTGATTTGGACTATCGAAAATGCCCTTACGATTTGCCCTCAAATAGATGGAGAGGCTTTTCTTTCCTCTTCAGCGACTTTTTGGGCAGGGACGGCACTTCCAAAGCGCCCGTGCTCTTGAGTTCACTTTCCGAGATCAACGTTCCGGCACAGATCCTCTCCAATAGGTCGGCTTGCTTGGGCTCAAGCTCAACCAGTAGCGCCAGCACGTTCAGAACATTCAGGAGTTCTGTTGTGTACTCCGGCAACCAATGATCCGGCTGGATGTCGCCGAGTAGCGACGGCTGCCTGCGATCTCCAATGATGGGCCGTTCGCGGTTTTTCCTGCGATAGCTGAACCACTGTATAAGAACCTGCTTGCCTGATACTTCATAGCGCCACACTGCAGGAGGCACGCGATCGATGAACCCTTGCCCAACCAGCAGTCGCTGCTTCGAGACGTCGTACTCCATGGTGTCGGGCATCGCTCCTGGCGCATCGGAGATTGCGCCTTCCTTCGGAATGTAAGGTGCACAGTCGTGCGAAAGGCGTGGAGGACCCACAGGGCGTCCGCGCGCGGCGTCGGCCATACGGTCGCCAAAAGTGTGCAACCAGATCACTCTGCGGCCCAACTCCGCAGCCTCTCTGAAGAGTGCGGCATCGGCAGTCAGCGGAATGCGCAGACCTGGCGTGGAGAGGTCCTTGCGAAACTTCTCGATATACAAAGGATGCGCGGCAACTGCGGCGATATATGCCATCACTGTTTCTGCTGTGACGGCGGTCCCAAACTCCGCGACGAGGACCGGCAACAGGCCAGGCGGCAGATTCGGCCTCGTTGCGGCATCATCGGTCCAGAGTGGAAATGCGCGGCCCCCAAATGAGCCTTTGTAGTGATGGAGATCTGGAATAAGGCCAGTAAATGTGAGCGCTGGACCGCTTGTTGGAGCCTCTTCTATAAAAGCGGTCAGGTAAATTTGGCGGTCGGACCTGATATTCCATAACTCTGGATTGGGGCGATTGATCACCCTTTTATCAGGAATGATCCACTCCCGATCAAACGACCGAAATCCATACGCCACGGGTGGGATCATTGGCAATGAATCGTCTGCAACTGACTTCGTTCTGACCGGAAACCCATGCAAGCCATCTTTGAGAACTCTAGCGCTATAACGATCACCGAGCTTCCCGCGATTTAGGTGCGGCTGAAAAAGCTCATCCATTTTCGACACAGGAACAGACTTCAACATGGACCATCGATTTCCCAACGACTCACGGTCCGGCGCAATGATCCAAGTCCTTCCGGGCATAACGCCGGAACCGTTATAGACGAACAGATCCTCCAATGCGGGAAACGTGGACCATGCGCCTTGTGAAGCCGGAAGAAACGGAGCGCGCCAGTCAGACGGGCACTCTACCCATTTCGCATCCGAGAGCCCAATTTCCCGCAGTGCTTCAAACTTCAAATCCCTTTTCCCGAACGGTAAGGCGCGAAAGTGAACTGTTGCCGGCGTTTTCAGGTCGGCCTTTTGCGACCGCGACGCCATCACGATGCATACAGGCTGTTGAACCGCCTCAAAGATGCGTGTATTGACCTCTGGCTGGAAACCCTCAGGCGAGCAATCGATCACCCAGATGTCGTCGCAGGTGCGGCGCAGATAGTCGCGCATCTTCTGAAAACCAGGCCCGCCCAGAAATCCAGCGACGGTGATAAAGCAGACGATACCACTATTATGGTTCGGGTGATGATCGAAGACCTTCCATGTGGCCCAACGCCAGAAATAGACATACAGGTTGCGCAAATGTTTGCTATGCGCGCTCACACCCCATTCGGGCGGCGGCATCCACGCCTCCAGCGGTGGACGCTGCTGCGCGTTCGGGTTCCCTTGCTCGACCCAGCCCCCACGCCCCTTAGCTGCATTTTTGTACGGAGGATTGCCGATGACAACCGTAATAGGTTCTTCGCGCTTGATTTTGTTGGCATCTTTCCGCGACTTTCCAATGGCGGCCAGTACACCGGGGATCCACTCGGCGTCATCGTAGGGATTGCCCAGCGTATCCGTGACAAACATGCGCAACGGCGAAGTCGATGTGGAACCGGTAAGGTCAACGACCTCAGCAAGAATGCGCAATTGCGCTACGGCAAAAGGCCCTAGCTGCATTTCAAAGGCGATGAGTCGCCTGAGAGCGTCATGAATTGTGCCAGGAACGGCGCCTTCGCCTTGGTCCTCGCGCACTCGTTCGGCGATGCGGCGCAATACGCCCAGCATGAATGTACCTGTGCCGGTGGCCGGATCGGCAAGTGTCACAGTGGGTGCGGCAAGACCAGCGTGTAGACCAAACCGTTTGCTGCGCAGTACGTCGTCCACCAGCGATACCATCGCGCCAACAACTTCAGGGGGCGTGTAATACGATCCGGTCTGCTTGCGCAGTTCGTTGTCGTAGATCGCCAGGAATTCTTCGTAGAAATAGAGCCACGCATCCGGCTGTCCTTTGCTGATCTTGTTCCAATCCACCGCGTCTAGCACGCGCGTTAGAGTGTCAAGGGAGGTTTTCAGCGTCTGCTGGTTCTCGCTGTTCTCAGTGAGCAGGCGCAAGGCAGCTCCGATCAGCGAGCTGCTCTGGGTAAGCAAAGATGCAGCTTGTTGCAGCCCTTTTCCCAGCGGAATTCCCTTTGCCCGCGCCATCAACATGCCGAAAGTGACGGCTTGTGCATAACCATCGGCGAAACGCTCATCTGTCGCGTCGGGGAAGAGCAGATTGCGCCAATCGGTTGCAAGGGAGGTCAGGGCTTCGCTTTTGAGGCCAAGTTGTTCGGTCACTTCATCACGAAGCAGCCGACAAAGACGCGCCGTGGTATGGGCAAGGTCGCGGGCGCTGCTTGGTGCAACAGGCTGCCAGCGGAGGAAGCTCTCAAAGAGAGCGGTCAGGCCTGGCTGTGGGGCCAGCTTGGCCCCAGAGGACTCGATGTCGCCGTCCAAATGGACCACAGCGCCGACGAGTTTACCGTCTCTCCAAAGGCTGAATGCATTGCCATCCGTGTAGATCAGGTTTGGAAGAGACTGTAGCCGCTCCCATTGATCTTTGTCGTGCGGGTCTTTGAATTTCCGAGGATCAGCGCCTTTCCCCGGAGCTTTCAGTTCTACGAATCCAACGAGAGCTTTCTGAACCGTAATTGCATAATCCGGGCGCGTCTTGATTGCGGTCACCGATGACTCGCCTACTGCCGCTACACTTCCCGTCGGCAAGCCCGCAATCGCGGCGACATCGCGGAGCAATTGCTCGAACGGAGCGCGGAGCTGATCTTCGGGCTGACCTGTCGCGGATGGGTTGGATAGCTTCGCCTTGGACGCAGAGCCGAAATTGGATATTGCTGTCTGTATAGTCAACGGCGTTCTTTCAGACCGAGCCTGTGCCCGATCAGCCCTTTGAGTCCTGACTTTAACAGAGTCATCCATAGGCCGCGAAGCCGAGGCTCTGCCCGCTATTGCCACTCTTGGTCTCTGACGCGGGCAGTGTACCAGTTGTGAGGTTACAGGTGTGCTCCGCGAGCACCATCCCAGAATTAAGGCGTGGTTTCCACTCAGCATTCCCCTAGAAGAAAACAAGATTGCGTTCTTTCGTGCTTTCGTTGTAACCTTCACAATCATGGGGATGTACCACGAAATTGTGCGGCACTCTTCTCCTGGAAGGGTAGCTAACCATTGATGGCGACATCACACCGCGCGCGGAATACGGCCACACGCAAGCCAGTAAAGCCCAAGCCATCCGCTTCATCGGACACGGCAAAGGATGCTCCACTGAATTTCAAAGTATCCGCGGATTTCCGTCGCGAGTTTAAGACATATGCGGCGCAACACAACAAAAAGCTCAACCAACTGCTCTATGAGGCTTTCGCCGCATTGAAGGCAAAAGATGCCGGGTAATATTCGCCTTTTATTCGCTTTTCCGGTAGACTATCAAGGGCTGACAACGCCCCCGATCACAACGCAGATTTTCGGAACGAAAAAGCAAATATGAGCGCCCGCGCAAACTGGCTTGTCAATCTCGATGCGTCGGCCACGACCTCCGACGTAGACGGCCTCATACCCGTCAAGGGATACCATCCTGACGGTCGCGCTCCCGAAGAGGTCGCGATGATGGAAAAGGCCGCTGCATACCGAGCGCAGGCGGTCTTCTTCGAAGCAGGACGCAATGGCGCACCGCCTGTGGCGCAGGCTTTCATATTTGTATCAGATGGTCCGGCCGACGATAAGCAGTTTGCCGATTTGCATAAGCGTCTCTGGTCATGGGGCGGCGTGCCCCTCGTTTATCGCAAGACTCCTGGAGTTGTACAACTCTTTCGATGCGCTCATAAGCCCGATTTCGTCTCACCGACCGGGGAAAATGTATGCCGACCGTTCAAGACGCTGAAAATAGCGGTTGCTGTAAGCGACGACCCGTGGTGGGACGCATCGAGACTACGCAACGGCAGCTTGTGGGATGATCCTGCAGTCTGCAAAATGATGCTTTCGGCGAGTAAGTCAGCTCACAAGCGACTCGTTGATGCTGTCAAGCAACTCAATATGGATCTCAACAAAGAGGGGATCCTCAAGAAGCATCTGAGGCGAAAGCTTCTCATCCTCTCATTGCTGATTGCTTACCTGGAAGAACGGGGCGTTCTTCTCCCGGATTACTTCGCCAGATTTCACAGAGGCGCTTCGAAGTTCTTTCAAATTTTGGCTCACGGCAATTCGCTCGTAAATCTGCTGGCGGCCCTTGAAGAGCGATTCAACGGTAACGTGTTCACACTGGATGCAGCAGACCGTCAGTCCCTCCGAGGAAACGGCCAACTTGCTCGGTTTGCCAAGCTCATCGAAGGTTGCGAAGAGCTCAACGGGCAACTCACACTGTGGCAGCTCTATTCATTCAAAGATCTACCAGTAGAGCTGATTAGCCATATCTACCAATTGTTCGTAGCTGATTCGGACAGTTCGGTATACACTCCGCCATTCCTGGTTCGACTGATGCTGGACGAAGCGTTGAGTTGGGACCGACTGGACCGCCTTCAAGAAAACAGCGAGATTATTCTTGACCCCTCATGCGGGTCGGGCGTGTTTCTTGTCGAGGCCTATAAGCGACTCGTTCTTCATTGGCGCAGCCGGAATGGATGGAAGCGCCCCGGCGTCACCGTTCTCAAAGGACTGCTCAAGAGAGTCCACGGCATCGATCTGGAGGAAGGAGCGGTTGAGCTTGCTGCTTTCAGCCTATGTCTGGCGCTTTGCGACGCGCTTGAGCCGGAAACAATACGCGCAAGCATCAAGCTTTTTCCTCCGCTCGCAGGGCAAACCCTGCATCATCGCTGCTTCTTTGAGGCCAAAGAAGAGGGTCTGATCAAAGAACCTGTCGGTTTGGTGACCGGAAATCCTCCATTCACTTCCAGCCTCGGCACACCCGGTGCTGAACGCAGCTACCATCGGTACGAGTCCAGACACGGTTCCCTGCCAGATAAACAATTGGCGTACCTCTTCCTGCACGACGCGATGGAAATGGTGGCACACGGCGGGGCGCTCTGCATGCTCCAGCAATACAATTTGCTCTACAACCAGCAATCACTCCCCTTTCGCCGCAACTTCATCGACAAGTGGGATGTCCGGGAGATCCTGGATTTCGTTTCGGTCCGGGGACTATTCCAGAAAGGCGGAGCCGACACCAAGGTGCTCGTTGTTCTTGTAGAGGCCGCAAAACCCGTTGCCGATCGACGTATCCTTCATGCCACTTTCAGGCGCAGCGGGCGAATTGATGCAGAGCAGGGATTTGATATTGACTACTACGACCTACATTGGCTACCCCGTCAGCTTGCGCTAGCTAACGATGCCATTTGGCGCGCTGATTTGATCGGAGGTGGGCGCGTACTGGCATTTCTGGATCGATTGAAATTGTTCCGCACCCTCGGCCAGTTCGCCGTAGATCAGGGGTGGGATTTTGGAGAGGGTTTTATCGAGGGGAGAACAGGAAAGCGTCAGGCTGCAGCCCATCTCACCGGTAAGAACTTATTGCCGTCGGAAGCAATCGTTGGGTCGGAAATCGCTCGGTCTGAGATCACCAAAGTTGATGCACGGCTCTTCAAGACTTCGTACACCCCTGCGCGATACACGCCTCCGATGTTTCTCATTCGTGAGCAGATGGATCTTGACCATGCTTTATGGACAGATTCCTATTTGACTTACAAGAACAAGGTAGTAGGTATTTGCGCCAAGAGTAGCGACCTTCCGAGATTGAGGAGGCTGCACACATGGTTTGGGCTCAACCACAAAACGCTCAAGGCGTTTGCCGCGGCTATCAGTGTAAGGATGTTCACACAAAAGGCCACTACTCTTTCTGAGATTGATGTACTTTCGCTCCCCTATCCCGAGTCGTCAGATCTTGATACAAGCGAAAACGAAAGGATTCTCGTTGACGACATAGCTGATTACTACAGCGATCTGATACGGCTTGGCGAAGACTCCGGAGCAATGCGAGAGAGTGGCACCTCTGCGCTAACGGACTTCGCTGCCGTCTTCACGAAACAGATCAATGCCGTCTACAACGAAAACCCGCTACGTGCAGTAGAGCCACACACTTGGTCAGGTGGTATCTGCCAGCCGTTTGTCTTTGGCAAAGGGCAGGTAGATTGGACGGGCACAGACGAGTTGATGAATAAGCTAGACACGCTTCTGCACGAGCAGCGAGGGACAACGCTCCGTGTTACCCGCATCACCCGTATTTACGATGGCTCATTCATTTTTCTGCTGAAACCGGACCGCCTACGTTACTGGCTTCGCTCTGTGGCGCTGCGAGATGCTGATGAGACACTCTCCGACCTTAGAGCACAGGGGTTCTGAAGTCCACTTATGCTGGCAAATACTCCAGATACGTCCGCACAGACAGGCGCTCTCGGCAGCGATGTACAAAAGCCAGCCACGTTTCGGCATGAGTTAGTCGAGTTTATTGCCGGCCAGCTCCCCAGTTGGCGGGACCGTGCAGACCGACCACAAACAAGTGCGGAAGCGACCCTGACCTCTCAATTATGCGCCCACCTCAACGGAGCGAGCCGACATTCGGCCGGCTGGGATATCCTCCAGTTCCGCGTCGAAGAACCGGACGAACGGTACAAAGGGAGAAAGATTGACTTGGTTCCTTCACCTTGCGACACGATTATTTCTGTGGAGGGTCGCAGACACACAGAGTTCGACACCATATTGCCTATCGAATGCAAGAGGTTGCCAACGCCTGCGGCCAAGGATCGGGATGAACGTGAATATGTAATAAGCCGCTACTCTTCGACAGGCGGAATCCAACGATTCAAAGAGGGGAACCACGGAAGCACCCACACCTTCGCCGCAATGATCGGGTACATACAGGAAGAGACGGCGATTTTCTGGAATATTCGCGTTGCAGAATGGATTGCCAATCTGGCCGGTGTGGAACCAGGCTGGACCACACAGGATCTCCTTCTTCCCGATCGCAATGACGCAACCGGGCGTTTGGCTGTTTTCCGTTCGTCACACCGGAGGTCGAATGCCCTTCCTGAAATCGAGCTAAGGCATTTGTGGATCGAGATGAATTGACGTTCCCTCGGTGCGTTCGCTGTTGTGAACTCTTCGCTTCTGGGGAGTCGCTCTGCACTTTTGGGGTGCGGGGGCCTAACGATTTTCTCTATTGAGGGAGCGTAGGACCAGCCGCAGGCCAATATTTTTATTGCAACCGAAAGATACAAACGACCGTTTTTGCAGGAATACTATTGTGTCTTTTTGTCCCGCGAGATGCGAGAATCCAAGCTCCGTCACGTCAGACGCAGACCTTGGATCGAGGGCTGACAGGAGGCATTCGACCCGAATGAATGCCTCCTGCCTCGGTGATCACCTTAAAACCGGCCATACATTATCAGTTCAAAACCGGCCAACGGGATTGGCCGGAGACGTGATTGTTTTACCTTTCCGCAGGGTACGTTTGCAAGGCGCGGATTGAGTCCTTGAAGTCGTCTTTGATACTCAAGGCTTCTGGTTGCGTGCTATGGTGGTACTCGCTCCGCAGGGGTCGCGCCTTGCGGAGCGATCCAGGGCCGATGATGCGGGGCTGACTCCGAAGGAATCGGTGTTCGAGACCCTCTGTGGCTTGTCCGATGGACTGGCCGTCAGAGGGTTTCTTGTTTCTACCAAGATTCCTATGGTGGGGCTCCGTCGGAAGAGGCTTCTGGATCACGAGTCGCGACGCCGCCGGGCGTTCTTTGCCCGGCATCCTTATCGCTTTTGGTTTTGTCATTGGCTTTCTCCCGGAGTTCCGGTTTTGGTTCGCCAACTGCGCGGGCCGCACTTGAGCACGTGCCCATGGTGCAGCAGTCGATCCAGCATGGCGGAGACGGCGGCACTGTCGCCGAGTAGCTTTCCCCAGTCTTCTACTGGCCGATTTGACGTAATCAGCGAACTGGCTCGCTCGTAGCGTCGCATGATGATTTCCAGCAGTTCCTCGGCGGCGGTCAGCGGCAGCCGCTTCATTCCTAAATCGTCGATGATGAGTAGCGGGACGGTGGTGAGCAGTTCCATGTGCTGCTTGCGGTTGCCGTCCAACGTGGCGTCTGCCAACTCTTCCAGCAGGGCATGCGCTTCGCGATAGAGCACCCGATAACCCTGTTGGATGACGGCGTGTCCGATTGCCTGGGCGCAGTGGCTTTTTCCGCTTCCAGCCGGGCCAAGAAAAAGTGCGTCTTCACGCCGTCCGATCCATGCGGCAGTGGCCAGGTCGAAGACCAGACTGCGGTTCATCTTTGGATTGAACTGGAAGTCGAAGTTATCCAGTTGCTTGTTTGCGTCACGGAACTGCGCCTGCTTGTGGCGCCGCTCCAGCAGTCGCTTGCTGCGACAGGCAAGTTCGTCGGAGACCAGGATGGAGATCAGGTCGATGGGTGCCATGGCCTCAGATTGAGCCTGCAGCAGACGCGTCTCCAGCACGGCGGCCATGCCGCTCAGGCGCAGTTGCACCAGGGAGCGATTCAGTTCGATCAGGTTCATGATTGGGATTCCTCGAAGTTGATGCGTTGTTGGATCAGGTCGCGATACTGGTTGAGTTCGCGGATAAGTGGATCGACTTGCCGCAGACTGAGAGGAGCCTGCGGGCTTCGCTCCAGATAGCGGCGCACGAATCGATACTCGGTGACACGCAGTTCCAGCGCCGCCGCGCAGGCATCGTCGCAGGCCGCGCTGCCATATTGCTTGACCAGTTGGAGAACGCCCTGGATGCGACGCATTCCGAGTTCGCCCTGGCGAGCATGTATGGCGTCGCAGACAGCGCCGATGTTGGCTCCGGCCTTGTTCGCACGGGCCAGCAGTTGAAGCAACTGCGGCGGCGTGCGACGCGGGCGATCCGCATCGCGGATACGATGTCCGCCACGCTTGCCGCTCAGATGCTCGCGCAGCAACTCACCGGTGCGGGGATCAAGCAGACGCACGAACATCGCGTCCCACTGCACGTTGACCTTCCGCCCGATCCAGCCCGGCGGCGCTCCGTAGTAAGCAGCTTCAACTTCGACGCAACCATCCAGATGCACCGTGCGCTCGCCATACTGGTAGTAGCGGAACGGCTCCAGTGGCAGCGCCTGCAAAAAGGGCTTCTCTTCGGCGAACATCGCCGCCACCTGCCGCTTGGTGCGGCCGTGGATGCGCTTATCGGCCCAGTGTTCTTCCCAGTGATCCAAGTACGCCTGTGCCTCTTCAAGGCTCTCGAACTTCTTGCCCTTCAGCGGCGTCTTTTGGGCATGGCCTACGCCCGATTCCACCTTTCCTTTTCGATCCGGATCTCGCACTTTGCACGGCAGTGCCGTCACGCCGTAGTGCGCCAGAACGTCGCGATACAAGGGATTTAGACCCGGATCGTAGAAGTCCGGAGACAACACGCCTTCACGCAGGTTGTCCAGAACCACGACCCGCGGCGAACCGCCAAGCCGGCGAAAAGCCTTTTCATGCAACTCGGCCCACACACGTGCACTCGATCGGAAGGCCAGTAGACGAACACACTTGCGACTACAGCCCAGTGTCAGTACAAACAGCCGCGTGCGGCGGTACTTGCCGCTGTCGGGATCGCGTACCATCGACCCCGTGCCGTAATCAACCTGGGTCTCTTCACCCGGTCGCGTCTCGATGATCACTCGCGCTTCCGGCGATACTGCTCCGCGCAGCTTGCGTACGAATCGCTGAACACTCTGATAGCTGCTTGTAAACCCGTGCCCATCGACCAGATCCTGATAGATACCCATCGCGTTGCGGCCTCGCGACAGTTCTAACTCGATCATCTCCCGGTACGCTTCACTGGCTCCGGATGGGCGCTTGCCAACCTGCTCCGGCAACGTCACTTCCGGCAAAAAGCCGGTGATCACTTCGTTGGCCGGTTTTGAATTATCGGCCGGTCTGGAACCGGAAAAGCCGGTGATCACTTCGTTGGCCGGTTTTGATCCGTCAGAGCCGGTGATCACCGAAGTGGCCGCTTTTGCTGGAGCCTTGCGCCCCCAACCGCCGGGAGAACGCAATGCTATCCCCACTGACCGTAAATAATCGCCGGCCGTCTCGCGACGAACTCCTGTCGCCTGCTCGATCCGTCGCAGAGACCAGCCAAGACGTCCCAGCGCGATCACTTGTTCCTGCTTTTCTTTGCTCAAGACATTACCCATGCCAACCGAGGCTAACTGCCCCAGTCGAAGCTAATGTCTTCGGTCATTCCCTATGGCCGGTTTTGAAGTGATAATGTATGGCCGCTTTTGAGTGATCGCCAAGGCCTGTGCTGCAGTCAAGGCGTGCGCCATTGGTCGGGTTTGCCGACCGAGGTAAAGCGTACGCGCTCCACGAGCGGAGCAATTCTCGGATTGAGTTCTCTTGCACGTTCAATGGCTGCAGCCTGGGTGGACAGCACGGCGCTGGCCCGCCCAGAATTTGGCCTTCTGACGGCATACCCGCCTTCGGGACGCCGCTCAACAAATAGCCGTTCATTCCACATAAAAGTCTCCATTTCGAAAACGGGTTGCAGGCGTTGAGTCGCTCGCCTCGAAATTCACTCGACGGAGCGACGCGTTGAATGCTTCGCAACCGTTGGGCGCTCCCGCGGAAGCCGCGCGGGAGCGCCCGTCAGTTAGGCATTCTTGGTGCTGGCGGTGACCTCCGGCTCCCAGTTTTCCGCATCGGCGTACACGTCGTCGGGCTCTGCACGCTCTTCTTCGTCGGCGTGCACTTGCGTGCTCGCCGCCTGAGACGAGGCCGCGTAATAACGCTGGAAGGCGCGACCCCAGACTACGAGTTCCTCGTCGATGCGACCGAGTTGATCGCGCCATACGCTGCAGAGTTTGCGGTCCACCCCGGAGACTTCGACGATCGGACGGCAATCGTCACCGGTGACGGCGGCAACTGCCCGGAACGCCGCGTCAAGCTGCTCCATCGCCCGCGCCAGTTCGCTGACTCGATTGTTAAAGTGATCTGTCGGAGTATCACCCGGACGGGGAGCACGTGCCTTGCCCGCTGGAGGATACTCAGAGCGCAGAAAATTATCGGTGACCATCTGCTCCCCGGATTTATCGGAGAGCTGCCGAATTTCACCGTTTTCGTCGACAGCGCGTATGGACCGGCCGGCAGCATAGTCAGTAAGCGCCTGCGCGAGCTGCCGGATCCCCTGTGGTGTCTGACGCATTGCGTCGAGAACCTCGCCCGGAGTGCGCCGGTCCGGCTGATCGCCTGTCGAACCGCGGTCCGCGTTCAGGCGCCCCGAAACAATCAGCGGGTACGCTGCGCGAACCGCCAGCTCAAGAGAAGACGGGCCAGGATCGCCGTCGTTCGGGTTTGCAAGCGACTGAAGAACTTCTTTCATCGCTTCGGTTGCCAGCTGCTCGGTGCTCCTGTCTGTGCCGGACCAGTTTTCGCGATGCGCCGACTTGCCAAAGGCATGCCGCAGGTAACGCCGATTCTGATCGGTTCTTCCCGCGTCATCGGCGTTAGCCCTGAGAATCAGCGCCGTGGCCAGTTCGTTCAGGAGTTTCGGGCCGATTCTCTTACGCGTGGACTGGCTGGTTACCGCCACACGGATGGCCTTCTTGATTGCCTCGTCCTTCGCCAAAAACAGGTCCGCGATCTGCGCGGCACGAAAGACCGGGTCATCAGAGAGATGCGCCGCCCGAGCTTCTGCACGAGTGCAGGAACCTGCGAAGTAGTCCCGCTTCGTCGCCGAGATGATGCCCTGGCGGTACAGCTCATCCAGTACCTCATCCGCCAGCGACTCGTTCTCCGGCCCCGGACCCCAGGGCAGAGGCGGGTCCACGTGGCGCAACGCCACCAGCGACTTGACCGCAGTCGGAAAGCCCGTGCCGCCCGACGGATGCTTGCGAAACCCAACCAGAATCAACGCTGGTACGCGCTCACACCGGAGGGCGACCTGATCATCCCAGTTCGGACCGGCCTCAAGCCGCTCGTTCAGCTTGCGGTAAACCGCGCGCACCTTGGTTTCCTGCTCTTCGTATGGAACGTCTGCGGAGCGGATTTTAAGCAAGTGATGAACAGCGGTGATGCGGCTCGACCCTTCGACAGTTGTAAGAGTCGTGACCGGATCAAACCCGTCACCGTGAACGTAGGTCGTTGACGCGAGCCACACCGCCTCCATCACGCCCTGCGAGGCGATGGACTGCCGCCAATCGTTGGCTTCGAGTACGTACTTCGAAGCCTGTTCCGATGCCCAGGTCAGCTGGTGGCGGCTTTCAATTTCAACTGCTAATTCAGCTTCATCGGTTTTTTCAGCGTCGCGGGATTTCGGTTCAGGAATGGGACGAAACTTCGACTCTTCGCCGCCGGTCCCAGGATCAACTGCGAAAGGGTGACGCCGCGACGGCAGAATGCGGGGGTTGCGAGGGTCCGGCATCACGCGCCGGGCCCATACCTTGGTGCGGATGCCGAGCAAAGTGCCGCCCGGAACCGAGATCTCCTCGACGCCGGGGTCGAGAGGCTCGCCGATCGTCTTGCGCACTTCGCTGGGATCGACGACGGCATTGGCTATCGTGGTTGCTGCCTCTTGGGTAAGCCGGAAGGCGTCCTGCAGTTTCTCGGCCAGGGCCTGGCGCGAACGGGCGTTGGCGTAGTCGGGCAATGCCTCGACCGGCCGAGGAAGCAGACTTTCATCAAATTGGGGTGCCATGAAATCTCCTTAGCAATTGGTGAGGGCAACAAAGGCGTTCACCATCGGTGTATCCACCGGCCTCGGTTGCGACGGTACATGTCTAACCGAGGTGCTAAGGGTAGGGAAAACAACCCTGGCGCATCTCCTTCCGCTTACCGAAAACTCCCGGCGTCACCGAAGGCGCAACGAACGATTCTGACTTCTTCCAAGACGTACAGAGCAATCAGGCAATCTGATTCTCTCTGCGTAGCCGCCCCGCTCAGATTCTGCCGGGTGAAGGAGCATAATGCTCGCGTCGCAGTTGAATGTGCCAATTATATCACGGATTGCAGCCTCATCAACAAACCTCTCTTTCAAAAGATCTGGTCTCGACCACGAGTTCAAAACTGGTAGGGAAGGATGCTCCGCCCTTCCCCCGCTTCAACCGCCGATCCTGCCGGCGTTTTCCGCTCCCCATCCATGCGGGTCCGTTCCTTCCCCGCAACGCCCCTCCCTGAAAGACATGCGGAAGGGAACCTAATTTCTTCTTCGTTCAAGTGCCCCCGCTTCATGCGGCTTTATGGCAGTGGCGGTCGGAACCCGTCAAGGCTCTCCGCATTCGCTGCGATGAACGGGCTGGAGAACGCCCGGCCTTGACCGAACCCGCCTCGCCCCTGCCCGCCGCCCAGGACATGAAGCGGGGGCACTCAAACAAAGAAATTGGGTTTGAGTTGAGACGCCCTCCTTCAGAATCCGCCCCTCAGCGGGCAGCACAGGAGAGCGAACATCATGCCTTACCCAACCAGCAAAAGCAGCAACGCCGCGCCGCACAGGAAAAATGCGGCGCAGCGGACCAACCGCAGCGACTCGCCCTATCAGCAGCGCACCGCGCAGAAAGACAACCCCATCCAACTGCTCATCAAGCAGGCCGTGGACTACCTCATCCAGCAGCTTGAGGCGGGCCACAGCGAAACCCTCGCCAACTATCTCGGAGCGATGGCCCGGTTCCACAATTACAGCTTCGGGAACATCCTGCAAATCGCACGTCAGCGCCCCATGGCTACCCGCGTAGCCGGTTTCGGCACTTGGAAGGAACTGGGCCGGTTCGTGAAACGGGGCGAGAAGGGC
>DAIDGW010000146.1 GCA_027452245.1 Acidobacteriaceae bacterium
GCCATGGCGCGGATGCTCAGAAACAGGAAGGTCCGCGGATCCTGGAGCACGGGCCGGAGGAGTTCTTGCCTCTTTGGCGATAGGCGATTGATCCTCTCGTGCCAACTGGGCGTGGCAGGAGCATGCGAATTGGCTTTGTGATGAACCACAAAAAACGTAAGCATCAGGCAGGCAACCGGATAATGTCAAGCAAAATGTCACATTTGTGACACAACGACATATCTTGCTCGTTGGAGAATAGTCCGATGGATTGGCGCATTTAATGCTTGACAGCGTCAATAGCGATTCACTATAACGCCTGAATATTTTGATGTGTCACGTCCGTGACGGGCTGCGGTCTTGCCAAAGGGGAAAGCATGAGACTCACCGGGCAGTCAGGGATATACGTGCTATTGCTTGGGATTTTAGGAACAGCCATCGCCTGGGCCCAGACCTCCACAACATCGCTCCGAGGAGTCATCTCAGATCCCAAAGGAGCTGTCGTTCCTGGGGTAGAGCTAACGTTAGCGAACCCGGCCACCGGTTTCTCCCGCACAACCAGAACCGATGATCAGGGCACCTACCAGTTCGCAGAGATCCCGCCTGCCACCTACACACTGACAGCAAAGGCGCCGGGATTTTCCACTCTTCGAATCGAGAATGTTCGATTGCTGGTGAACACACCAGGAACTTTGAACGGAGCCCTGAAGGTGGAGAAAGTCGCCGAAACAGTCGAAGTGATGAGCGAGGCCCCCCTGGTGAATTCTGAGGATGCCAGCATCGGCCATGCTTTCACTACTGACCAGATGACCACTCTGCCGTTCGAAGGCCGTGACCCGGTTTCGATCCTTAGCCTTCAACCGGGAGTTCTCTATACAGGGGATAGTGCGTCAATCAATCCCAACTCCGACAGCCGAAGTGGCGCTGTAAGTGGTGCGCGTAGCGATCAAACTGATATTACGGTCGATGGAGTAGATAACAACGACCCTGTCGAAGGCTATGCATTCCAAGGGGCGCTACGATCCACATTGGATTCCTTGCAGGAATTCCGCGTAACCACGACTAACTCGAACGCAGATGCGGGCCGTTCCTCCGGAGCTCAGGTGTCGATGGTTACAAAGAGCGGAACCAATTTTTTCCATGGGTCTTTATACGAATACAACCGATCTCGGATCGGCGAGGCTAACGACTGGTTCAACAAGCGTGGAGAACTCCAGGCGGGCGATCCCAATATTCCTCCTCACCTAGTCAGGAACACGTTTGGAGGCTCGATTGGGGGGCCTCTTATTAAAAGTCGGCTCTTCTTTTTCGCAACCTATGAGGGTCAGCGTACACATGAGAGCGCGATAGTCACTCGAATAGTGCCTACGGCCAGCTTTCGCCAAGGGCTTCTCAAGTATATTTGCGATACCGGTACACCCAATTGTCCATCTTCGGGGCTTTACACCATAACGCCTCCCACTCTGGCCAAGATCGATCCAAATTGCAGCAAACTCGGCACGTGTCCACAAGGGCCCGGGGTTGACCCAGCGGCACTCGCAGTGTTCAACACGTACCCATTGCCAAACAACCCCACCGGTGGTGGAGACGGCTATAATCTGAGCGCTTTCACCTTCTCGGATCCCACCCCCGACAAACTCGACACGTACATCGTCAAACTCGACTACAACCTTACGGCTAATGGCAATCAGCACCTGTTTATCCGTGGAAACCTGCAGAATGACCATCTAACGCTCGACGGCGCGCAGTTTCCAGGACAACCGCCAAACCTCATCTCTACCAACAATGGAAAGGGCATCGCCGCCGGTCTTACCAGCGTTCTCCGCACCACTTTGATCAACAATTTCCGCTATGGGTATGTGCGCGAAGGACTCACGCAATCAGGGCTTCAGACGCGTCCATATGTGAGCTTCTATACCGGAGGGCTTTCTAATCCTGTAGGAGAGACGGCGACGACAAATGTGCAGGTGCCGATGCATAACTTCGTCGATGACGTCACCTGGATAAAGGGCAAACACACTCTACAGTTCGGCGGCAATCTGCGAATTGTAGATAATCTCCGGCAGTCAGATGCACAATCGTTCAATTCTGCAGTTGCGAATCCTACATGGCTTGCGGCTGGTGGCATAGCGGGAACCGGCACCAGCCTTGACCCCGGAGCCTTTCCGTCGGTGGGTGTACCCGCAGTTTCTCAATCCTTCAGTGCGGTATACGACCTCGCCGTGAGTTCTTTGACCGGTATCGTGCCTCAGGTAACTGGTTCCTATCAGATGACAAAAAACTTCAACCTCTTGCCACAAGGTTCCCTAGTACCGCGGCACTTCCACTCTGATGAGGCTGAGTGGTACATGCAAGATGAATGGCATGCAACCCCAACCCTTACTCTGAACTTCGGCTTACGCTACACCCTCCTCCAACCCCCGTACGAAACTACCGGCACTCAGGTGGCACCCACCCCTGGTGTAAATCAATGGTTTCGAAACCGCTATCAGGGAATGGCAAATGGTCAAAACGTTCAGCCGCTCTTCAGCTATGCACTTGCTGGACAAGCCAATGGCAAGGCTCCTATTTGGAATTGGGATTATCGCGATCTGGCTCCCCGGTTTGCGTTCGCCTGGTCACCCAATTTTCCCGATAACAGTTGGTGGCAAAAGGTATTTGGGGCCTCCGGTAAGAGTTCCATCCGAGGAGGATATGGAATATATTACGATCATTTCGGCGAAGGGGTGGTGAACACGTTCGATCGCGAAGGATCATTCGGGTTGACCACAATTATCGGCGATCCTGCAGGACTTGTAACTCCGGACCAGTCACCCCGTTTCAGTTCTCTGTATAGCATCCCCACTGTCGGTTGCGGCAATCCACCGTGTGCTCTTTTGCCACCACCTCCGACTGGCGGTTTTCCCTACACACCGCCGTCCACGCCGGGCACCGGCGGATCCGCGATCTCGTGGGGGCTAGATAACGGCCTGAAAACGCCCTACTCCCAGGTCGTTGATTTCTCAATCACACGCGAGTTGGGCCGAGGCTTCGTACTGGAAACTGCGTACGTCGGCCGCTTCGGCCGCAGATTGCTGCAGCAGGTGGACGTGGCTCAACCCATGAATTTACGGGATCCAAAATCAGGCATGGATCTTTACACCGCCGCAAGACTGATCGCGTACGCGGCTCAGAAGGGCGTTCCAGTACAGAACAT
Source organism: Acidobacteriaceae bacterium (assembly GCA_027452245.1). Classification (GTDB taxonomy): domain Bacteria; phylum Acidobacteriota; class Terriglobia; order Terriglobales; family Acidobacteriaceae; genus Sulfotelmatobacter. Next base: position 3,176 of record DAIDGW010000146.1, read on the forward strand.
GGCTGCCATTCCTTACTGGCAAAATCTCTTTCCGCTGGCCAATGGCCAGCAGCCGACCTTTGGCTGCGCTCCAGGAACGCCGCCTGGATCTCCTACGGCAACCCAGAACATGTACGAGATCTTCAGTTGTGATCAGGGTCTCAACATGACTACGCAACTCATTCAAGCAGACTGGTATTGTGATCCTAGCGGAGCGCAGTTCCCTGCCTGTGCCACCGTGAATGGAGTTACGCAGCCTTTCCAGTTCTGGGATCGACAATTTTCTTCGCTTTATGTCTGGAGTTCATCAGGGACCAGCAGCTACAACTCATTGCAGGCCAGCTTGCGACGAAAGCTAACTTCTGGCTTACAGTTCGACTTCAATTACACATTTTCCAAGTCAATCGACCTTGGCTCTGACGCCGAACGCGTCAGTCAGTATGAGGGTGGCGGCTTTGCCAGCTACATCATGAATACTTGGGCTCCCTATCAGAATCGAGGTCCCTCCGATTTCGATACCACCCACCAGGTTAATGCCAACTTCATGTATCCCGTTCCTTACGGAAAGGGGAGGCACTTTGCGGCGCAAGGAGCTATGGGCGCAATTTTTGGCAATTGGGAACTTACCGGTATTTATCGGATGACAAGCGGATTCCCCACGACGGTTAATGACGGCAACTACTGGCCGACAAACTGGGAAAATACCGCAAATGCCGTGCTCGTCGGTCCTAAACCCAAGGGCGGCACATACATGGTTAACGGCAGCCCGAATATCTTCAAGAATCCCTTATCTGCGATAAGTGCTTTCCGTTATGCGCTGCCCGGAGAATCCGGCTCTCGTAACAATATTCGCGGTGCCGGATACTTTGGAGTCGATCTGGGGCTTGGAAAGACCTGGCAGCCTACGGAGTCGACTTCGCTGCGCTTCAGTTGGGAAACATTCAATATCACGAACTCCGTACGCTTCGATGCGGCCGGGCTCGAGCCGATCGCCGGAAGCAATGCCGCAGGAAACCTTGCGCTCTCCAACCAGTCAGGTTTCGGTTATTACACTTCGACGCTGACCAATCCTCGCGTGATGCAATTTGCATTGCGCCTAAGTTTCTGACGGGAAACGAATGAGACGAATATTAACCTGGATAGTTGTGCTGTTTCCGGTGTTGTTCACCCGTAGTTCCTACGCAGGGCAGCAGACCCTGAAAGAGAAAGTCGACCGGGTTTTTGCGCAATGGAACAACACCAGTTCTCCCGGTTGTGCCATTGCTGTCATAAGGGATGGACGGATCGTATACGAACATGGCTATGGGATGGCGAATCTTGAACTGAACATCTCCATCACTCCGCAATCGGTGTTCGACATCGGATCCGTTTCCAAACATTTCACGGCGATGGCTATCCTTCTCCTTGAACAGGAACACAAGCTCTCGCTCGATGATGACATCCGCAAATATCTCCCGGAAATGCCCGACTACGGTTCCAAAATCACCATTCGCCATCTCCTGCACCACACCAGTGGGCTTCGCAATTACGATGATCTTTTCGATCTGGAAGGTATTCCGGAAGCTGACTTGACGACAGACCGCGATGCCATGGATCTGATCGTTCGGCAGAAAGGGGTCAATTTTAAGGCGGGCGACGAATTTCTTTACAGCGACACGAATTACTTCTTGATGTCGCAGATCGTCGAGCGAATTACCGGAAAGACTCTGCGCCAGTTTGCTCAAGAACGCATCTTCGGCCCTTTGGAGATGACCAACACTCACTTTCATGACGATCACACGATGATCGTGCCGCACCGCGCCACCGGTTACGCCCCTCATGATGGCGGTGGCTTCGAGTTAGACATGAGCAATTTTGAGCAGGTCGGCGACGGCTCGGTGATGACGACAGTCGAAGATCTGTTTAAGTGGGACCAGAATTTCGAGCATCCCATCGTGGGTGGGGCGGATGCGATTCTTCAACTGACGACTCCAGGTGTGCTCAACAACGGCCACACAATTCCTTACGCGATGGGCTTATTTCTCGATCGGTATCGCGGACTTAAATGGATCCATCACAGCGGGGAGTGGGTAGGATATCGCGCAGCCCTGAGCCGATTCCCCGATCAGCATTTCTCAATTTTCGTAACGTGCAATTGTGTGGGAAGCATGAGTCCGATGGCGATGGCTTTGCGCGTCTCCGACATCTATCTCGCCGATCAATTCGCACGGGCGGGCTCGGCACCAGCGACCGTGAAGGCTTTGACGCTGCCAGTCAGGGAGCTAGCAAAATTTGTGGGAACGTATTGGAACGCCAGCAAGGGAGCATTTCGAAAATTCGAATTACAAGACGATAAATTGGCCCTAGTCGCTGCTGGCACCACTTACGATCTGATCCCGGTCGGCACAGCTCAGTTTGAAGCCGTTGAACCCGATCAGGAAACGAGGGATACCTATAGCTTTCGCGCTTCAAAAGATGGTAATTACCAGATGGAAGCAGTTGAAGGAGGAGTGTCAGTCTCGTACGAAGCGGTTACAGGTTCGCTGCCCGATGCTTCACAACTCGCTGAATTCGCCGGGTCATACGTCAATGACGAATTGCGCGCGACCTGGACCCTGGTTGCGAAAAATGGACAATTGATTCGACAGCAATGGATGACGGAAGATCAGCCACTCCAGCCCGCATTCCCTGATGGCTTCATGGGGGACCTCAGCGAAGGACAGTTCATCATGCACTTCAATCGCGATGCTAGCGGGCGTGTCAAAAGCTTCGATGTATCCACAGATATGGTGCGCCCAATGAGATTTGCTAGGATTGGCGACCGGTAAGGCGGATTCTGAACGATGAGAGAAGACAAGTTCCCTTGCGTGCCGACGCTACAACCAGGAAGCAAGCTAAATTGGGTAACTCCGTCCGCTTGCGGCGCAGCATTATGAACAACACCGCTGGCTCGCGGAGTTGCGACAGTTCGGAATCTGTCGCTTTGAGGCGAGTTGCACACTTGTTCCAGTAGATGTTCTGGGTATAACGCCAACTCCACTCTCGACCAAGGTCTCGCGGATGCTTTGTTGGCGCCCAATCTGCGAACGGGACTGAGAATCATTGGTTCTATGACGACATCGGCACGCTGGAATCTACTTCACTGTCGTAACCTTCTTAAATTCCATGCCATCTACCCTGAATTCAGATATGTTCCCGTCTGCATCCAGGCAGAAGCACAAGCGCGTCTTTTCCCCAATGTTCACGACAAACGTGTCGTATTGAAAGTGCTCCAGACCGGTCGTGATGGTATGAAGGTGTAAAGATAATTTCTGATTCTCAAAGGAAACCTCTGCCCGGCCAAACTCCGGATTCTCGTACGTGCCGGCATACGCTGAGAGTTCCAGAGAAGGATGAGTGCCCGGCTTTCGTTTCGATTCCCAGGATTTGTGCTGCTCATTTTCTTCCGCTTTCAGCTTCGCTTCGAGTTTCGTGAAGTACTCATCCCATCCGCCGTCAGGCAAACCGAGCAATCGGTCCGCAATTTCGTAACTCAATACCTGGCGATCTAAGCTGGATAGGTTAATAACCACGAAGTAGGCGGTATGAATCTCGGGAATCAGGACCACCATTGTGGAGAAGCCATCGATATCGCCGGCATGCAGGATCAACTGATGTCCACGATACTGTTCCACAAACCAGCCAAGGCCATAGCTGAGTTGGGTTGAATGTGGAAAAAATACCTGGGGGATTTCGCCCTGCGGAGCGATGACCATCTGCGGCGTCTGCATCTCACGCATGTTTTGTTCTGAAATCAGCCGCTTACCGTCATAAACGCCCAGGTTGAGTTGAAACCTCATCCACTTGGCCATATCGCTGGCACTCGAACTGATCGAACCCGCTGGACCCACGTCGTCGATGTTGTGCCACTGAATGACTTTAACTGAGCCATCCGGATTCTGTTCGTGGGGAGTCGCATGATCTGCGTCTTTCATGGCATCGATCGAACTGGTGTCCGATCGAGTCATCCCGAGAGGCTGAAAAATCTTCGTATGTACAAATGCATCCCATGTCGTATGTGAAGCTTCTCCGGCCGCATAGCCCGCCGCAAGATACATCACATTTTGATACTGGAACTTCGTGCGGAAGCCGGCATTCGGTTTCACATACGCCAGCCTTTGAATCAGTTCCTCACGCGTCGCATCCGGAAACACATACCAAAGCAGATCGGTAGGTGGTACGCCGGTGCGGTGAGTGAGCAAGTCCCGGATTGTGACCTCTTCGTCAGCCAGCGGATCGTAGAGGTGGAAAAATGGAATGTAGCTGTTCACCTTCCCATCCCACTGCATTTTCCCCGAGTCCACGAGCATGGCGATAGCCGCGGAGGTGAACGCCTTTGTGCACGACCCAATATCGAAGAGGGTATCGGTGGTTACGGGCTCGTTCTTCCCAAGTTCACGCACGCCAAAACCCTTCATGTAGAGGACGGAATGATCATCGACGACCGCAACCGCCGCGCCTGGCACTTTCCATTTCTTCATGGAAGCGTTGATCGAGGAATCCAATGCGCCCCAATCGGTCTTGTTCTGTGCATACGCCGCCGAAAGCCCAAGCAGTAAGGTTGCACAGGCTGCAATTTTGAGATAGCTTTTCCATCTGTTCATTTCCACTCTCCTGTGCGACGGTCAGAACTTGCTTCTCACACCTTCCCCAATTGGCTGCATCTGTTTCAGCGTGCGGTCAAAGAAATCTTCCGTTGCGCCGTAGGCTTCCATCCAGCTCTTCCAGCGAAGAAAGCCGTGAATCTCGTCAGGTAGAACGAGCTGTTCAAATGGAATATGGTGATCCCGCAAGCGCTGTGCGAGGTCTACGGTCTGCTCGAAGGGAACGTTGCGATCGTCGTCGCCCTGGATCAGCAGCACCGGCGAACGCCACTGATCGATATAGGCATCAGGAGACGATTCCCACGCTAGTTTAACGGCAGCGTCAGCATCCGGCGGCCTCAGAGCAAGATTTCCAAAGTATGGACGTTGGGTCAGGAACACAGACCAATCATGCACACCATGGAAATCGACTCCAGCCTTGAAGATGTCGGAATTCTTCGCCAGACCCATGGCGGTGAGAAATCCGCCGTAGGATCCGCCCCACAAGCCGATGCGCTTGGAATCGACCTGCGGCAGAGACTGCAAATACTTGCCCGCTGCAACTATGTCTTTGTATTCTGCCGCCCCTCGCCAGACCGTGTTCGGAGCCTCGCGAAAATCCCTTCCGTACATGATGCCCAGCCGGTAATTGACTGAGAGCACTTCAAATCCCCGGCTCGCCAGGTACTGATTCATGGCGTACGCATCGTGGTAATAATCCATGTAATGAAAGCCTAGCAACATCTGTCGAGGTGGCCCGCCATGCATATAAACCAGACCTGGCACTTTTTTCCCTTCTGCATTACGTGGCACAAATAGCTGGCCGTGCAGCGTCATCCCATCTTCGCTTTTGAAGATGACTTGCTTTGGAGTTACCAGTTCGGCGGTGGGGAAATCCTGCGGCAATGCGTCAGCAGCGACCATCTCGCGGCCGTTCTGGGTCAGAACGTATGGCATGGCCGGGCTCGTAGCGGTTGAACCCAGGCACACGATGCTTCTACCATCACCAGTGCTCACGGGAGACCACTCGATGGTTTCCCCTTTCGTAAGTGCCTGCTGTTTCTCATCACCATTGACCGCAACTCGCCAGATGTGTCGCCGGTCGACATCGTTTTGATTGGAACTGTAAATAACGTATTTCCTGTCGGGACTGATCGTCACATCTTCCACGTCGAAATCGCCCGGCGTGAGTAGCGCAGGAGTCCCACCGCTGGACCGCATGGAATATAAGTGATTTCTGCCGTCCTGTTCGGAGGAGAAAACAATGGAATCGCTTACAAAATGGAATGAGCCGTCCTCGGTGATGTCAGGCAACGAATCGCGCGCTGCCGTGCCGCTATGCCAGAGTTCATGGGCATCGCCCGTTTCCGCATTCCCAATCCAGATCGACCATGGCCTTGCGCGAACCGGAATCATCGGACGCTTCTGCTCGGTGCCCGGAGTTTTGATGTATGCGATCGACTTCCCGTCACTCGACCAGCGCGGCAAGTCGTCTTTATCCACGGTCGGGGCGATGTAATGGATAAAAGAAGAATTGAACTCGTATACGCCGATGAAACTATGATCTCCGCGGTCGCTCACAAACGCGATCTTCTTCGAATCCGGCGACCACTTCGGTTCATGCGCCTCCACGCGGATGTAACCGATCTGCTTGGCGGGTTCTTTGCCGTCCAGGCTCACCAGCCAAAGCTTTTTGTTCGTCGCCCAAACAGCCCATTTCCCGTCGGGAGAAATTTCGACATCTTCGCAACCTTCCTCCGGACAACCCATCTGTCCCAGCAGCCGCGGCGCCGCGTTCGATTCAATGTCCGCCGCCCAGACTTCTTGTTTGGGCTGATGCACGTTGTGGTCCGGGTCGGCCGAGTCGCCACGCTCATTCAGTTCGCTGCCGCGCACATACACCGCCGTGCTCCCGTCTGGAGTGAGCAGCAAGCTCGCAACCGGCTGTCCATCATCCTCGGTATAGTGAGTCAACTGCCGTGCGGTCTTCGCAAAATCCGGACCGTCCGCGATCCAGACATTGCGTTTTCCTTCCGCATCGAATACCCAGGCCACACGGCTGCCGTGTTCCGCGGCGGTCAACTCGGAAGGAAACGGGGAGCTTAGGATTTGCCTCAGCGTGAAGGATTGCGCGAATGCAGAGATCGACAAAAACAGAATAATCCCGGCCGCGATTCTGTGATGCCAGCGCACACAACTGCCAACTGTAGCCATCGTTGTCCTCTTATGATCTTGCTGAAGCAGTCACTACGATAGGGATGCAAGAGACATTGCGAACCAGGTCTTGGGCAGTTCCCCATCTGCTCCTACCTCTTTTAGGTCCAAGGCATGGGAACTGTCAATGGGGAAAAGCAACAAATGATGCCACAAAACAATTAGCTGCACTACGTGGTGCAGCGATCCATTAGATGGAAAATCAACGAAACTCTCCATTCAGTGCGTCGCTGGCGCGATCCAGGCTTTGCTCCTATGAGCCTTCGCGAAGAGCATTTATGCTGGCTCATGGCTTCCATCGTCCGCCGAGCATCGTTTCGCGCTTTGAGCCACGAATTCTGGCCTACTTTGACGCTCGCTCTACCCCTGGTTCTGGCCGAGATTGGCTGGATGTCTATGGGCATTGTGGACACCATCATGGTCGGTCGCTTGCCGAATAGTCCCATCGCCATCGGAGCCACCGGTCTCGGACAGAGCCTCTATAACAGCCTGGCGATCTTCGGCGCCGGGTTGCTGCTGGGCTTGGACACGTTCGTCGCGCAAGCCCATGGCCGCGATGACATTCGAGATGCCCGCCTGTCACTCGTCAACGGTTTTTTCCTTCTACTGGTCCTAACGCCGATTTTGATGTTACTGGTATCGTGCTGGCCCATCCTGATGAGGCGGTTTGGCGTGAGCCCGGAGCTGATCGGGCCCATGCAGCCTTTCCTGACCGCGCTGAACTGGGGGACACTTCCCCTGCTTCTTTATTTCGGATTTCGACGGTATCTGCAGGCGGTGCACGTTGTTCATCCCATCATGTTCGCTCTAATCTCCGCGAATATCGTGAATTTTGTTGGAGACTGGGCGCTGATCTACGGACATCTCGGTTTCCGTGCGATGGGCATCACTGGCTCAGGTTGGTCGACCTGCATGGCACGTGTCTATATGGCCTTGGTGATGTTGCTGACGGTTCTGTGTGTCGAATACAAGCGCGGCCTCTCCGAATGGTCGAATCAGCTTCGACTCGACCTGCAGCGTTTCTGGAAACTTCTCTCGCTCGGCGCACCAGCCGCGACACAGATTCTGCTGGAAATCGGCGCGTTCTCCGCCGCGACGGCGTTCTGCGCCAAGCTCGGCCCCGTTCCGCTCTCCGGACATGAAATCGCTCTCAACTGCGCCGCGCTCACCTTCATGGTGCCATTAGGAGTCAGTTCGGCCGCTGCGGTGCGTGTAGGTTATCAATTAGGCCGGGGCGACTCGGCTAAAGCCTATTTCGCCGGATGGTCGGCCATCCTGCTTGGCGCCGGGTTCATGATGTCGATGGCTGTAGTGTTCGTGACCTTTGCGCGTCCTATCGCCAGGATATTCACGCCGGATCCTATTGTCGTCCGCATGGGCGCGAAATTATTGCTGGTCGCGGCTGCTTTTCAATTGTTTGACGGGCTGCAGACTGTAGCCACGGGAGCTCTGCGGGGCAGTGGCGACACCCGTACTCCGATGTTTGCCAACCTGATAGCTTACTGGTTCATAGGGCTTCCGGCCGGGTATGTCCTGTGTTTTCGACTGGGATGGGGCGCGTTCGGCGTGTGGATCGGTCTATGCGCCGGCCTGATAATGATCGGCAGCATTCTCCTTCGCACTTGGCAAAAGCGTTTGGAGAAAATTACGATAACACCCATGGCGAAAGCTGTTTGAGCCATCCCCGCCACTACTCGATTCGATCATTTCCAACGGCTAGGCTAAGCCAAGCAGCGGTCCATCCGCGTCACGGCCAATCAGTGCATTTTAGATAAAGGTTTCACGAATTAGTGCCTGGTGCTGGTAGACTGCAGCAGATGTTGCTTTGGCCGAATCGCGTTCGCAACAGGATTTTTGCAACGAGAGTTCCGTCATTAACCAAGCTATCGTTGGTCAAGCTATGACTTCCACTACTTCATCGGCAGACGGGAGAGCCGCGCCCACACCGAAGCAGGAGCGCAAGCCGTGGATGACGGCGCTGGAGATTCGTTTTGCAGAGGCCGAGTCCAGTCTGGGATCCAGCCGCCGGCGCCTGATTCGCGAGATCCTCGACCATTCTGAGGACACTTATTTTCTTTCCTCCCGCGCGCTCGCGCAAAGATTCAATCTCGACCCCACCACCATCGTACGCACGATCCAGGCACTTGGTTACAAGCGATATAGCGAGTTCGCCGCTGATTTGCGATCACATTTCGTGGCCCGAATTACGCCATATGCGGTGATGAAGTCCGCGGTTCGGGAAAAGCGCAGCCTCGCCGATCACATCGAGCACACGCTGGAAATGGACTTCCATAACCTCAACGCTCTCCGATCGCGGTTGGACGCAAAACACGTCCTGGAGATCGCGAAACGTATCGATCGGTCACGCAAAGTACTCGTGGTAGGTGTCGATTTTGCCGCCTCGCTTTCCAATCTTCTGGCTTATGGACTTGTCTCGATTGGTTATGAGGCAGAGGCTCCGGTTGGCTCCGCGGGTAATTTGCACCAGAAAGTCATGTTGTTGGGTCCGAAAGACCTGTTGATTGCCATCAGCTTTGGCCGCTGTCTTCAAGATACGGTCGATTGCGTAACCAGCGCTCGCGATAACCGCGTGCCTACCTTCGGTCTGACCGACAGCGAGAAGAGTCCGATTGGAAGGTTCTGTGACTCTTCCTGGATTACTTCTACAGCCAGCCCCTCATTTCATGGCTCGTATGTCGCGGTGGTATCCGCTATCAACGCTCTGCTGGTGGCTTGTTCCCAACTGCATCCCCAACGTTCACTCGCTGTTCTAAGACGCAAGGAACAAGAGTTCAGGTCGCGCTGGTATACGCCGGCCACAAAGGGATCGAGTAGTCTCCCGAATAAAGAGGAGTGACCTAGCTATTCAAGGCAAATCCTGCTCATAAGCTCGCTAAGTGCCGGCCACGACTCCGGCTTTCCATTCCGTTGTGCGCACCGTCAACCGATCTACCAGTTTGCGCTTCACGCTGTAACCAATCCCCGGATCCTGGGGAACTTTGATCGTACCTGCGGAACTTACTTCCACTTCGGGTTCGATGATGTCTTCCGCCCAATAACGTTGACTGGCCGAGACGTCTCCGGGCAAAGTGAAGTTCGGGAGCGTAGACATGGCAATGTTATGAGCCCGCCCGACGCCGGATTCGAGCATCCCACCACACCACACCGGCAGCGAATGCTGCTGGCAAATGTCATGGACCTCGCGAGCCGAAGTATGTCCGCCGACTCTGCCCAATTTGATGTTGATGATGCGGCAAGCACCCATTTCGATTGCCGCCAATGCATGGCCGGCATTGTTGATACATTCGTCGAGACAGATGGCCGTGCGGATCTGAGATTGCAACTTGGCATGAGAATGAATGTCGTCCCACTCTAAGGGCTGCTCGATCATGAGAAGGTTGAACTGATCGAGTTTCTTCAAGTGCTCCGCGTCGTCGAGCCGATATGCGGAATTCGCGTCTACTGACAGCCGAATCGCGGGAAATGCCTTTCGAACCGCAGCGGCAAAATCCAGGTCTTTGCCGGGCTTGATCTTCAGTTTGATCCGCTGGTAGCCGCTTCCCACTTCCTCCTCGACCTTTTTGACGAGTGCTTCCGGCGTTTCGCGAATGCCCAACGAAACTCCGCACACGATCTCATCCAATGTTCCGCCAAGCAACGTCTTGAGCGGGACACCCCGTAGCTGCGCTTCTGCATCCCAGACGGCGTTCTCCACACCGCCCTTGGCCATCTGTTGCCCGCGAATGGGCGCCAACAACGCCGCCACGTCACTCGCATGATGCAAATGCGCCCCGATTAATCGCGGCGCGATAAAATCCGAAATGATGTGCCAGGCCGTATCCGTGGTCTCCGCGTTATACGAGGGGCTCTCGACGGTGGTCACTTCTCCCCAGCCGCTGACTCCATCCACAATCGCCTCGACCAGCAGAATCCTTCGATCCTGAGTTACGCCGAAGCTGGTTTCAAACGGCGCCTTCAGGCGCATGCGAATTTCACGGAGTACAAGTGTGTCGATGATCATAAGACTCCCCAGAACGGATCACGGAGTTCTGTAAAGTAGATTGGCCAGTTGTTGGCAATGGGCAAAGCCGTTTGCGAGTTTCGTGCGCCTGTAGTCGGGGTGGGGTGCGATAAATCCTGGAACCTAAGGTTCAGGATGGGGTATTGCTCCCAATCTTTGTAATCGAAATGCCACCACTCGTAGGGATAGACGGAAAACCCTTCAGCTTCCATAGCATTCCGAAGGGCTCTGCGGTCCCAGCGTTCCAAAGAAGTTCCGCCCGGATAGAAGGCATAGGATCGCTCTGACATCTCGTCGTAGCCCCCAGTCATCGGCACTTCCAGGCCTGTCTTCAGATCGTAGAGCGTCAGATCAACGGCGCATCCCCGGTTGTGACGCGATCCGTCCTTAGGATCTGCCACGAATATTTTTTTGTCGTCCGGCGTCGCGTCCCAGAAGATTTTCGTCACATACCATGGCCGATAGGCATCATGGATCAGTAATCCATATCCCAGAGTGCGCAGCTTCCGTGCAGCCCGCCCTAACGCTTCCGCAGCCGGCCTCTGGAGAAAGGCTTTGGCTTCTTCGTATACAGGAGCGCCGAGAAAATTTTTCGAGCTTGCATAGCGGATGTCCAGCCTTATAGTCGGATCGATCGTCGTCAAGTCGACCAGATCCGCCCTGCGAAATGGCTTATCTTCTTGTGGTGGACGCTGCGCCTGCGCTTCGCGCCTCAACTCTGCAATTGGTTCGGATGGATGGACCTGCAGTCCCGTCGCCACCGGACGCCGCTTAAAAACGACCGCGCCGATCTTAACCTCAGTCGCATGGCCCTTAGCGTCACGATGAAATACCGCAGTCTCACCGTCATAGAGACCGTGCCCCGGGAACTTGAATACATCTGCGGACTTTTGCTCAAGTGGATCGTACTCAAACCATTCAATCAGAACGTTGAGCTTCCCATTCTTTTCCAGAACATAAAGTTTGTCGTGGTCCCATCCATACTCCCCAATAAGTTCGTCGAATTGCCCTGGTGCTTCTCCTGGCTTGTTCACTTCGACGCGCTTAAGTAGAGCATTACCACGGCGCAGAGCACCGTCCTGAGGCACGATTTTGGCGTCGAGATTTTCATCGAGTCGGCCATCGGAAACAAGCGCATCTCCGAGCTTGCGGAGTTCCGATTCAAAGCCGCCGTTCACTGAAAGCATGTGCAACGTGCCCTCACTCTGCATTAGCTCGACCCCATCGTCGTCTTCTGCGTAGCGGCCCTCCAGCTTATGGGTAAGTTCGGCAGGCACCGCCACCGTCGATTCGAACTGTGGGAACGACTTGCCCGAGCGCTCCGCCAGCATGAGCTGTAGCGCTTGTCTTGCCACGGCATTCGTCACAGCGTTCGCTGCATCCATTGTGGTCACCGTGACAACGCCAATCTTTTCGTCAGGCAAACCGGCAACTTCTGTGGCAAATCCGTAAATTGCACCGCCGTGGCCGATGACGCGGTGTCCATCCAATTCCGAAAGTTGAAAGCCAAGCCCAAAACCTCTCTTTTCGCCTTCTTTGGCGAACTGAGGAGTCCACATCGTCTGGAGGGTGGCACTTTGGATCAGCTGTCCGTTAGGCCCGCGACCGTGATTGAACAGCACCATGAGGAACTGTGCGAGATCGGTGACCGTCGAATACATGCACCCGGCCGGCGCCAGGCCCAACTGAAAGGTCGGTGCGGGAAAATTCAGGCCGTCATAGCTCCACATGTAGCCTGTCGCCAGATTGCGGATCAGGTTGGGCTCAGGCGCGAACGAACTCTCATTCATCCCCATGGGAAGCAGAACGCTTTGCTTTAAATATCCAGCAAACGGCCGGTGGCTGAGTTCCTGAAGTACGTATCCGACCACCGCAATTGCGGCATTGGAATATTTGATATGCGTGCCGGGTGCATAGACCAGTTCTTTGCTGTTGATGCTGTGGACCGTCGCCGCCAAGCTGGGCTGCGTCGGATCAAAATAGTTCCCCACTGGAGGTTCGCGCAGTAGTCCGGAACGGTGGGACATCAGTTCTCGCAATGTGATCGGTTTGCCAAAGGGGTTGTGCGGATGAAAATCCGGCACGTACTTTTCGACTGGTTCGTCGAGATCGATCTTTCCCGACTCGACCATCTGCATGATTCCAATATCGGTAAACAGCTTGGAAACCGATCCCACGCGATAAACGGTGTGAGCGGTCGCAGGAATCTTCTTTGCCGGGTCCTGATAACCAAATCCCTGCGCCCACACGATCTGGTCGCCGTCCACGAGTGCAATCGAAAATGCTGGCAACTGCTTTTCCTGCATCTCCCGCTCAATCTTTGACGCCAGCGCCGCGGCAACCAGAGCGTAATCGTTGCGAGGCGCGATGTTCGCCTGCACCTGTGCGCTCGCCATGCTGACGCAGAGCAGGAAAACTGTCCCGGCGTAAGCCGCCAGTTTCCGTCGTGAAGGTCGAAACGCGCCGAACTCGCCCTTTGCCGTCAGTGAGTGGCATGCTTCTGAAGCGATCATCGATTCATTTCCTGGAATTTCCCGGCAAGCCTTCGTTCTTTGCATTGGTTTTAAGCGGTGAAGATTGTCATTGTCAATCGAAAAAGCAACAGATGATGCTATTTATTGACTTTATGCACTATGTGGTGTACAGGTATTAACGGCCGTAAGCCAATGCTCGCTGATCTTTCCTCAACCAGAACGTCGGACCTTCCTTCGTGTGCTCAAAACTGTGGGTCGCACGCGAATTGCAGCCGGGAAGCGGGAGCAACTCGTATGAATCGTATTTCAGTCGGATTCTCTTCTCTTTTGATCTGCGGGACGTTTTTGCTCGGCACCGGTGCATCCCATATCTCGGCGCAAGTTCCCAAGCCCTCCTCTCCCGCAAGTTCCTCGGACTTGTCCAGCACCGGGACGCCCCAGGCCCCTGCCATGACCGCCGTCGATGTGGGAGCGTTCCTCGACGGAATTATGACCATGCAGCTTCAGCGCGAGGACATTGCCGGCGCCGTCGTCGTAATCGTTAAGAATGGCAGCGTCTTATTCGCCAAAGGCTATGGCTACGCGGACGTCAAGGCCAAGGTGCCGGTATCTCCCGCAGGAACCTTGTTCCGGCCCGGATCGATTTCAAAGACCTTTACCTGGACAGCCATCATGCAGTTGGTTCAGCAGGGAAAAATCAATTTGGACGCCGATGTAAATCAATACCTCGACTTTCAGATACCGCATACGTTCGGGCGTCCTGTGACCGTCCGCAACCTCATGACCCATACGCCGGGATTCGAAGAAGTCGTTAAAGATCTCATGGTCAATCATCCCGACGAACTGCCATCCTTGCGCTCGTTCGTCATCGCTCATCGTCCCCATCAGATTTTTGCCCCGGGTACCATTCCCGCCTATTCCAATTACGGAGCTGATCTCGCCGGATATATCGTCCAGCGTGTCTCCGGTTTACCCTTCGAAGAATACGTCCAGAAAAACATCTTCGGCCCCTTGGATATGACCCACGCGACTTTTGTGCAGCCGTTGCCTGAATCGTTAAAGCCCATGATGTCGAATGGTTACCAGGTCGCTTCTCAGGACTCGAAGCCGTTCGAATTAGTGCCACCCAATCCGGCTCCAGACGGCAGTCTCTCCGTTTCGGGAGCCGATATGGCCCCGTTCATGATTGCGCATCTGCAGAATGGCAAGTACGGAGATGTGCAAATCCTTCAGCCCCAGACCGCTGAAATGATGCACGCCCGCCAGTTCTCTATGGATCCCGCAGTCAACGGCATGGCTCTGGGATTTTATGAAGAAAACCGCAATGGCCTTCGCATCATCGGCCATGGCGGCGACTTAACTTACTTCCACAGCGATATGCATCTGATCCCGAGTGAAGGCCTGGGTTTCTTTGTCTCCTACAACAGCGTGGGAAAAGGCGAACTGGATGTACGAACAGCGCTCTGGGACGATTTTCTCGACCGTTATTTTCCTGTCCACCAGACCAGGCCGCCCACCGTCGAATCCGGCAATCTCGACTCCATCGAGGGAAAGTATCTGTCGAGTCGGCGTGCCCAGACCACCATCCTTCGTTCCCTCTGGTGGATTCTGGCGGAAGCCTCCGTGTCGAAGAACGCAGATGGCACGATTACCGTCGATACCATGAAGGACTTTGCCGGACAGCCCAAACGTTGGCGTCCTATCGGCAACATGCAGTTCCGCGAAGTTGGCGGCCAGCAACTCATCGTCTTCAAACGGGACTCCTCGGGACGACTCATGATGGTCACCGAGGACCCGATTGATATCGCACAGCGAGTCTCCTGGACCCAAAATCAAACTGTTCTCCAGTTTGCCTTGGGCTTTGCCCTCGTAATCTTTGTAGGAACGCTACTTCTCTGGCCCGTGGGCGCTCTCTTGCGGCGGCACTACAAGCAGCCGCTCAAATACACGCCCGAGCAACTCAGATTGCGATTGTTCGTGCAGCTTGCGTGCGCCGCCGAACTCATCGCGCTGGTCGCATTTGCCGGATCCATGGCCTACGGATTTTCTAACCTGTCATTTTTCAGTGACGCGTTCGACTGGTGGTTCCGTCTGATGCAACTGTTCTTTCTGCTCGGTTTCGCAGCTGCAATTGTTGCCGGCTATGCCAGGTATCGCTTGTGGGCAAGCACCGGCAAAAGAGCCTGGCAGGGGATCTATACAGCCGGAGTGCTGCTCGCCTCGTGCGTGTTTATATGGTTCACCGTGGCCAGCAGGGTCCTGCAATTCAGTTTGAAGTACTAGCGCCAGAGTGATTGAGCGAGTATATGCACTGAATGATGCATGGGATAATTCTTAATCACTATTTGGTGAAATTCTTCTTGCAAGCGTTCAGCCACTAGGTGTATGAACGTGTGATCGTCGGGGTTATTTTCGGGAACACCAGGAGGGCAGCGTGGCAACCACGAAGTGCATTTCAAGACAATCTCAGCGCTTTCATTGTTGCCGTTTAAGTGCGGTTCAGGTGACGTGCTTCCTATTTCTGCTCTGCTTTGCCAATTGGCTCCCTGCCCAGACAGCAGCCACGGGAGCATTGAAAGGCGTCATTACCGATCCCAGCGGAAGCGTCCTTCCCGGAGTGAAGATTCGGGTAACGAGTAACTCGACCGGCGTCACCAGTGCGGCGGTCTCACAAAGCAATGGAAGTTACCTGGTTCCGCTGCTTTCCCCGGGCGAGTACACCGTCGATACTTCAGCCAAAGGCTTCAAGTCCGCGAAATTTGAGCATGTCTCGATACACGTCACGGAAACAACGGCGCTCAACATCCCCTTGGAGATCGGCGCTATTACCGAAACGGTTGACGTGCAGGCCGTGCCGGAGCTCGTGCAGACCAACTCCAGTGCTCTGGGAAACGTCACGGACCAGCGCATGGTGGAGAACTTGCCTCTGGTGACTCGGAACTACACCCAGATTTTGGGATTGTCACCCGGGGTTTCCGGTGAGGTCAATAACAGCGCCAGCATCGGACGGGGAAATTCCAGTCAGGCGGCCGCTACTGGCGGCTACTCCACCGGTGGCAATTCCACCAATGACAACAACTTCCAGATGAACGGAACTGAAGTCAACGATCTCATGGGAGAAGGCGAAATTAGCGGTGGTATCCCCGTTCCCAATCCCGATTCCATCGAAGAATTCAAGGTTCAGACGGGGCAATACGACGCCTCCTATGGAAGAAATGCCGGCGCAAATGTCGATGTTGTAACGAAATCCGGTACAAACGCCTTTCACGGGGACGTTTGGGAGTACTTCCGCAATACCGCTCTGAACGCAAACGATTATTTCCTTAAACAACAGAATCGTCCGCGCGGAGTACTGAACCAGAACCAATTCGGCTTCACGCTGGGAGGCCCGATTCTCAAGGATAAAGTCATGTTCTTCGTCTCCTATCAGGGGACGCGCGAGCGCGACGGACTGGATTCAGCAGTTGGATGCTTGACCTCCGGATTTCTTCCTCCCTTCCTCACCAACGGTGCAGGCAGTCGTACAGCAGCCGCGCTGGCCCAGGAGTTTCACGGGCAAATGGGCCTGCTCGGAGGAACCGTCAGCTCTGCCGCCGATATTTCGCCATCTGCTCTGGCTACATTAAATGCGCAGCTGCCCGGCGGCGGTTTCCTCATCTCTGCGGCACAAAACCCAACTACAGGGGAAAGTACCTTCAGCTCTCCCTGCCAATACACCGACGATCAATTCATTTCCAATCTCGACTGGTACCAGACGGAGAAGAGCCACTTCTCGGGCAAGTTCTTTTTTATGGACAGCAATCAGGTTGCGCCCTTCCCGAGCAATCAGTTCGGTATCCCGGCGGCCTCCCTCGGTGGTTTTCCTCAAACCATTCCCAATGGAACGCGTGATTTTTCTCTGACGCACACTTACGCCTTCAACGACCATATCGTTAATCAGGCGATATTAGGCTTTCACCGGGTGACTGGAAGCCTTGGGCAGGGTTATCCCAACGTCAATTTCGCCAACTCTCCGGCATGCGCTGGAAGCGGCTCCGGGACCTTCACCCTTTCAAGCATATGTGTGCCGGCGCCGTCCTTCGATAACCCTTATCCCGCAATTGTCGTAACCGGTGCCTTGAGTGCGAACGATCCAACGCAATCCGTCGGTTTTAATCTCGGCGGTAATGGCCAGGGTGTGGTCCTGGCTCAGAATTTCTACGATTTCAATGACTCCATTTCCTACGTGCGCGGCAAGCATTCTCTGCATTTCGGCGCTGGAATCAATCGCAGCCAGATTAATTTGGCCAGCTTTCACTTCCTGGCGGGATTGGTTTATCCCACCTTTGCCGACTTTCTGCTCGGCAACTCGCTTGAGAGCGTTGATGTTCCCGGAGTCTTCAGCCGCGAATGGAGAGTTTGGGACGGGGACCTCTTCCTGCAGGACGATTACAAGATTACCCAGCGCTTGACCTTCAATATCGGCTTTCGCTATGAGCGCCAGGGACAACTGGGCGAGTATCTCGGTCGGGCGTCGACCTTCGATCCTGCCGCCGCCAATCCCAATCCGCCAGCCGCAGGATCCCTTCTGGGGTATGTCGTCAGTTCGAACTTTTCCGGTGGAGCGATTCCTCCTGGAGTCACCAAAGCAGGCACGAATACCGCGATCAATAATGACGGTCAGAATGGCTATGAACCGCGGGTAGGATTCGCCTGGCAGTTGCCCGGAACGAATCGGTTGGTTTTGCGCGGAGGCTACGGCATTTACTTTACTCGCACGACTGGCGAGCCCTTCCTCCAGTTGTTGGGAGCGCCTCCCTGGGGCGAGATTCGGCAGGCCTTTTTGCCTCCGGCCACTACGCCATTTGCGCCAGCACCCAATTTCCCCATTTTTCTACCGTATACGCCCCCGACGGCCACAGCACCGTATGGCAGCGACCTGACCCCTACTGTTTTCGCTCTTAACTTCCGAGCGCCCAGAGTGCAGAGATATAGCCTGAATCTGCAAACCGCTCTCGGACAGAACTGGATGCTGGAGGTAGGCTACCAGGGGAACCGCGGGACCGGGCTTCTTGAATCAAGATCGTTCAATCAGGCGCTGGTTGCATCTGCCGCCCACCCAATTCGCGGCCAGACAACGAACAATTTTGGCAACATCGGCGAGCGCGTTCCGGTCGAAGGATTCGATCCCACTCTTTCGACCTTTATCGAGTCAGCGGGCTCCTCCTGGTACAACGCCCTTGGCGCCAGCTTGAACAAACGTTTCAGCAATGGACTGCAATTCCTCGCCTCCTATACCTTAGCCTCTGCCCTGGAGACTGCCCCCGGTTACACCACGGGAGCGTTTTCCGGAGGCTCCCTGCTCGGTAATCAGAACAGCCCCCGGGCGAATTATGGGCCTGACCTATTCATTCGGCCGCAGCGACTCGTCATCAGTTACGTCTACCAGTTTCCCGCCCCTGCTTCTCACACTTCTTTCGAAGGGCGCGCATTGGGAGGATGGTCTGTCGCAGGCGTAACCACATTTCAAAATGGCCAGAGGTTGACCCTGGTCGATACCAATACCCTGAATGCGTTCGCTCCAAACGTTACAGATCGGGTGCAACTGGCACCGGGATGCACAAATCGCAATGTCGAAACTCCTGGCTCAGTGACAAGCAAGCTGAACAATTATGTGAATTCTGCTTGCTTCACTTTGCCTCCCGTAGTGGGCAGCGACGGGTTGGCGACAGGCTTCGGCAACAGCGGGAACGGCATCATCAGCGGCCCGGATCAGCGGAACTTTGATATCTCTCTCATCAAAATGACTCCCGTGACCGAAAGAATCAACGCGGAGTTTCGAGCAGAGTTCTTCAATGCCTTTAACACACCCTCGTTTGGCTTCTATAACAACGAACTCAATGTGGGAACGGTTGCTCCGAGCCCGACGACTGGTCTGCCGACCTTCCAACCGAATCCGAACGGCGGCCAGTTGACCACCACCACCGTTGCACCAAGAGTAATTCAGTTTGCGGTGAAACTGTATTTTTAGGCTGTGTTGATTTTCCGCAAAGCGGTAACGCAAGAAGGCGCCAGGATCAAGCGTGCATCCAAAGCGCCCATTGCGCAGGCAAACCAGGCTTCGCTACCGCGGCTTTTGCCGCTGCGATGGCTCGCCGTTCTGCACATCGTTCAAGCGGTCGAGAGCCCGCTTCAGTTCTTCGAGTTTCTGACCAGCCTCGCCGAGTTTACCTTCTGCAGTCAGGCGCTGGTAATCAGCGAGATCCTTGGCGGCTTCCGCGATCTGCGTGTTGAAGTTGGACGCGGATTGAGCCGCTCGTGTCCCAGGTTTCTGGGACTCGGAGGGAGAAATCTCTGTGATTGCATTTGCGGTGAGCGATGAGACTGCGCCTCCGAAGAGCGAGGCCATGGCCGATTCAAAAGTCGGACCGTAGGCTAGACGATCCTGCAGCGCTAGAACAACCAGACGTAACTCGGGCATCGGACTGCGTTCGGCCTGCAGGTAAATCGGCTCGGCGTATAGCAGTGCTTTCCCTGTAGGGATGACCAGCAGGGATCCTCGCCGCACATGCGAACCTTGCTGATTCCACAGGGTCAATTGTCCAGAAAGTTGCGCATTCTGATCGATTCGTGCTTCAATTTGCAGCGGTCCGTCGACCAGCCTGGTTTTGGGAAAGTTGTAGACAACTGAAGTCCCGTAGTTCTCTCCGTCACTTCGCCCGGCGATCCAGCCAATCAAATTGTTACGATTAGCGGGGGTAAAGGGCAGAATCTCGACGAACTCCTCGCCATCTTCACCGGGGAGTTTCATCAACACAAAATTGGGCTGCATGACATGCGTGGTCTGCTCACCCGTGTCGCTGAGACCAACTTCGGAAGCCACCGTCCAAAGATCTTCACGGTTGTAGAAAGCTTCTGCATCGGTCATGTGGTACAGGCCATATGCACTCGCCTGGAGTTTGAGCAACAGTTCGGGATAGCGCACATGCTTGCGCAATCCAGGCGGCATCGCCGAGGCATCCTTGAACAAGCTGGGGAAGATACGGCGATAGGCCGCGATAATCGGATCCTCGGGGTCAAAAACGTAGAATGTTGTCGTGCCATCGTAAGCGTCAATGACCACCTTGACGCTGTTTCGCATGTAATTCACAACTCCCTCACCCAAAGGATA
>DAIDGW010000147.1 GCA_027452245.1 Acidobacteriaceae bacterium
TCGACCAAGGCCTCTCGACTACGAAGAGTGAGTCGGGCATTCTGGTGGATGTCCATTCGATCTGTCCTCGGAAACTGGATTGCTCGTCACAATCAGCTTCTCTGGTCTTGATCGAATGGACAACCTCTTGAAAGATCACAGGTGGCCCACCCTTCGTGACATCTGTTCAGTCCCATGACATCCTTTACACACTGTCTCGGGTCTAGACAGACATCGCGAAGGGCGGGGCAGCCGGTTTCGTGGGAGTGCCTGCGGGCGCAAACCTGGGCCCGCCCCCCATCCCTTGCCCCTCGCGGTTCCCCATCCCGACACAAACCGGCAAGGGAGTAACCTAAACCTGTCGTATTCTTACGTGAACGAAAGCGGGGACAGGTCATATTTATCTCCATCACCTTGCAATTCGGATTGCTTTCGAGCTTGAGGGTGCAGGTAAAACGACCAGCTGATGTTTAGCTGAGCCTGAAGATGACTCCTGCAGTAACAGCCCCAATCGCGCGTAAACGGACAACACTGGATCGCCTGAGTTAAGAAAAGCATTTAAGTATTCGGTTGAATATTTTGCTCCCACATCTCCCCTCAGAAGTTTTTTGGCATAAAAGTACCAATCGACCGGTCCGACCTGATCACTCGGATATTGCACGAGAAAATCTATAAATCGACCCAAGGCCTCTTTATGGAAAGGAGTTCCTGTCGTCCTCTCGGTCAAACCTGCTAATAAGAGGGCCTTTTGATGAAAAAATTCCATTTGAGGTTCATTGGTTTCAGACCATCCGCTTAACGCTGTAAGAAAATCGTGCGCTCTCGTCAGAAACGCATTAAGAGCTGCCGAAGTTCCTGCACTATCACCTGAAATGGGCGGTGCATTCAGAGACTGCAGCGTCCCAAGCAGATCAGAATATGTCTTGGAACTCCATCGCGGCGGAGCCGAGGCCTCAGTATGCGGTGCATTCTTGATCATGAGTTCACCGACATCAATACTGGACAGTTCCGCTCCCCTCAGTCGTGCTCCAAATTCCTCATTAAATCGTGCAACAGCAACCGGCAACGCTGAGCCTTTGGGATCTACAATGCTATCGCAACACTGCCCGCTAAAATTTCGTACCAGGTACTCCCGCATCGCTTCTAGAACAGGCCTAGATTGGATCTCGTGTTTTTCCAGCAGAGAAATAAACTTAGAAACACCGTCGAAGAACTGGTCGCCTGACATAACTATCGCGAAGGATTGCGGATCTCCGCCCAAATTGCGAAGTGTAGCAACGTAGGCCGGAACAAGGTCCTCTTGAAGTTCCTGATCTGTGAAGTGAACGCTGCCAAGCAGTTGAACCGCGTAAATCAGCTCTACGTGGGATTTGATATTTCTGATAAGTGAAGCAACATAGCTCGACCGAAATCCACCCGCGATTTCATGATTCGAAAACCCGCCCTCCAATATTATTCCTAGTGTGTTGTAATACGCCTCCGGAAAGAAGTACCAGCTTGCGTCACACGGTAGCGGCGGAACACCTGGAGCGTGAATCAATTCAAATAGCTCCCTCGCACGTTGTGGACTTGTTGGAAAAACCTCGCGCACTACTCTTGTCTGCAAGGAAAGACGATTCAAACCGGTAATGTAAGAAGCGAGGGCATGAAGCCCACCGGGAGTCTCCTCGACATTAACCCCCCATGGACGCTCTTGGTAGTCGTCCTGTGAGAGAGAGGCTTTCTCAAACGCCTCCTTCAGAAGCTTGGCCTTTAGTTTTCCGTCGCGAATAAGGCCGTGCTGAGCAAGCTGGATGATTACATCAGACGCAAATTCAGGCGGAAGGCTTCGACTGTCGTCTATTAGGGATTGAATTGGGTCCGCAGCAATTCGCCCTGAACTCGAAGCTCGCTCAGATTGTCGCGGAGGCGCTTGAGAAAAGCTAAACTGGAGGCATACTGATGAGATTAATAGAAAAACATAAATTGCTGTCCGTATCATAATCTACTTACACTGCACAAGGGGGCTGGCCCGTCGATAAGAACGAAGGCCAGTCCCCTTTGGCGTTGATCGTATTTCGAGCTACAGCGTGCGCTTTTGGATCGATGCAATCTCTTTGAACGACAGACCTGTATTCATGAATATCAGTACTAACAATATGGCACTGCCTTCTAAGATCAGGGTGATCGATGTGTTCGGAAATAGAAACTTCGAGCCAACAACTAGCACAAAAACCGCTAATGTAAGCCCGACGTCAGAGGAATGACACTCCCGCTTACTCGCTGCCTTCATAATGAAGGTCGCAGGCAGAGCAATCGCGGCGTGTCTTAGCAATCGATCCGAGTCGAATGTCGCGGCTGCAACCGCGCCTATCCCAATGGCAAGAAAAAGCGTAATTACGTTCTTCCGAGGAATGCCAAACATATACCCCCTTCTCACTGATATGGTGCTGGGTGAAGGGCATCATCGATGATTAAGGAAGCTGCGCTTCCGACAGAAAGACCGACTCCGGCTCCGATGCTGACTGCCCCTACCGGGATTGCTGCTCCTCCGAGGACAATTCCCAATTGCTTGAACGGGTGCTGAACGAAATCTTGTCTTAGCTGATGCCCGCCGGCAGGGAGCCGCGCATTCCCCCTGTGACTTCCGACCTGCGTGCTTGTCCATGTAATTGGCGACCTTATCCTTGTCCAGGTTGTTATTATCTTGCGCCAATCCTCTTGCGTTGCCGTTCTCCCTAAGGGCTGATTCACCAGCCTCTGCTGAATAGCTCAACCAAAACAACCAGTGCCGCAAGCAACACGATCGGCCAGACCACCCATTTGTTCATTCGCTTCACGAGTTGGGGGAAGGTCGGGCTCGGTCTTTCGAATCAAGAGGAACATCCCGTTGAGTACAAGCAGAGACAGAAAGCCAATGGTAAAAAGCGACAATCTGTCAACGTTGTAGTTGCGATAGCCCAGGATCATCCCCAGCACCACTCCCACGTCGATGAAAGCCAAAATCAACTTGGAACTCACCCTGCGAGCTGCCATTCCTACCCTCCACGAATCAAAATCGGGGGCTGGCCGGGTTTGTCGCTGCCTAGCTTACCTCGAAATGGGTGCCCAAGCCTTCGTGATTTGAGGCTGTTACGAAACTCAATTTTTAGCATCAGCGACCACAATATATTGAGGCTGCCCGTCCCGCTGAGCGCAACCTGTAACAAAAGTTCTGAGTTTCGTAACAGCCTCGATTTTCGAAGGCGGGGCAGCCATTTTTGCTAGTCCCTGGGGAAAATCGAATCCACGCCAGCCCCAGGCTTCGAGTCGCTTCCGAACCCGCCGAGTTTTCCTCGCCTGCTGAAGTTTGAGCAGCACCCGGGGCGCTCTCAGAATTTGAAGTAAGCGCCGACCATCGGCTCCGCCGTGTGGGTGAAGCCTCCGTTGGAGCCGAAGGCCGGAGTAATATTCGGAGCCCGGTTAATATTCCCGCGATACTGGAAGCGCAAGCCGATGTGCGGAACGAGTTTCCAGTCGAGCCCGGCACCGTAGACATAGACCGGCTCGGTCGAAATTGTGGTTTCGCCCTGTCCGCTCACGGGCCGGTTGATCAGGACACCCATACCTGCCAGGGCGAACGGCCTGAACTTGCCCGCCGGAAACGAGAATATCCAGTCGCCAGTGATTTGGTGTGCATCAGTTGCAACGGGGGTAGAAAAAGAACCAGGCAGAGTCCCGACGGGGGTTACTCCGGCATAGGAGTAAACCTGGTTGGCATGGCTGAACGAATACGTGACTTCATAGCCAATCAGCGGACTGCGGATGTGGCGGAACTCAAACAGCGCCCCCACGGCGTCGGCTGCGTCCTGGTGTTCGAAGCCGAGGTTGTAGGTGGTTTGGCTGTTGAACGCGCCAAAGACGCTCAGGGCAACATCATTCTGGGCGTGGGCCACTGTGCCGGCCAATAAGGTGACGAAGATTGACAGAGCCAAACTCAGCCTCGAACGATTGAGTCGCACCTACAGCCTCCTTTGTTTCACCCTGCAAGTGTTTCATAACTGCAAGATCCGATGACGGCGGCTGCATTCGCCCCAGCGGGCCGGTGGTGGACACCTCGCAGCCTCACGATGTTTTCCCCCGGCTGCGGCGTCAGCCGCGCAGGATCAGGCAACTTCTTTGCGTCGCGACAACTCCCACGCTTTCGCGTACTTCCAGGAAACATATGCCGCGTGGTAAAGATGCAGGAGCAAGCCTTCGCGTCCATCGAGAAAGCCAAGCCGAATAAAGTAGTTATAGAAGAATGTAAGCCACGGGCGCACGACAATGTCGACAAAACTGAATCCGCGCTTGCCCTTGGCCACGGCCATCTCCGCTCCCAGAGACGAATAGCGGTTCATGTGCTCGATGTAATCCGACAGCGTGGGATAGGAGTGGTGAATCAGCGCGCCTTGCAGAATTTTGCCGGTGCGTCCATGGACCCGGAGATCTTCGTGAACGGCGCGACTCTCGAACTGGCCGCTTCCTTTCCGAAACAGGCGCAACTTTTCGTCAGGCCAGAATCCTCCATGGCGGATCCAGCGGCCCAGAAAAAGATTCTTGCGCTGTATGAAAAACGCCACGGGCGTGTCGGCATCTGCAGACGCACTTGTCTTTTCTGCGAGTTCGCCAGCAAGTTCCGGATCAACTTCTTCGTCGGCGTCCAGACTCAAGATCCAGTCGCCAGTGGCTTTGTCGATCGCGGAATTTTTCTGCGCGGCGAAGCCTCTCCATTCTTCCCCGAAAACTTTGGCGCCGAACGATTTCGCGATTTCCACCGTTCCGTCGGTCGATCCGGAATCGACAGCGAGGATCTCGCCTTTGCCGTCGGCGACCAGAGGCTGCACGCTCGCAAGCGTGCGCGCGATGTTGGCCTGCTCGTTGCAGGTAATGATGACGACCGACAGTCTCACGGCACGTAGGATACACGTCTCTATCGCCGGCGAGAATTGACGGCCGCGGGTCGGCGGTTTCCCTCAATACGAGCTAAGTTATTGATTTTTCGTGCAGGCAAGAGCGGGAACGCCGCAGGTTAAAGATGCCACCGAGACAGCAGGCCTATAACCCTTTTAATATCAAATAGTTAACATGTATTCGCCGCCATGCCGACAGGCTGATCGGAATTTTCCAACGCCAAGCCTCCATAAAATGCCCATTGCGACGCATTAGAAGCCATTAGAGCGACGCGTGACCCTGCGGACAGCCTCAGTCCGGCGGCAGGATTTCCACAGCCTTAAATCGCACTACAGGCGAAAATTATCTTATAGCTATAAAATGGGCCTTTATTTCCCATTTTGGGAATTTGCCCAGCTTTCAGCTATACCGGCGGCGGATTTTCCCAATTTGGGAATCCGCCGCCACGCTGCACTCATTCCTGTCCCGCCGGCGGACCTCCCGCATTATCGCCGAGCGGCTGCAAATCCTTTCGCGGCGCGACGTAAGGCACGGTGGGCAATTGCGTGACCTGTCCCTTGACGGCCTCGTCGATGCTGATGCCTTCGTGATCGAGCAGTAATCCGGTGGCGCGATCGAGTTCGATGCGCGACTTCTCGTATGCCGCTTTGGCCGATACGAGATTCGATTCGGCTGTGGTCAGGGCGGAGGCGGCCTGCAGGACTGTAACCTGCGTCATGAGCCCGACTTTCAGTTGCTGCTGATCGGCGTCGAAGGTCTGCTTGGCGAAATCGTAGGCCGATTGCGCGGCTTCCACGGCGACGCGGTTCTGGCCGACATCGAACTGCGCGTTGCGGACTTCGATGCGCACCTGGTTTTCGAGCTGGTGTTCGCGTACCTGCGCCTGGCTGTATTCGAGTTGCGCGCGTACTTGTTGAGATTGCGCAAGGCGATTGCGGATGGGAATGCTGAGCGTCAGTCCGACGCCTTTGTCGGGAGCGGTCGAATTCACCAGCTGGTTCAGCGTTCCGCCATAGCCGACGGAGGTGGTGTTGCGGAACGGCGGCGGAGCCTTGGCTGGGTTGTAACAGGGAATGCCGGCGAACGCGCACGCGGGGTTAACATCGCCGCCGACACCGGAACCTCCGTAGTAGGCGAACGCGGAGAGCGTGGGCAGCAGGGCGTTGCGCACCGCTTTGTTGTTGATTTGGCGGCTGTTGAGATCGATGCGCGACTCCACCAGTTCGGCGCGGTGACGCAGCGCCTCATTGATCAGGTCCTGGGTGGGCGTGGGCGACTCATTCTGCGGAAGCTGCATGGTGGAGGTGGGAATCACATCCGCGTCGGCGAGCATGGGATCTTCCATGCTGCGGCTGAGGGCGTTCTTCATCAGCAACTGCTCGAGGCGAAGATTGTTTTCCGCCAGGATGAGATTCTGCTGATTGGTGGCAACGACGCTCTTGGCGCTGACCACCTGAATGGGGGGGACGGTTCCCACTTTCGCCTGACGGGTGGCGTCCTCCAGCGCTTTTTGCGAGTACGCCATGGACTCCTTCTGCACGCGTACGTTCTCGTAGGCGTAGACGAGATCCCAATACATGTTCTCGATCTGGTCGACGGTGGTAATGACTTGCAGGCGGAAGGCGACGTCGGTGATCTCGCGGTTGTTTTTAGCGAAGCGGATGAAACGCGTATTGGGCAGGAAACCGAAACCCTGCAGAATGTTTTGCGTGAAGCGGAACTGGAAGTTGGAGCCGAGCTGGGGGGTGAACAGGTCGGTGGTGTTATTGCTGCTCAGGTGAGTATTGTTGAAGGTACCGCTGAGGATTCCGCCCCACTGGAAGCCCTGTGTGTAACCGAAATCGGCGGTATAGGTATTTTCCGCGAGCACCGGGACCGGGCTGAAAGGGCTGGTGGATTCGATCTGGTTCTTGTCGAGTTGGAGGTTGCTGGTGAGCAGGGGATCGAAGCTGGTGATGGGAGATCCGCTGCCCAGCGTGGAACTGACCAAGCCATTGGTACCCGTGCCGGCGCCGCTGGCAGCGATGGTGGTGCCTCCGGTACCGGAACCGACGGTGCTGCCCAGTCCACCGATGCCCCCGCCGGGAGTGTTCTGCACAATGCCGGCGTTGGTGCCGAGAATGCTGGCTCCGGACTTGGCGCGAAGAATGTCGGTGTCGGCGATATTGAGGTTATAGCGCGCGATTTCGATGTCGAGATTGTTTTCCAGCGCCAGGGCAACCGCGTCGTCGATGGAGAGATAGATTCTGCCATCGTGCATGAGTTGATCGATGCGCGGCGAATTTCCCAGGTTGGGGGGCGGAACCTCACGCGAGATGTAGGGCCGCAGGAAATGGGGGAAGGCAGAACGCGAACGGGCATAGTCCTGCAGATGGACGGCCTCGCGCGAAACCGGCTGGGGCGCTACAGGCATGTCTATGACGGTTTGCGCCTGCGCAGACGGCGGCGGATTCTGCTGCGCGACTCCGGCAGAAACGAAACAGAGCAGCAACAGGATCACAATCAGCAAAAACCAAGGCGAAGACTTTGGGACCGCGAAGCGCGGCGATAGGCAAGACATGGAGCAACTCCTCGCAAGTGCATACGATGATGAAATCTGGTGAAGGCCGAAAGGAATACTCTCTGCCTCACAGGAACGCCAGTACTGCTGCAAATCATTCGCAAGAAACCCGGAGCAAATGATGGGGCTGCGACTTAATTCATATTAGCGGGAGTGAGCGAGTTCGCGAGCGATGAGATCGTAAAGAATTGTCAGAAGATGTAATCGCAAGGAGCTGGCAGGCGGCTTCAAAACAAAGCTCCCACCCTGCCGCGGCAATGCGCGACAGGATGGGAAGGCATTTCAGAAACGCCTATGGCTGCGATGAATTCGCCGGCGGAGTTGCGGGCGCCGGCTGCAGTTCTGAGGGCGCTTCCTTGCGCGGAGCGATGTAAGGAACGTGCGGCAAGGCGTTGACTTTTCCGTGGGCTGCATCGTCGATATTGATGCCTGATTTATCGAGCAGCGTCCCAGTGGCGCGGTCCAGCTCGAGCAGCGATTTCTCGTAAGCGACCGTAGCATCGACCAGTGTGGACTCGGAGGTGGCGAGCTGGCTCTGGTATTGCAGAACCAAAGTCGCCGTGGAAGTGCCGAACTGATACTTCTTCTGTTCGGCATCGAGCGACTGCTGAGCCAGCGCGACGGCAGCTTTGGCGGAGTCGACGGAAGCGCGGCGCTGCTGCACGGCATATTGCGCGTTGCGGACTTCGATTTCCACTTGATTCTCAATCTGCTGCATGCGCATCTCCGCCTGGCGGAGTTCGAGTACGGAGCGGACTTGCAGCGACTGGGCGGCGCGGTTGCGGAGCGGGATGTTGATAGTCAATCCCATGCCCTTGTCGGGAGCAGCCGAGGTCACCATATTTTGCAGAGCGGTGCCATAGCCCACGGGTTTGCCGGAGCGGAACTGCACGGGAATGGCGGAAGGTGGAATACAAAAGATCCCGCTGGTGCTGGGACAAAACGGGGTAATCGGATTCAGGGTTCCGGCCAGTCCGGAGCCGCCGTAATAGGCAAACAGATCGACGGTTGGAAGCATGGCGCTGCGGACCGCCTTGTTGCTGTATTGTCGGCTATTCAGGTCGATGCGCGACTCCACCAGTTCGGGACGATGACGCAGGGCATCGTTGACCAGGTCCTCGGTAGGGGTGGTATCGTTTTGCGCCGGGATCTCCATGGTGGAGGTGGGAATCACTTCGGCGGTGGCGAGGATGGCGTCTTTGAGCGTACGCGTGACCGCGTTCTTCATCAGCAACTGCTCGAGTTGCAGGTTGGTTTGAGCTGTGGTGACCTGCTGCTGATCCTGCGCGACGGTGCTTTGTGCGCGCACCACTTCGATGGGCGCGAGGCTGCCGATTTCCACCTGCTTCCTGGTATCAGACAGAGTTTTTTGCGCGAAGGCCAGGGACTCGTTCTGGACGCGGGCATTTTCGTAGGCGTAGACGAGGTCCCAATAGAGATTCTCGATCTGATCGACGGTCGTGATGACTTGCAAGCGGAATGCCACGTCGGAGAGTTCGCGGTTGTTCTTGGCAATGTGAATGAAGCGGTCATTGGCGGCCAAGCCAAAACCTTGCATAAGATGCTGGGTCAGTTTGAAGTTGAAATTGGACGTCACCTGGGGCAGCAGGGTGGTGAAAGGCACGTTGGTGGTGACGTGGCTGTTGTTGAATCCGATAAGGAGGTTTGTGCCCCACGCGAATCCTTGCGTGTAGTTAAAGTTGGCTGTACCGGTGTTCTGATTGACGACCGGAACTCCGTTGAAGCCGTTGGACGAGAGTTGATAGAGGTGGTCCATTTGAAGCGTACCGCCGATAACGGGGTCGAAGCTGGTGAGCGGCGGCCCCTGACCGAGGGTGGAACTGACCAGACCGGCGGTACCGGCGCCAATGCCGCCTGCGCCGAGGCTGGTGCCTCCACTGGAAAGGCCGGCGGTGGCTCCAATGCCGCCCACGCCACCTCCGGGGGTGTTCTGCACGAGACCAGCGTTGACACCCAAGATGCTGGCTCCGGACTTGGCGCGGAGCACGTCGGTTTCGGCGATATCGAGGTTGTAGCGCTGGATGGCGATATCAAGATTGTTCTCGAGAGCCAGGGCAACAGCATCGTCGAGCGAAAGATAGATTTTGCCATCGTGCATCAACTGATCGATGCGCGGAGTGTTGGCCAGGTTCGCCTGCGGAACACGACGCGGCAAATAGGGCGAGATCACGTGGGGAAAGGCGTTCACCGACTTGGAATAATCCACGCCCAAGAATGGCTTTTGGGCGGGCGGAGTTTGCGGGCTGGGAGCTGCCGGCATCTCCTGTGCCCGGGCAGGCAGCGTCAGTACGACCCATAAGATTGCAACCGTGATCACGCAAAAAAGTTCGGCAAGGCGTGCGAATCGCATCTACTCATCTCCATTGTGATTACAACGACTGCGTTCGAATCGATGCACGGCATAGCGGTGCACCAGGGCTTGCGGCGCTTGCCCGGGAGGCTGGTGAAACAAAGCCAGACCCAGGCCTTGATACGCAAGAACCGCGGTCAGGGTTCCCGGAAAAACCGTCCAGAGAAGCAAAAACTGTCACGACGAAGGCTGCCGGAAGTACGATGGCATGGCAGCAACGCGACGCCTCGTGGCTCGCGAGAGTGGCGAAACAGCATTCGCTTCCGGGATAACTTTTGGTGAAGCGATCCAGTATATCTGAGGGAGAGCCGCTCCCCCATTTAGCATTTCGTCTGGCCGCACTCCCGGATCGAAGAGGGCAGCCCCCATTTTCGGCCACGAAATGAGTTGGATAATCGGAAAGCTGCATTGGATTCGAAAGATCGCATGCGCAATCTCAAATTGATCGTTTCCTACGATGGATCGGATTTCTCCGGATGGCAGGTGCAGCCGGACGCGCCGACCATCCAGGGCACACTCGCTACAGCCATTGGACGGATCACGGGCGAAAAGGTATTGCCGCAGGCTTCAGGGCGAACCGATGCGGGAGTACACGCGCTGGCGCAGGTGGTGACATTTGTCACAGAGTCGGCGGTCCCCACGGAAAATTTCGGGAAGGCGTTGAACGATATTTTGCCGGGCGCGGTGCGGGTGATCGAGGTAAGCGAAGCGCCGGCGGATTTCCACGCGCGGCATTCGGCGAAGGCGAAGACGTATCGCTACCGGATTTTTCGGGGGGCGATCTGCTCTCCGTTTCTGGCGCGGTATGTGTGGCATTTTCCGTATCCGCTGAATGAAGACGCGATGATGCGGGCCGCAGGGATAGTGGAGGGCGAGCACGATTTCACCTCGTTTGCGGCGGTCGATCCGGAGCGCGGACGCGAGGGCGAGATGGTGTCGAATGTGCGGACGATATATTCGTCGTGGTGGGAGCGCGCGGGAGAAGAATTGATCTACAGCGTGAGGGGATCCGGGTTCCTGCATCACATGGTGAGAAATCTGGTGGGCACGTTCATTCTGACGGGAAAAGGAACGTTAAGCGTGGAGGATGTAGGACGAATTCTCGCGGCGCGGAACCGATCGGCGGCGGGAGCGACGGCACCGGGTAGCGGATTGTATCTGGTCAGCGTGGAATACTGAGACGCGTCAGCGGTTTTCCTGGATGCGGTCGCCCTGGGTTGTGGGCTGAGAGATGACGAGAAAGCGTGCGGCCACGGAGGAAGGATTGCTGATCTGGTGGCGCGCTCCGGGCCGGACGCGAATGCCGCTTCCGGCGGGGATCAGCGTCGACCGGCCTTCCACTTCCATCATTACTTCGCCGGACAAGATGTAGAAAAACTGCTGCGCCTTTTCATGATAGTGGCGGATTTCGGCCGAACCGGGAGGAACGAATTCCTCGATGACGCTGAGGGTATCGTCTTTGACGAGGTGCCATCCATCGCAATCGTTGCCCCAGCGGTAGTGCTCGGCAGTTTCACGGCTGATGGGCGCGGGTTGGGTCATGCGTGTTCGCCTCCGGAGAATCAGTGTAATCTGTTCGGCATGAAAGCGGATGAGAACGATGTGAAGCGACTGATGTTACGGCATACCCTGGCCACGCTGGCGTACCGGGCGGAAAAGGCGATCCGCGACGTGCCGGAAAATTTTGCGGAATTCCATGCCTGTGAAGGAGCGCGCACGCCGGGGCAGATTCTGGCGCACATCGGCGATCTGCTGGATTGGGCATTGTCGATTGCGATGGGCAAACAGGAGTGGCACGATTCGAAGCCGCTGGTGTGGGATCAGGAGAAGGCGCGATTTTTCATGGCGATGGCGAATTTCGATGAATACCTGGCATCGGGTCAGCCGCTGCACGGTTCGGCGGAGAATTTATTTCAGGGACCGGTGGCCGATGCGCTGACGCATGTGGGACAGATTGCGTTGCTGCGGAGAATAGCGGCGGCGCCGGTGCGTCCGGAGAATTATTTTCGGGCGGAGATTGAAGTGGGACGCGTGGGAGAAAAGCAAGCGAGGGCGAAAAGGGAGTTCTGAAGTGGAATTTAAGCACGTGCAGGAGACTTGCTCACCAAGGTCAATCTGAAGATGAGCCAGCCTCTCTAAGGTATCTCCATGACTCGAGGAGAGCGGTTGTGAATGAGGACCACCATCTTTCCGGTCCTGCTTAACCGCAATTGAGACATCGCCGGCGGTGGCTGGAGCGGAATCGGCCATGACGGTGAGGTGAACTCAACGGAAGCGGGTTCGCCAGCCCAAAGGGTGAACTGGATACTCACGGCATCGCCCCAACTCGTGCCATCCAGCCAGTCGTGCTTGAGTTCCAGTTTTCCGGTGTCCGCGACAAGTCTGCTATTTGCGAATGAGATGGAGTCGTGGATGTCCCGCTCTCGCAGGAACACTGCTTTTTGTCGATCCCAGGTACGCGTATCGAATGACTCCAGCCCCAGTTGGCGATGGATCAGCGAGCCCTTGCAGTATCCAGACTCGACCCAAAAGAGGCGGCCCTGTGAGAACGCGAGAGATGCAGGGTTTCGCGCCGTCAAGGTTCGCAAATGCGACCAGGGATTGGTCCCGAATACCTCTAGGGTGTCACGAATGCGCGTACACAACAAAGGTGCTGCGACAGCAAATCGTGTGCCATCAGAGTTCCAGTCAACGGAATTGATCCGACGCGGCGATTTCCATTTGAAGAGCAGGCGGCCACTGTCGAGATCGTAAGCTACCAAGATTCCTCTTTCGACGCGGTTTGCGGCAATAAGGACAACGTGGCCGGTCGGGGCGGTTTCGATGTGGAAAATGCGGAAATCGGTGCTCAGTTCCGGATTAATTACGCGCAGCAGTTTCAGACTCGATGGATCGAGTACGTACAATCTGGTTGGATCAGAACTCACCAGCATCTTGCCATCTGCCGTATAGCGGACGCAATTGGGCGTAGGCCCGGCCTTCAGATAGGTTGCCAATTCCGCGCCGCTGATTTTGCGGTTGTCCCGGTAATCCCAGATTTGAACAGACTCGGTAGCGTAGCTGTGGCCGTCAGCCGGAGTGTTTGTGGTCTCTACCGTAACTGCGAGAAAACGATCGTCTATGGAGAAATCAGCATCCGTTGCAGCCACTCTCAGGTCCCAATTCCTGATTGCGGGACTTTGACCGAATGCGGAAACGACGAGGAACGCCATCACTGGAAGCGAGGCCCGTACCCAACAGCGGCGTTCGATAAGTAAAGGCTTCATCAGGAGGGTATTATCGCCCCGAGTTGGGGATTCAGGTTGATGACAATCACAAAAAAGCCCGGACGCCGAAGCGCCCGGGCGAAAGGAAGCAAATTGAATTACTGGATCACCAGAGTGAAGGTGGTGGAGTGGGTCTTGCTGCCGCCCGTACCGGTAACCGTGACTGTGTAACTGCCAGTGGTTGCGTTCTTGCCCACGCGTACCCCAATCAAGGCTGTTCCGGCGCCATTGATGGTCGATGGCTTGAACAGCACCTGTGTGAGATTAGGCACGCCGGAGACAGTCAGAGCAATCGGCGAACTGAAGCCGCCGGAGACGGTGGTCGTAACCTGACCTTTGCGTCCCACGGTTCCGCGCGTCGCCTTGATGGTCTGAGGCGCAACGCTGATGGTGAAGTCGCCGGTATTGACGGGAGCGAGCGAATTGACCAGCGCCTGTCCGTTCGGAGTACCGATACCGGTCGCCAGATCAAAACCGACGGTCGCAGGAAAACCATTGCTGCCGCTGGTGATGTCGTGGAAGTCGGTGCCGTAGCTGGAACCG
The DNA here is from genome assembly GCA_027452245.1 of Acidobacteriaceae bacterium. Classification (GTDB taxonomy): domain Bacteria; phylum Acidobacteriota; class Terriglobia; order Terriglobales; family Acidobacteriaceae; genus Sulfotelmatobacter. The sequence continues at coordinate 13,631 of DAIDGW010000147.1, forward strand.
GCAAGGATGTTGTACAGGGCCGGGTTCACGAAGCCGAGCGTCGGCTGCCCATTGGAGACGGCTTGCTGATTGACCAGAGCCAGGAAGCCAGCCCACATGGGCGCGGCAAAGCTGGTTCCGCCGTAGAGGTTTTCACTGCAGGCTCTCTGATCGGCGCAGACATAGAACGTGTAGTTGGCATTCGCCGAAACATCAGGGCCGTTGCGCAGGGTTTGCGAGCACTTGGAGCATGCTGCGGCCGCGGCAACCTGCCACGAAGGAATCGGGAAGTTGTTCACAGTGATACCGCCGCCACCGGAAGACCAGGCAGTCTCGGAAGCCCAGGGGCCAGCGGCGCTGGACGTGGTCAGATCGGTGCCGCCCACCGACGTGATGTAGGGATCGTCGGCTGGCCACACGAAGTTGCTCTTAATCCATTTTCCGCTGTCGCCCGCGGCCGTGAAGAAGTTCTGTCCCTGAGCAGCGAACTCCTGGAAGAACGGATCGTCGGTGGTATTGTCGGTTGGTTTCCAAGCCCATGAGCAGCTGAGCTGGGCATTCAGCGGGCTGGCGGTTGCCATGGCGTTCAGGATGCCCGGGTCGTCAAGGCTTTGACCGGAGAGTCCGCCCTTGCCGATGTACATGACCAGGCTGCTCATGTTCGGAGCCATGCCGAGAGCCTGGGTCATATCCAGAGTCTGTTCGGTGTCATCGCAGAATCCACCCTGTGAGTTGTAGACGCAGCTGGTGCTCTGGCCGTCGACAGAATCCAAGGTAATCGGAACGTTAAGGGTCTGGTTAACGTTGGTGTAATAGGTGGTCAAGTCCTGAAGATCCGTGCCCAGGAACTCGAAGATGCCGAGCGACTGTCCGGCGCCGGTTAGGGTTCCACCGGTAGTGGTGTAGTAGGCGGCGCGCATGTCGCTGCCCAGGAATGAGGCGCCGGGACCGGAACCGACGGTGGCGTTGCCAGTGACGCTATCGGTGCTCACGTTGCGCTTCGAGTACATTGGGGTTGGACGCGAGAAATTGTCCAATCCGGAGATGCTCCAGAGGCGAACAGGAGTTTCGGGCGTGGGCTCCTTGTCGGGAGCGAAGAACGTGCGATTCTCGGTGGGATGCTGGTAAAGGCCCATGGTGACGTGCAATGCATTTTCCACAGTCTTGGTGGTTCCGCTAACACGCACGGTCATTCGGTTTGGCGAGGTGGCCAGAATCTGGAAACCATTTTGCTTTGCCCATGCCTGAAGGGAGTCATAGTCGTTCTGGCTGGGACCGTATTTTTGGGTGAATTGTTCGACAGTAAGGAAGTGCCGGTACATCGGGCTCGCGGGATCATTAAGGTTGGTCAGGAACTGATCCAAGTCTGCCTGGTTGCGATGGGGCAACACAAGCGTCAGCTCCATTTGCTGGGTTGGCGCCAAATGTCCGACGAGGGGGGCTACGTGGCTGGTCACTTCGTCACGAGTAAGCCGCGTCATGGGAGATTGAGATTGTGCAACGCTGATAACACTCGCGAACGACAAGAGCGCGACGGTCGTCAGCACAACAGTACTGAATCTTCGTATCACGGTGTCTCCTTTAGCCTGGAAAGATTGGTTCTGGTGCAATACAGGCAACGTTCACCCGCAGGTTGCAAAAGCGTCGGGGATTGTACAACCATTACGCGCGCTGCGATAGGATGAAAGATTTTGCATTGCGTGGAAAAGCGGGCGCGCGCGCTTCATTGCGCCATAAGTTGGGTAAGTCACGCGACTAAATCAACGCGATTCGAGTTAGTAACTGGTTGAATAGTTATTCGACATTCGATTTGGAGGCATGTGAGGATCTCGAGTAATGGCAGATTTCCTTTCCCCGGCTGCTGCTGATAGTGACGAATGCCTTCGAGTCGAAAGTACCCAGGAAGACAGACTAAAAGGCATTTTCCAATCTGAAGTTTTTTAATGGAAATCTGTACGGTCCATTGATCGCGACCAGGATGCTCCGCCGTTAAGCTCCCCAAAAATAGCACCGCCCCGGCCCGCCGATTATCGGAATCAAGTTGTCGGAATCAGGGAAGCGGACTTCCTCTGGAATCGTTACTGCTTAGCGATTGGAGTAGCGGGCCCCGGACAGGTTGGTTTGCCGTGTTTGCACCATCTTTGCAGGGCCGAAATTTGGAGTACGATGGTGCGGTTCCACATAAGGCTTGCAGTGACGTTTCCCCCGTCGATATATATTCGTGGACCGGAGGTTTTCATGCGCCCGTTTATGGTGTTTTTTGGTGTGTTAGCAATGATCTCCAGCAGCGCCGCCAAAGATAAGTTCGAGGCATCGCAGTTTGTCCAGCAGCACCTTAACTCGATTGGAAGCGCTGAGGCCCGCGCCGCCGTCAAGGACTGCGTGGCGCAAGGGCCGGTGCAGTTCGAAGTGGTGAATCGCGGTGCGTTAACCTACGATGGCCCCGCGGTTCTGGTTTCCCAAGGTGATGATTTAGCCACGCAATTCAAGTTCCCGCCAACGGTTTACAGAACCGAATGGTTTGTGAGCAACGGAAAGAAAACATCTGTCGCGCAGGTGTTTCCTGGCCGCTGGTCGGAGTTTGGCACGTTCGTACGCACGCACAATGAAATCCTGACAGAGGGTCTTTGGGGAGGAACGCTCTCGACCGCATGGGCACTCTCACACCTCGACGAGCGCCATGCCAAGCTGAAGGATCGCGGCATGAAGAAGGTTGATGGCGTTGACCTGCAGCGTATCGACTACTTTCCCAAAAAAAACAGCGACCTGGAAATCCAGATTTATTTTGAGCCCAACACCTATCATCACGTGATGACCGTATATCAGTTGACGGTCACGGCCCCGCAGGGCTTCACGCCGAGCGAATCCGCGGGTATGCAGAATCAGGTATACCGACTGGAGGAACGCTTTGGGGATTTCGCAACCGTAGACAATCTGACGTTGCCGACGCACTGGAAGATCACGTTTTCTCACGGCGCGGCGGATGTGGGCAATGTCGACCAATACGACGTGAGGGAGATCAAGATCCGGCACAACATCGCGGTCGATCCGAAGAACTTCGAGGTGAAGTAGAAGCGCAAGACCGCCCGCGATGCCAGCACGAGTCGCATGTCTACGAAGGAGCTTCCTCGCGCCCGGGCTTGCACATCCAGGGCTGGAAAGCCTTGGACGTTGATCTTGTTCTGGCCGAGTGGCGTGCCTTGAATCTTTCGCAGTGCTCCGTCGCGGCTGGCATCAAGTATTTCATCCGCCGAATTCTGGACAACTTTCGAGCGCTCGACGCAAGTGATTGCGTAGGTCGTATTTCTAGTGGGAGAAAGGCTGACCATGGTGACGATCTCGGTGCCTCGGCTGTCGGTTGGGACATTGATCGGACGGGTAATCGGTTTCCCTGGAAGTTCAACGGAGAAAGAGCCATCAGGCGACGTATATTCCCGCCAGTTGTAGGGAGAATATCGACCGTAATTCGCGACGAAATGGGCTCCTAACGCGGCAATAATGATGACAAGGAACCAGCCAATGCTAAAGCGATACTTTTCGGGCGTGATGGATTCGACGGACATACGGGTATGAAGTGAAAACGATAGTATGAATCTCGAGCGGGGATCAAACGAGCAGCACGACTGCGACGAATAGGTTGTTTCGGAAGCGAGAATCAGCGAACATAGTCCTCCAGAAGTTCGAGGTGCTATGAGAATTACGCAACGATATGAATCGCTACTCCGGCTCAATGATATCGCGCGGAAGTCGTCTTCGCTGGAGGGACTGTTTCGCGGGTTGTGCTCGGTGCTGCGACGGAATGTGCCGTACGACCGGGCGAGCCTGAGCATTTACGATCCGGAGCAGGACGGCCTGCGGATCGTGGGATTATATGGGCCGCATGCGAACAGCGTCTTCCGGGTCGGGCACATCCTGCGGCGCAGCCAGACGCAGGCGGGTTGGGCCTTCGAGCACAAACGCGCGATGTTCCGGCCGGACCTGCGACGCCAGGCCAGGTTTATCGGCGACGAGTACATCGTGAATGAGGGATATCAAGCGCTGTGTTCGACTCCGCTGATTGCGTGGGACTCGAGTATCGGAGTGATCTCGGTGGTGGCGTCGGGAAAGAGCCAGATGTCAGGGCGGCACGCCGAAATCGTAAGGGACCTGTCGGACCAGATTACGCTGGCCGTCACGTCGCTGCTGCCACGATGCCAAACGCATGGCAGTACGAAACTGGTGTGTCCCAGATGCATCGGCGCATCTGGCGGGAAGAAGACGGTGCTGAAGCACCGCGAAGAACTTTCCGGGTGGGGACGAACGGGCGGGCGAGGACGGAAAAAGATGAGGACTGCGAGTGCTGCACCATGGCTGATTTCTGCCAACCTTTTACCGGCAAAAAAGTAACGACAGAGTCAAGGGCTCGTGTCAGTGTACGCAGGCGGCGCTTTGCACGCGATCCGTTCTTCCAATTCCATGCAGCGCCGGCGCAGTTGCGCGGCCTCTTTTTCCAGGCGAGCAGCCAATGCGGTCAACTCAGCGATTTCAGCGCCTATCTCTTTCTCTTTTGATATCGGTTTGGGCTGCGCCATCACGGCGATCATGCCACACATGCGATGATGCACGGTAGGAAATTGCGAAAAAGCTAGCGGCTAGCTTTTCTTCTTATTGATTGCAAGGTTCAGCAGCGCTTGGCTAAGTTGCTCGTGGGGGCCGCGGCCGGCAGCGCTTGCCTAATTCTCGTGAGGGGGTGGGCTACACGTTGCGTCTGGTGCGCCCCCGTTTCACGCGCGCTGAACTGCGGTTCCCCTCAGCAAAGAGCGATCACAATGCAGGACCATGTGAACCCGGCGGCGGGATAAGCTCTCCCTCGCACTCGCCGAAGACCCTCATCTCTGGCAACGCCGGGCTGAATGGGGAGCGCCGGGATGGAGTTGCGCGCACTGAATCGAAGTCGACTTTCCGATACAATGGCGCGTTGAGCCACTTCCGCGGCCTTGAGGCCGCTAGCTGGAGGCAAATCCTTGGCGACCGGCGAAATGATCATGTCTGAGACGCAAACTCACATGCAACTTCCTAATCATAAAGTGAAGACCAAGAAGGCCGGACAGCGGGCCTGCAACGAAAAAGACGAAAAGGGCAAGTTCTGCGGCGGGCATTTGAAACGGTGGTTCTATGCCACCGACGTGGTCGAGCGGCAATGCGGCGACGTCGAACAGGCATGGGGCAAGGACGCAGAGGTTTACCGCTGCGAGAATTGCAAGGCGCTGTATCTGCCGTGTCCGACGGAGATAAAGGTCAATGTGGCCGGGCAAGGCATGATTTCGGTATTTGGATTGACGATACCAGAGAAGAAGTAGCGAGCTTCGAGTCGCGAGCCGTGAGCTTCGAGCAGTTGCGCGAACGAAGACATCTGTGGGCTGGGGTAAAAGACAGGATTCTGTTTCCAGGCGTTCGTTTGCCCGAACGAGGGCCGGTGCTTGTGACTCGAGACGCACATGAATACCTCTGATCTGATCTACGACTGGAACAAGAATTTCCCTCCGGGAATTGCATTTCCCGGGCCGGTGCTGCTGAATGACGAGAGCCTGCGGGACGGACTGCAGTCACCGTCAGTGCGTGATCCTTCGATCCCCGAGAAAATTGAAATCCTTCATTTGATGGAGGCGCTAGGAATCAATGCGCTCGATCTCGGGCTGCCGGGAGCGGGACAGCGCGCGATCGAGGCGGTGACGGCGCTGGCACGCGAGATGGTCACGCACAAGATGAAGATCCAGGCGAACTGCGCGGCACGGACACACGAGAACGACATTCGTCCGATTGCGGAGATCGTGCAGAAGACGGGATTGAAGATCGAGGCGGCGACGTTCATTGGATCGAGCCCGATCCGCCGGTTCACGGAAGGATGGACCGATGATTTTCTGCTGAAGACGACGGAGAAGGCGATCAAGTATGCGGTGTCGCTCGGGCTGGACGTGATGTATGTCACCGAAGACACAAGCCGCTGCGATCCGGAGACGGTGAAAAAGCTTTACGCGACCGCGATCGAGTGCGGCGCGCGGGCGATCTGCGTGTGTGACACGGCGGGTCACGCGACACCCATGGGAGCGCTGTCGCTGGTCCGGTTCGTGATCGAGCAGGTAGTGAAGCCTTCGGGCGAGAAGATCCGCGTCGACTGGCACGGCCACAGCGATCGTGGGTTGGCCATTGCCAATTCGATGGCGGCGGTGATTGCCGGAGCGAACTGCGTCCACGGCTGCGCGATTGGACTGGGGGAGCGCGTGGGCAACACGCAGATCGATCAGATGCTGGTGAATCTGAAACTCATGGGCATCCCGCCATGGGACGAGCAGGACTTGACCAAGCTCAAGCAGTACTGCCAGGCAGTATCGCGGGCGACGGGCGTGCCGATTCCGGCGAATTATCCGGTGGTGGGCGATGATGCGTTTCGCACGGCGACCGGCGTGCATGCCGCGGCAATCATCAAGGCGTATCACAAGAAGGATACGATCCTAGCGAATACCGTGTATTCGGGCGTGCCGTCGCATGTGTTTGGAATGGACCAGGTAATCGATATCGGTCCGATGAGCGGAAAATCGAATGTGCTGTGGTGGCTGGAGCGGCGCGGGATTCCTGCCACGGATGACCTGGTGGACCGGATTTACGCGCGTGCGAAACAAAGCGACCATACGCTGAGCGAGGCGGAGATATTGGAGTGCGTGCAGGTCGTGCGGTAAGTTCTGCGGTTGCGGCCGAGCAGGGATACTTCGCCGCGCAGCATGACGCCCCGATCGGTCGCCAACCGCAGTTTCCTCAAACGCGGCAAAATTGATCCGGGCCATGGCATGAGTGCTGCGAAAATCCGGCAGGAAGATAGATAAGATTTCACACCAAAGGTCAATCCCCAAAGGTAAATAACTCTTTGCTCCGTCAGGGCGATGTCTCTGGAGTAGCCGCTCGCGTATGTTGCGGCTGCACATTTCACTTTCCGGAGCGGCGTGATGAGAAAAACCTGGATGGCCATTGCGGTTATGAGTGGTTGTGTCGCAATTTTGTCAAGCTGCGGAACGTCAAGTTTGCCGCAAACAATCTTACCCACTCCAGCCCAGGCGGTAACTGCCGCTAAAGCCGCATTGACCATCGGATATGTGGCGGGTGATTCCGCTTCCAGTGTCACGCAGAACGTGACTCTGCCCGCCACGGCGGCGAATGGAGCCGTCGTTCGCTGGTCGTCAAGCGACCCAGGAGTGATTTCTACGACGGGCGTGGTCACGCGGCATGCGACAAGCGATGTCAGCGTGACCCTCTCCGCGACCATCACGGTGGGTTCGGCCAGCGGCGGCAAAACGTTTGTGCTCACGGTCAAAGCGCAAATGACGGATGTGCAGGCGGTAGCGGGGGCGAAGGCTGCTCTACAGATCGGCTATGCTCCGGGCGATGCCGCCAGCAGCGTCACGCAAAACGTCTCTCTGCCTGTAGCCGGCCTCGATGGCTGCACCGTCTCGTGGAGTTCGAGCACGCCATCCGTGGTTTCGACGAACGGCACGGTGACGCAATCTCTCACTGGCGATGTGCTGGTTACCCTGACGGCAACCATCCGTTTGAATGCGGCGACCACCAGCAAAGTTTTCATCGTTACGGTGAAGGCAGAGATGACGGATGCACAAGCAGTGGCCGCGGCCAAAGCCGCCTTGCAGATCGGCTACGCCGCGGGGGATTCCGCCTCGAGCGTCACGCAGAACCTAAACCTGCCATTGACCGGCAGTGAAGGTTGCACGGTCCGCTGGTCTTCGAGCAATGCGCCCGTGATCTCGAATTCCGGAGTTGTGCAACGCCCCGCCGAAGGCAATACGCCGGTCATGCTGACCGCGACCATTTCTTCCAACGCGGTGAGCGACACGGCAGAGTTTACGGTCGATGTCGTTGGCCAGATTTCCGATGCTGCGGCGGTGGCCGCGGCCAAAGCCGCCTTGCAGATCGGCTATGCCGCGGGCGACTCCGCTGCCAGCGTCACGCAGAACGTCACTCTCGTTGCCTCTGGCGCAGATGCGTGCAGCATCGCGTGGTCTTCCGACACGCCCGCGGTGATTTCAAATTCGGGGGTAGTTGTTCAGCCCGCGGGAAGTCCTGCGGTGGTGACGCTGACCGCGACCATTTCTTCTCACGCGGTGAGCGATACCGAAGCTTTCGTCCTGGATGTTCAACCAGCGATGAGCGATGCGGCTGCCGTGGAGGCAGATAAGGCGGCATTAACGATCGGCTACGGGCCAGGAGATTCGGCCGCGAGTGTAACAGGCAATCTCGTGTTGCCGACCTCAGGCACGCACGGAAGCACCATTACATGGGCTTCGAATAACCCCGTGGTGATTTCACCTTCCGGCGGGGTAACCGTGCCCAGCGACAGCGACGTTTCCGTCACCATGACCGCGACGATCGCTCGTGGCGTGGCCAGCGATACGGCGATCTTCCCGCTCACGGTGAAAGCGATGCTGCTCAGCAGTTGGGTTGACGTGACGAAGATCTCACCGGGCAACGGAGCCATCGAAGTGGATCCAGGCATCATTGTGGGAATACCGTTCCAGCGCGCGCTGGACGCCAGTACCGTCAACAACACAACCTTCCAACTGATACAGACGAGCAACTCGCAGGCCGTGCCGGTCGTGGTGAGCTATGACGCAGTGAACAAAATGGTGAGCCTCACACCGCAGTCGGAACTGGCGCAGGCGACGCAATTCACGACCATCGTCGGCACGACGTTGAAGGATGGGATGGAAGCCAGTCTGCCGAGCAGCATGCAGTTCAACTTCACCACTCTGAGCTATGCGGACATCCTCGCGCAGTGGAAATTCGATGGCGACGGCAGCGATGCTTCGGGCAATGGCAATGACCTTACCAATATCTCCGGGACGTTCGACACTGAGATCGTCCATCAAGGCAGTGCCAGCCTCTACCTCAATAGCGCCGACGGGACTGCGACCTCGAACATCGATCTGGGAACGCAGCTGACGGTGGCGGTCTGGGTAAATGTCGACAATCCGATTCAGCCCAGCATCAATACCATCATGGCGAATACCGGCACCGACGAGGAGGCCAACGGTTTCAAGCTCTGCATCAATCACTGGAACACGAGTGACCAATCGGTGGTCATTGAAGTCGGCGATGGCATGACGGGCGGCAAGTGGATCACGGCTCCGGGACTCATCCAGCCCGGAAACTGGTATCACGTCGCTTTCGTGATCGATGAACCCAACCAGGTCATGAAGATCTACTACAACGGCGTGCAGGCCCCGCTCAGTTTCACTTCCGATCAGGGTTACACGGTCGATCAATTCCATTACGACTTCTCGACCTCTGGACCGTTTACCATCGGAGCGTTTCCCGTCGAGGCCTACTACTTCAAGGGACATCTGGACGACATGCGCGTCTACAACCGCATCTTATCGGACGATGAAATCGCGAAGATTGCGCAGGAAAACTAAGCCGCGCGCCAAAGGAAAGCCGGGCCTCGAAAGAGGTCCGGCGATTTCTGCATGATGCCAAACTAGTTGTATTCGCGGCGGCGCATGTCTCCGGTGCGGAGATAACGGTTGTGCCAGCCCAGCGATTCGGTCAGCAGGTGCGGGGTATGCTTGCCGTAGGAGAGCCTCTCGGCGCGGTTCAAGTAATCGATCAGTTCGGGTTTGTAATCTGCGTTGGCGCACTTCTCAATGATAAGATGAGCGCGCTGGCGGGGAGAAAGTCCACGAAGGTCGGCCAGGCCGTTTTCAGTCACCACCACCTGCACATCGTGCTCGGTGTGATCGACATGCGAAACCATGGGCACTATTGTGGAGATGGTCCCCTTCTGTGCTGACGATGGAGCCATAAAAATCGAGAGGTATCCGTTGCGGGCGAAGTCGCCGGAGCCGCCAATGCCGTTCTGAATGCGGGATCCCATGACGTGGGTGGAGTTCACGTTGCCATAGATATCGGCTTCGATCATGCCGTTCATGGCGATCACGCCCAGGCGGCGAATGATTCCCGGATTGTTGGAGATTTCCTGCGGGCGCAAGACGATGCGGTCGCGGTAGCTCGCCATGTCGGCGTTGACTTCCGTCAGCATTTCGGGGCTGAGCGAGAACGCGGTCGCGGAGGCGCAGGTCAGCTTGCCTGATTTCAGGAGGCGAATCATGCCGTCCTGAATGACCTCGGTGTAGGAGGTCAGTCCTTCGAACGTTCCCTCTTCCAGGCCGAACAGAACGGCATTAGCGATGTTGCCGACGCCTGACTGCAGGGGCAGGAGATTGGCCGGCATTCTTCCTTTTTTTACTTCCCAGCCGAGGAATTCCAGAATGTGACCGGCGATGCGCTTGGAAGCGTCGTCGGGCGCCTTAAAAGGACTGTTGCGGTCGGGAGAATTGGTCAGAACGATGGCCACGACCTTATTCGGATCGACATTAAGGTAAGGACTGCCAATGCGTTCACCGGGCTTGATCAATGGGATAGGTACGCGATTGGGCGGTGGCTGCAGGCCGTAATAAATGTCGTGCATGCCCTCGAGGGCCGAAGGTTGCCAGGCATTGACTTCGAGGATGACGCGTTCGGCCTGATCAATCCAGGTCTTATTGTTCCCGATGGACGAACTGGGGATGAGGCGTCCATCTTCGAGTACAGCGGTGACTTCGATGAGGGCGACATCCAGCTTGCCAAGAAATCCGTATTCGACGAACTGGGCGACGTGGCTGAGGTGGACGTCCATGTACTCCATCTCGCCGGCATTGATGCGCTTGCGGGTTTCAGGATCGGATTGATACGGCAGGCGAAGATGAATGCCTCCGGCCATGGCGAGGGCACCATCGAGTTCGGGGCCGGTGGATGCGCCGGTGAAGACACTGACCTGGAACTTCTGGCCATGAAAATGAGCCTCGGCGATGCGGTGGGCGAGTTCGATGGGGACCACCTTGGGATATCCGGAGCCTGTGAATCCGCTCATGCCGATCTGGTCGCCGGAGTGGATGAGGGCGGCGGCTTCCTGGGCGGTCATGATCTTCTGTTCAAGGCTGGGATTCAAAACGCGGGAGGTGGCGGCCGAGGCTATCGACATAGAGAACGCCTTTCGCTAGGGCAGAGATCCAGCGATGTAAAGCTAACGGTGCGGGTTTTGGCGGTCTGTGACGGGAGTCACAGACGGGTGTGCGAAATGGGGGAGCGAGATTCCAAATTGGGAGCAACTCAGGATGAATCGGTGGGCGAGTTGGCGGACACCGGGGAGGGCATGAGGTGACTCTTGCCCAAAACCCGCTGTACATAGGTTTGCGCTTTCGCGCCTGAATGATTACTCTGCTGCCGATTTCGTTGTCCCGCCCGAGCTACCCGCAAACTCCTGGCCCATCCATTTTTCGAGCGCGGTCATATTGGCAGGGCGTCCGAGGAAGTTTTTGACCAGATCATTGGCCGATATTGATCCGCCCGGTTCGAGGACCACACGGCGGTAGCGCATGGGAGCGTCGCCCCCGAGCAGGTTCTTGTGGTCAAACTGCATGAAGAAGTCTTCAGCGATGACCTTGTCCCAGAGATAGGTGTAATAAGCGGATGAGTAGCCGCCGAGATGTCCGAAAGAGGCCCAGGAGTGAGTGTCGGGCAGGGGCATGAACGGCGTATAGCGGCGAACATCCTGCTGCGTGACGGTGTCGAAGTTCACACCGACAGGATTCTCTTTATAGACATCGTAGGAAATCGCGGTATAGGAATTCTGGCGGGCGACCCAGTTGCCGCGTCCAAAGGCTGAAGCTCGATTCATACGCTCGACCAGGTCGGCGGGGATGGGCTCGCCAGTCTTGTAGTTGCGGGCAAACTTTGCCAGGACCTGTGGGCTGCGGATCCATTCTTCGAGCATCTGCGAAGGCGCTTCAACGAAGTCGGCTTCCATCGAGATGCCGCTGATGCCGGCCCACTGCTGCTGTCCGCCGAGAATGTGGTGCATGAGGTGTCCAAATTCGTGGAAGAAGGTCTCGACGTCGCCGTACTCCATCAGGCCGGGATCGGTCGCGGTGGGAGCGGGAAAGTTGCAGACCAGAATTGCTTCGGGCAACTGCTTGCCGTGAATGCCGTCGAGCACGGGAGCCATTTCTGCATGGCTGTATTTGCCGGGCCGGGGATGCAGGTCGAGATAGAAGCGTCCGATGGGCTTGCCATGATCGAGGACCATCCAGGTTTCGACCGCGGGATCCCATGCGGGAACATTCTTTTCCTGCTGGAAGGTGACGTGGAACAAATCGGCCGCGGTGTCAAGAATGCCCTGCTTGACTTGAGCGAATGGGAAATAAGGCCGAACCGATTGCGAGTCGAAGTCGTATTGAGAGCGGCGCACGAGTTCGGAGAGATAGCCTGATTCGTAGTCCCAGATCTCCTTGGCACCGGGATCGGTCTGGCGCTTTTCCGCAAGCAGCATTTCAAATTCGCGCTGGGCCAGGGGACGCGCGGCGTCATTCACTTCACGGATGAAATTCGCGATGTTCTGGCCGCGCTTGATCATCTTGTCGGCAGCGTTGTAGTCGGCCCAATTGGAGTAGCCGAGCAGGGTGGCAATCTCGTAGCGGGTCTTGAGCAGATTGGCGAGTACTTCCTGATTTTTCGGATAGGCGCGGGTATTGAAGGCAAGCGACATACGGCGGCGAAGGGCGTCGCTCTTGGCGAACTTCATTACCGGGAAAGCATCGGGGTAGTCGGTAGTGAGGTGAATTTTGCCGTCTGCGCCGGGCTTGTGGCGGTCGATGAAATCCTGCGGTAGGCCGGCAAGTTCGGAGGGATCGGCTTCGACTACCTTCTGGCTATCGGAGATGTTCCGGTCGAACATCGACTGCTCGTCGGTTGCGCGCTCGTTCAATGTTTTGAGACGGGCGCGGGTGGCATCGTCTTTATCGACGCCGGCGAGGCGAAACTCCAAGAGTTGCCGCTGGACGTAATAGCGTGTGGCCGGATCTGCTTTCGAGAGATCGAGCGCAGCCAGCGCATGGTAGACATCGCGATTCAGCGCGATAGAGGTCTGCACCGCCGAGGCTTTGTTCAACATGGCGGTAGCATGATCACGGAAGGTCGCGTCAGGATGGACCTGCTCCATCAGACCGGCGAAATAGTTGGCGGAGTTGACGCTCTGGATGGCTTCGTCAAACAACGTGAGCGTGTTGGCCACGGTGCGCTTGTCTTTGACGGCGACGAGTTTGGCGAGCGAATCCTGCGCAGCCCCAAGGCGGTCATTTTCAATCTTCTCGAAGGCGGCAACGTCGGGTTTTTGCGCCCAGATCGTAGGCTGGGAGATAGAAGGGGTCTGTGCTGTCGAAATCATGCTCATCAAAACGATACAGCAGACAACGAAAAAAGAGCGCGTGCTCACCATATTGGGACGGACCTCAGAATGAATTAGCTTTTCAATTGTACAGAGGTGGGGGTCATGCTGGGGCAGGGATGCTGCGACTGCCGGTCTAATCGGAGGTAATCCCGCACAAATCGCCGCGCGTTGTAAACTGACGCAATACCTTCATGAGCCCCGTTCCTCCGCGGATGGACAAGCCGGATCTTGTGCCGACCATACAGCAGGAAGTGGCACGTCTGGCTGCGTCGCCGGAGGTACGTTCGGCGTTCAATTGGTTTCGCACCCAGGAACCGCAACTGACACACTGGCAGATGGAGATGGCGCGGATCGGCGCGCCTCCGTTTGGCGAGTCGGCACGCGGGGCATGGCTGGCGGAGCGCTTTCGCGAGGTCGGGCTCGACGATGTCCGGATCGATGACGTGGGGAATGTATTTGGCGTGCATCCGGGATTCGGGCGGCGCTACGTCGCGCTGAGCGCGCATATCGACACGGTATTTCCTGCGAACACGCCACTGAATATTCGTCAGCAAGGCAGCCGCTTGTATGGGCCGGGAGTCTCTGACAATGGAGCAGGGGTGACGGCGATGCTGGCCATCGCTGCCCTGCTGCGGACGGTACGAATCCGGCACGCGCTGCCGTTTGTGTTCATCGGGAACGTGGGCGAAGAGGGCGAAGGCGATCTGCGGGGAATGCGGCATATTTTCGCGACGCCGCGATGGAAAGACGCAATCGCATACAGCCTGGTGCTCGATGGAGCGGGATCAGACACGATTGTGGCCGAGGCGCTGGGCAGCCGGCGCTTTGAAGTGATTGTGCGCGGGCCGGGCGGACATTCCTGGAGCGATTTCGGGGCTCCGAATCCCATCGTAATTCTGGCGAAGGCGATTGATATGTTCACCGCCACTCCGGTACCGACGACGCCGAAGACAACATTCAATATCGGTGTGATTCGCGGCGGGACTTCGGTGAATTCGATTCCCGAGTCGGCATCGATGAAGGTTGACATCCGGTCGACGTCGATGACGGAAATGGAGCGACTGGAGCAGTCGCTGCGGCTGGCGCTGAACCGGGCGGTGGAAGATGAGACGATGGCAGCGGAGATGCGATCGCCGGCGCAGCGGCGTCCCTCCGGCGTGAGTTGCGAGGTAGTGGTGATCGGCAGCCGTCCGGCGGGAGAGTTGCAACCCGGGGCACGGATTCTGCAGGTGGTGCGGGCGGTGGACTCGCAGTTGTCGAATGCGGCGCAGGTGCAACGAGCATCGACGGACGCCAACATTCCGTTATCGATGGGGCTGGAGGCGGTCGCGATTGGCGGTGGAGGATCGGGCGGCGGCGCGCACACGTTGCAGGAGTGGTTCGATTCGAATGGGCGGGAGTTGGGCTTGAAACGGATTTTGTTAACCATGCTGACATTAGCGGGGGTGGGGGAATGAAGGGATCTCGGGCGCTCAAGCGCCATATGTTGGGGGAAACAAACGCGGCCGCTTCGGTAGGATCTGTCGAACGTACTCAAGCCTGGCAAAACCGGCGAGAGGGGGGCCATCCGGTTCTTGTCAGCTTGACGGACCGCTCTTCCGCTCTGGCGGTCATGGGTGTTTTTGCATCTCTCTTAGTCGTGATGGCAAATTGCAGCGCGGCTCAACCCGCGGTCGCGCCCAACGGTCCCAAGGCGGACACCATCTTCGTACACGGGAACGTGTACACGGGCGTGCAGGCCAATTCGGAGTTCAGTTCGGTTGACCGCGAAGAGGCGATTGCCATCCGCGGAGACCGCATTCAGGCGGTGGGCAGCAATGCCGACATCCAAAAGCTGAAAGGACCGCGAACACGGGTGATCGATCTGGGCGGGCACTTTGTGATGCCCGGCTTCAACGACGCGCACCTGCATCTGGCCGATGCCGGTCAGCAGAAACTGAATGTCAATCTCGAAGGCGTGAAGACGCTGGACGAATTGCGGCAACGTCTGCAGGCGAAGGTAGAAACCGCCAAACCGGGTGCGTGGGTTGTAGGCGGAGGATGGGACGAGACGAAATGGCCTGTACCGGCACTGCCGAGCCGCTGGGACCTGGATGAAGTTTCCGGCGATCATCCAGTGATGCTGGACCGCGTTGATGGGCACTTGGCGGTGGCGAATACGAAAGCGCTGCAACTGGCGAACATCACGATTGCCAGCCGCGATCCGCAGGGCGGGCAGATCGATCGTAATGAGAATGGCGAGCCGACGGGAATCCTGCGCGACACGGCGCAGGGGGCGGTGCGGGCGGTCATTCCTCCGCCAACGCTTGAGGAACGACGTGCAGGAATCGAAGTGGCGCTGGCCGACCTGGCCGAACACGGAGTTACTTCGGCGCAGGACTATTCTCCGGAGTGGGAAAATTTTCAGATCTACGAAGAACTGGAGAAAGAAGGCAAGCTGACGGCACGCATCTCCGAGTGGCTCCCTTTTGATGAAACGGTAGAGGAACTGACGAAAAAGCAGGCTTCGCATCCGCGATCAGACCTGATGCTGCACACGGGAATGCTGAAAGGCTTCATGGATGGTTCCCTGGGTGGACACACGGCGGCGCTGCTGGCGCCGTATGCGGACGATCCGAAGACATCGGGGTTGCCACGCTACGATGCCGACAAGTTGAATGCGATGGCCAAAGAGCGGGTGCTGGCCGGATTTCAGCTCGGGTTTCATGCCATCGGAGACAAAGGTGTGCAGATGGCGCTGGATGCATTTTCCGGAGCGGAGCAGGCCGCACGCGAACAAAAGATCAAAGCGGCGAATGGTGGAGATGATTATCGGCTGCGGGTGGAGCATGCCCAAGTGACGAGTGCGGCACAGATTGCCGAATTCAAGAAATTAGGAGTGATCGCGTCAATGCAACCGAGCCACGTGCTCACAGATATGTTCTGGGCACAAGACCGGCTGGGTCCGAAACGGGCGGCAGATTCATATACCTGGAATTCATTCCTGCAGGCAAGGGTGCCGCTGGCATTTGGAACGGATTATCCGGTGGAACCGGTAACGCCTTTCCGGGGACTATATGCGGCAGTGACGCGCAGAAGTGAGAACGGCAAGATGACGTACTTCCCCGAACAGAAGCTCACGATGGACCAGTCCATCGCGGCGTACACAACGGGGGCGGCCTTTGCCGAATTCGAAGAGAAGGAAAAGGGCAGGCTGCAAGCTGGAATGCTCGCCGATTTCGTGGTGCTCGATCAGGACATCACCGCTATCCCTACGGCGAAGATTCTGCAGACGAAAGTTTTAAGAACCGTAGTCGGCGGAAAGACGGTTTACAAAGCGAAGTAGCGGGGGCTACTTCCAATCCTGCAATAGAAATTTCCGCAGGTCTTCCCCTCCGGGCTGGGGATTATTCCGCATCAAACGGTTTTTGCCGTGGCCGCGTCTAAGGGAAAATGCAACTACATTTTGCCGGCATTGCTGGTTTGCGAAGGCTTTCCTGATGGAGCAGTGGCATTCTGATAAATGGGTATAATTGAGAGGTTTAGGGGTATTGGAGGAAGGGTGAATATGGAATCGCGCTCAATGTGGATGCGCATGCGAGCCCATGGCTGGCTCTATACATTCAGCATCCTGGCCACGCTGGCGCTAGGGATCCTGATCGGCTCGATCATTTCCTTTGGAGTCAAGGGGAAAGAACAGAAGAACGGGGACGCCAAGCCGCTGACCATGCCGGCACCGCAACAACTTTCGAATACGTTTGCGCAGATTGCCAAGCAGTTGGAACCATCCGTGGTCAATATCAACACGGAATCGACCATCAAGAACCCGCACCATCGCGGCAACCCCGATGACGAAGACAACGGGGGCGATGACAATGGCGGCGGCAATGGCGGCATGGATGACT
Organism: Acidobacteriaceae bacterium; assembly: GCA_027452245.1. Taxonomy (GTDB): domain Bacteria; phylum Acidobacteriota; class Terriglobia; order Terriglobales; family Acidobacteriaceae; genus Sulfotelmatobacter. The sequence goes on from DAIDGW010000147.1 coordinate 30,800, forward strand.
TCTTCAATAAGTTTTTCGGCGGCCAGAATCCGTTTGGCGGCCAGGATCAGGGACCCATCCGGGAGCGTTCGCTGGGATCCGGCGTGATTGTCGATCCCACCGGCTATATTGTGACGAACCGTCATGTGGTGGAAAAGGCCGACCGGATCCGCGTACGTTTCAAGGACGACGCGCCAGGCGTGCAGCACGATGCCAAAGTGGTGGGGACGGACGATGAGACGGACCTGGCCGTGATTAAGGTTGATATGGACCATCCGCTACCGGCCGCCAAGATGGGGAACTCCGACAGCATGCAGGTGGGTGATTGGGTGCTGGCGGTTGGCAGCCCGTTCGGGCTGACCGAAACAGTAACGGCCGGAATCGTTTCGGCCAAGGGGCGCGACATCGTACCCCTGCGCCAGTTCCAGACTTTCATTCAGACCGATGCGGCGATCAATCCCGGAAACTCGGGCGGGCCTCTGGTCAACATGAATGGCGAAGTGATCGGTATCAACACCGCAATTTTGAGTGAAACCAACGCCTATGCGGGCGTGGGATTCGCTCTGCCCTCGAAGACGGTCATCGACGTTTACAACCAGCTCATTGGTCCCGAACACCGCGTGGCACGGGGTTCAATTGGGATCATGTTTGACGCGGTCGAGAATCCGGCGATTGCGCGCGTTTACGGCGCAGGCAGCGGCGTGACCGTATCGAGCGTGGTAGCGGGCAGTCCGGCCGACCAGGCGGGTCTGAAGGTGGGCGACACGATCACCGCTGTGGATGGCGAAAAAGTAACCAAGGGATCGGAACTGGTTTCGGACATCGCCTCGCGCAAGCCGGGATCGAAGGTACGGCTGACATACCTGCGGAATGGCAAGCAACAGGAAACCACAGTGACGGTGGCGGATCGAGCCAAGCTGTTCGCGGCTCGTCTGGGTGAAGACCAGGGCAACGGGGACGAGAACGCTCCGAAGCAGAGCAAATTCGGTATCACGGTGCAAAAGGTTACTCCCGAAATAGCCGACCGGTTGGATATACCGGCAGGCAAGGGCGTGATCGTGCGCGACGTGAAGCCGGGCTCTTTTGCCGAGGATGTGAACCTGGCACGCGGAGACGTGATCCTGGAAATTAACAAACAACCGGTCAACAGCGAAGATGATCTGCGGCGGATTGAATCGAGCCTGAAGAGCGGCCAGGACGTAGTGTTCCTGGTGCGCCAGCGCGGGACCACACAGCGCGACGGCACCATCTTCCTGGCTGGAACACTTCCGTAACCACATTGCGCCCAACAGGAACTGGCACTGTCCGGATTTGTAAGCGATCATGGAAACAGTGCGGAGCTTGTTGGGCGCTTTGATTTGGGGGGGACTTCGGGCGGTTTTGAGAAGGCAATTCCAGTTGCGAACCCGATTCTTACGCTGGGCAGGAATAAGCGTGGTGGCACTCGCCTGCTGCCTGGGATCCGCCGTGGCAAGATCGGAGGCAAGCCCATCGCGCACGACGACGAAGAAGCACTCGAAGGCGCACAGCCGTTCGAGCAAGAAGACAGCATCGCATCACAAGAGCAGCACGACGCATACGAGCACGGCGAGAAGGCGGACATCGGGCAAATCCTCCTCCAGGACCACCTCGTCACGCAGGTCGCGGTCACGCAAAAGAACTGCACGAGCCCGCGGCCAGCAGAAGATTGATTCCGATCGGACAACGCAGATCCAGCAAGCCTTGATCCGGCAGCATTATCTGACTGGCGATCCGAGCGGCAGTTGGGACGCCTCGACCGAAGCCGCGCTGAGAAAGTACCAAGCCGATCATGGCTGGCAAAACAAGGTGGTTCCGGATTCCCGGGCTCTCATCGGACTCGGCCTGGGTCCGAGCAAAGACCATCTGCTGAATCCAGATAGCGCAATGACATCCGGAACTGATGCACCTGCATCAACTGCGTTACACGCTACATCTCATAGTCCATCCCCCGCGGCGAACGGCTCTGCAGCGGGGGGAAGCAGTTCCAATCCGACCGCAAGCCGCCCTGCCCCGACCGGGGACAATTCCAATGGTGTTGGCAGCAGTCCCGCAGCAAAGAGCGAACCGCAAAACAGTCCCCAAGGAAATGGACCGCAGTAGGCGCGCTCGCCTCAGTTACCCCTCCCCGCATCACCGAAATTTCTAACCATCGTAATCGTCCTGCTTTGTTCTCCTTCTTCGGGCGCGGTTTGAGTCATGTATCCTCAACGCATGTCGGTAGCTGAGGAATACCAGCGACGGACGAAGCAGCGCGAGGCGGTGGTGGCGCGGCACGAAACCGTGCACGTCCGACTGGGGAATCTGCGCCTGCTGATGGCCGTGGGTGCGGCCGCAATCGCATGGGCATCGCTGAAGCAACACGCTCTGTCGCCCTGGTGGATTTTCGCTCCGGTCGTCGGCTTTGCGGCACTGGCGGCGTATCACTCACGAGTGTTGCGGGCGCGCGAACTGGCGCAGCGGGCGGTGGCGTTCTATCGAACCGGTCTGGCGCGGATCGAGGACCGCTGGGCCGGGAATGGTCAGACTGGCGAGCGATTCAATGATCCTCATCACGTATACGCCGCGGACCTGGACCTTTTCGGCAAGGGCAGCCTGTTCGAATTGCTCTCCACTGCACGCACCCGTAAAGGCGAAGAAACGCTGGCGCGCTGGCTGCTTGCGCCTTCGGCGGTGCAGCAGATCCGGGAGCGGCATGGCGCGGTTCGGGAATTGCGCGATGAGCTTGACTTCCGGGAAGACCTGGCGGTGCTGGGTACCGATGCCAACGTGGGCGTGTATCCCGAGGCGCTGCTGCGGTGGGCGGAATCACCATCGCAACTCACGGCGGGGTGGATTCGCTGGTTCAGTCTGTTGCTGGCGATCCTGGCGGTGGTCAGCGCAGTGGTGTGGGGAGTTTTCGGGACGATTACGCCGTTGATCGTGATCATCCTGATCGAAGCCGGGGTACGCCATCGCTTGCGCGATCCGATGAAACAGATACTGCACGGATCTGAACATGCATTCCGCGATCTGGGACTTCTGGCGGGGGTGCTGGCGCGGTTCGAACGGCAGAAGTTTGCGTCGGAGCGCCTGCAATCGCTGCAGCGAAATCTGGTGACAGATGGAATTTCCAGCTCAAAGGCAATCCAGCGATTGCGGAGGATTGTGGAACTGGTTGATTCCCGGGAAAACTGGTTCGTGCGGCTACTGGACGTGCCGCTGATGTATTCCGTGCAACTGGCGTTTGTGGCGGAACGGTGGCGCCGAGTTCATGGGCGTGCGGTGCGTTCCTGGCTCGACGCAGTGGGCGAGATTGAGGCGCTGCTGTGCCTGGCCACGTACAGCTACGAGCATCCCCAGGATCCGTTTCCCGAGTTTGTCGAGGATGCGGCCTGTTTGGAAGGTGCGGGGATTGGGCATCCGCTGATTCCGGAAGCGAAGTGCGTCCGGAATGACGTCAGTTTGTGCCATGGCGTGCGCACGCTGCTGGTTAGCGGCTCGAATATGTCTGGCAAGAGCACGTTGATGCGGGCGGTGGGAATGAATACTGTGCTGGCAATGGCTGGCGCACCGGTACGGGCGGAGCGACTGCGGATAACGCCGCTGCAGGTGGGAGCCAGCATTCGCGTGAACGACTCGCTGCAGGAAGGACACTCCCGCTTTTACGCGGAGATTACGCGATTGCGGCAGGTACTGAACCTTGCCGGCAACCCTCCTTCTCTGCTGTTTCTTCTGGACGAACTTCTGCAGGGCACCAATTCGCAAGACCGGCGGGTGGGTGCCGAGGGCGTGCTCATGGGCCTGCTGAAGCGCGGCGCGATCGGCATGATCAGCACACACGATCTGGCGCTGGCGGAGATTGGCGGCAGCCTGGACGGGCAGCTCCACAACGTCCATTTCCAAGAGAATTTTGCCGAGGGACGCATGACATTCGATTATCGACTGCGGGAAGGTACGGTCACCAAGAGCAATGGGCTGGAACTGATGCGCTCGATCGGACTGGAAGTGTGAAGAATACCCCAGATAAAAGTGTGCAGGTTACCTTAAGCTGACCCACTTGCCTGATTTTGCTTTCGGGTCCAGGCGTAGTCGAATACAATCACCTTTCTCGACCTGAAAATTCTTATGGATACCTTGGGCTCTTGCCTGATTGCGCAGTTGTGTCTTGCGTTTGGAGTTGCCGGATTGATCTGGCCTGAAAAAATGATGCCGTTTTTCGGCGTGCTGATGTTTCCCTGGCGCGCGAATTCCAGAATGATCCAAGCCAACGGAGTGGTTGCGCTCGCAGCCTACCTATTGCTCATCGGGAAGTTACTGCTTGCTTAGCCGGAAAGCCCGGCATTCACATCGAAATCTAATTGCTCTTGCGATAGCTTGCGGCAGGAGTGGGCCGCGGAAAGTACGGCAGCGGCTGGGATTCGAGGATCGCACGCGGATTTCCTTCCACCAAGACCTCGGCGATTCCCTCTCCGCAGAGTTGAGCGGCTGCGGCGCGCGCGGTCGAGAGCACCGGAACGCGCTTTTCGGTATCGTGCGCGTCGGTAGCAAGCACGTGCACAGCCTGATGCTCAAGTAGCCATTGAGCGGCGCGGCGGGAGCGTTCCCCCCAAAATCCAGTGAGAGCTGATCCTGTCACTTGAACGACGCATCCCTGCTCTGCCCATTCCACCACTCGCTGTGGACTCTCGCGCAGAATGGGATTGCGCTCGGGATGAGTGATGATCGGCGTCAGGCCACAATCTCCAAGCTTGAGAAAAGAATCGGTAGTGTTTCGCGGGATGCTGAAGTTGGAGAACTCCACCAAAAGGTAGCGCGTGCCTTCGATGGCATAGCGGTCCGGATGAGCGAAAGCGTCTTTCAAATTGTCGTAAGAAAGATGGAAGTCGCAGCCCAGGCTGAGCCGGGGAGAGTTGCCGGTTTTCTGCTGCAACTCGGAAAGCAAGTCCTTTAGATATTCGCGATCGTAGGCATAGCGGTCATTGGCATGCGGCGTAGCGACCTGATGGGTGATGCCATCGGCGGCAGCCATGCGGCACATAGCAATGGAGACGTCCCACGACTTCGGCCCATCGTCTACTTCGGGAAGAATGTGCGAATGGATATCGACCACGGTCGTTGGGACGCCGGAGTTTCAACACTGAGATGGCGTGTGTCTTCGATTTAAGCAGATTCGCGGGTAAAGCGAAAGCGACGAAGGGTGGTTCGAGGGGAGTCGCCAAAGGAATGCGATTCAAAGGCTGTTTTGCGTGCCGTGAAATACTACGCTGGATCCGAGCGGATGGCCCAGATTGGTGCGCGGAGAATCGACTTGTACGCAAGGACAAAAGGTTGAGAGTGCGGGAAGATCTGAGGGGCGAGAGAATGACGATCATTGATGTTGGCCAGCGCCAGAATTTGGTGCGGCCGGCTGTTGCGGTGGCGTTAGAAGGATCTTGGTCTTCACGGCATAAAGGCGAAAGCGGGAGTAGATGTGGCGCTGCTGGAAGGATCTGTTCCGGAAGTCCCAACTCACAGTACATTCCCGAGGCACCCACAGTGCGGACGCCATTTTCGGGATTCGCACTTCCGCGAAGTGAATGTCGGTCGTAGTGCGGGACAAAAGGATATCGGGACGCGGTGCCAGCATATCCTGGCGTAAACGGACAATATGAAAGTTGGAGGAATCGATCCATGCGACTCCCTGAAAAAGAATCTGCACGGATTTCTCCTTCAGCACGTACTGAGCAGGAAATTGCACCGAGCCGGGTATCTGGGCAAATGCCACAACCAGAGTTTTGTGGCCATCCATCTCCTCACGACCCAGAAACCGAAAATGAGATTCGCGCCGGTTGCCGGGATAAAACCGCAGCCAATCGTTAATGAACCCTTCAGCAATGGGACCGTGACTCTCCAATTCGGCACTGCTGATTCTCCGCCCGTTCTTTCCCATGCGGTATTCGTCGAGAACAGCAACTCCCTGCGGCGTGCGGTGAGACATGAGCAGGTAGGTAAATTGTTGGTGCTGTGGCAGGAAGACCAGAAATTGCTGAATGGGTTCCCCCTGCTCGGGCATTTTCGGATTTCGCCATTGGGTAATGACCTGTTCGTGGGAGATGACGTTGGGCATGCGCTGCAGCAGATGAACACAGGTTTGGCCGACGCGATCGAGAAGTGAGTTCAGATTCTCTTCAGCGGTGGATAGATGGAGATCTTTCAACTCAGGGACGGCTGCCTGGAGTTCCGGCAGCGCATCATTAAAGTAAGGACTGGCATTCGCCCATTCCTTTTTCTGCGCCGCCCGCCAGTCGGCAGAAGGTGCGGCAGCGACTTGCGGCGAAGCGGTTCCGGGCGATTGGGGAGAAGCGGGCAATTGCGTTTGCGCGGAAGCCGAAAGCGCGAGAAAAAAAAAGAGAGCAGGCGCGAGAGCGCCGGTTCCGCTCACCGGACTATAGGTTCGGCAGAGTTTCGACGGGGGTACGGAAGAAAACACGACAGCTTCACCGGGTTTCAGTGTACACCGGCTCCAGCAGTGGTCCTTGCGTTAGGCACTGACCACCCCATCGTTCCAGACGGCGGGCGACTCACTGTCCCGGCAAGAGCAGGATCGGGCTCTGATAGCGCGGCAAAGTGGTGGAGGATGGAGAGTAGCCGACGCCGAAGGGAGTCGCAAGATCGGTGACGAGGGTATCGGGCTGCTCGTTCCCCTGGCTGAGAGGATTGGGGATCGACATAATATCGGCCACAACGCCGGCATCGCACACACCAACGTAGGCATGCGTGCTGTCGGGCGAGGCGGCGGTCGACAGACGGAAACGCGTGGTATAGCGCGAACCAGTGAGGCCGGGGATGGGAAGCGCCGCCGGCGTGTAGGGTATGACCAGACCACTGCTATCGGTTCCCTGCGGAACACAATCAATCGACTCAGCGACCGGGCCCGATCCAGACATCATTGGAGACATGCGGGTCTCGATCGTGTTCGATTGGGTGTCGATAATGATCACTTCAGGCGTGACGATGCAGGTTGGGGAGAAGGTAGGATCGGCGCAGCCGGAAAGCGTATAGCTGCCGACATAGGCACGAGTGCCGTCGGGCAAAGCCGCCACTGAAACGGGACAGGGATGCAAGCAACTCGGGTAATTCCCGGTTACCGGGGCGAGATTGATGGTTGACATCAGCGAGGGATTGTCGGGAAGCCCAGTCGCCGAGTCGGTGCCGCCGTTCGTGGAGAAAATATAAATCGAACTATTCATCGGGTTGGTGACGTAGAGGCGGTTGTGGTTCGGTTCGTAGCCGACGTAGTTGGCGCCAGCACCGACAGGAAGGACGCCGCTGACGGTGTCATTAACGGTATCGAGCGTGACGAGATTGCCGTCTCCCTGGGTGACGATATAAAGCTTCTGCGCATCGGCACTGGGAACCATCCAGGAAGCATTGAGTCCCGTGTACCCGACAAGGGTGTTCTGGGAGAAATCCACCGGGTTGTAGCTGCTGATGGTGTTGTTGCCAGCATTGATAGTGTAGAGCTTGTCGGTATTGATGTTGTTGGCCTCAACCATCGCGATGGGATGCGAACCGGCAGGCGTGTAAATAAGATTCGTAATCGCAAAATTTGTCGCATTGACGACCGCGATGGAATCGGTGCTGCTGAGATTGCAATTCGCGCCGTTCTCTTCTCCGTAGTTAGCTACGTAGACAGAGTTGTTCTGGGCAGCGGCAACCGCGTCGGGCAGGTAGCGGCAGAAACCAGGATAGGCAGAAGCAGTTCCCGAGCCAGTGACAGGTGCAAGACCGGTAACGGAGTCCGTGTAGGTGATGGTGCTTCCGCTGATGCCTGTGATGGTGAATGTGCCGTTGTATCCTGCGACACTCACTCCGGAAATCACCACGACCGCACCGGTATTCAATGTCGTGACTGGGACGGCGAGCGTGACGGTCACGGTCGAACCAGTTTCGCTGATACTGGTGATTGTGGAAATCTGGGCGTTACCGATCAGATTGGGCAATGCGGCGGTGTTTACGGTTCCCAAACTGATGGTGAGTCCCTGAATGATCGGAGTAAAGGAAGAGACTACGTCCTCGCCGCCCGTCAGAATACTGCCAGCACTGGAAACGAACACGCGGGACGCATTGGGCAGCATAACCGCGGCTGTGGGGTTAATGTTCAGGTGGCCATCGCGGGCTCCCAGGCCGCCGGTTTCGGCAAGGATGGTGTCGCCGGAAACGTCGATTTGCATCGCAGATCCAACGTCATAATTGAACTGCGGGCCCGGCGGCGTGGACGAGGAGACCGGTGGATTGGCCGTGTAGTACCCGTTGGAATTGATGGAGAAGACGGTGTGAAAATTCGCGGGGTTGGTCTGGATAATGTTGTAGGGAAAGACCACGGGGCGGTAGTAGTCGCCGCAAGCCATCCACAGCAGTATGGAGACGGCCACCATCGCTAATCCTGACACACGTCGCAGAGACATCGACACTCCGGTTCTGAGATCTGGGTGGAAGCTGAATCGAACATTGTAACGGCTGCGGCGCATGCGCGCCAGTTTCGGGAGCCGTTCGATAGTTCTGGGATGCACGGTGCATCCGAGCGAGTTGGACGGAGCAAGCGTGGCGAGGCGTGCGGGGTCAGCCTTTGCGGCGGGAACGGGAGGCGCGGGCAGCGGCGGCAGCGGGCTTCTCGGATGCCGCTGGTTTCTTTTTCCCTTCCATTTGGGCAAGGCTTTGTTTGAGCGCGGCCATGAGATCCACAACCGGAGCGAGTTTTTTGGGTTTGGGAGCTTCGGCGACTTCTCCACCTTCCAGTTTTGTTTCGATCAGCTTCTTAAGATTCTCCTGGAATTCATCTTTGTATTTTTCCGGATTCCACTCGTCGGCGAGGGCCTCTATGAGCTGGTGCGCGACTTTGACCTCTGCCTCCTTCAGTTCCACGTCGGGAGCGCCAAATCCATCCACCTTGCGGACTTCGTCCTCGTAGTACATGGTGTGGAGCATGAGTCCGCCTTCGTGTGGACGCAGGAAGGTAGTGTACTCGCGATTGTGCATGGTGACCTTGGCGATGGCGACGTATTCGCTTTCCTCGAGCGCCTTCGTGAGTAGGGCATAGGGGCGACGGCCAGCTTCTTCGGGCATCATGTAGTAGGAGGATTCAAAGTAGACCGGATCGACCTCGCTGGACTTCACGAATTCGAGGATTTCCATGGTCTTGGCGGTCTGAGGTTCAATCTTCTTGATCTCGTCCGGTTCGATAACCACATATTCGTCTTTGCGGAATTCATAACCCTTGACGATGTCGGAACGATCCACGACAACGTTCTCAACCGGGCAGATGTATTGCTGCTTGACGCGCACTCTGTCGGGGCGGTGCAGCATGTGGAAGGAAATTCCGGAACTGCGCGCACCGGAGAACAGACGAACTGGCATGGAGATGAGACCAAATGTCAAGTGTCCTGACCAGACCGACGCAGGCATAGGGAGTCCTCGAACGCATTTTTCAGGCTTGAACAGCTAAGCCCCACGGCACTGAGAGTTTAGCTCACAAGCTCAAATTTGATGCACAAAAGACGTGTCGGGTGGAACCGCAAATTAAAGCACAATTGCATGGACATAAAAGAAGCGCCATACAATGCCTTGTAGTTATGAGCCAGACTCGATTCCATCAAAGGCCGATCTTTCGGTGAAGCGTAGTTTTCGTCTGCAAGCTATTTCGGAAAGTGTGATTCAAAATTTGGTTGCACCAGGACGCAATGCGCCGTAGGCTGTTGCCACCCTTGGTTGTGTAGGCGCCTCGGCAGGCCCTGTGAGCGGTTCCTGAACGGCGCAGCAGAGTTATGAAGGAGCAGTTCCTGAAATCTTTGTGGTCGCCGCCGGATCCAGTGCTGGCAAGTGCCGGAATGGCGGGCGAGGTCCTGGTGGCGAAAGTCCGGCTGGGATTGGCGTCCGTACTTTTGCTGATTCCCCTGATCAACGTTCTATTTTTTCCGATCAATCTCAAAGAAGTCATTGTCGGCGTCAGCCTGACGGTGGGCACGTTTCTTTTTTCCGCGCTGATTTATTGGTCGCTGGCGCGGCAGTTCAATCCATCATGGCTCAGCTTTGCGACCAGCGGTTTCGATGTCACCCTGGTGAGCGCCGGGCTGATTCTGTTTCTCGTCATGAACGAGCCACACACGGCGGTAAATAGCAAGGTCGTTTTTGAAGGATACTTTCTGGCGATCGCGGCCAGCAGCATCCGGTATGACACACGGGTTTCCATCATCACGGGATTGCTGTCGCTAGGCGAATACATGGCGATCGTATTGTTCACGGCCCTGCATTGGGACCTGAATAGCCCGGCATACGCGCCCTATGAGTATGGAGTGTTTAACTGGTCGGCGCAGATATCGCGATTCATCATTCTGCTGATCGCGTCGGCACTGGGCGTGGCGCTGGTAGCGCGCAGCCAACGGTTGCTACAGCTGGCGACCAGAGATCCGGTGACTGGATTATTCAATCGGGCCTATGTGGACGACCGATTTGAGGTTGAACTCACCCGGGCGAAGCGCTACGGCAATGCGCTCACGATTGCGATTATCGATGCCGACCACTTCAAACAACTGAACGATGCGCACGGGCATCTCGCCGGAGATATCGTGCTGAAGAGGTTGGGTGAACTTCTAAATAAGTCGTTCCGGCAGAGCGATATTGCCGGACGATACGGCGGCGAGGAGTTCATGATCCTGTTGCCGGACGCGAACATGAACGTCGCGGTACAGCGATTGGAACATTTGCGACGGCTGGTGGAGAAGACGCCGATTCTGGTGCCCTCGGCAGAGCACCAAGTACAGGTCACGTTCAGCGCTGGACTTGCGAGCTTTCCGCAAGATGGGAACAGGGCGGCAAAACTGTTCGCGGTGGCTGACGAAAGAATGTTCGACGCGAAGCGGTCGGGCCGCAACCGTATCGTAACCGGAACCACAGAAATTTCAGTAAGCCAAAACCTGCAAGTTCCTGAACCTTCGGGGGTTGGGGATCATCCAAATCGCTTGATGAAAGGGAGGCGGGATGACTGATCCGCAATATCCGATTGGAAAGTTCCACTACGCCGGGCCACCGGACGAGAGTCAGAAACAGCAATTCCTGGAAGACATTTCCACAACTCCGGCAAACCTGCGAGCGGCGGTCACGGGGCTCTCGGAGGAGCAATTGAATACGCCGTATCGTCCAGCGGGATGGACGGTGCGGCAGGTAGTGCATCACCTTCCGGATAGTCACATGAATGCCTACATCCGATTCAAGCTGGGACTGACCGAGAAGGAACCCACGATCAAACCCTACGCAGAAGATAAATGGGCGATATTGGCCGACAGCCAAACAACTCCCATCGAAGTTTCATTGATGCTGCTCGAGTCGCTGCATACTCGCTGGATGCGGTTGATGGCGTCGCTGTCTGCAGCCGACTGGAAAAGCACAATTCGCCATCCAGAACTGGGCGTCATGGATCTGGAGAAAACGCTGGCAATGTACGCGTGGCATGGGAAACACCATGTCGCGCAGATCATCGGGCTGCGCGAGCGAAACGGATGGTAAGCAAGCTGTCTTAAGTTTTGCCGCATATAGGTCGTGCGAAGACAGGAAAGCTTCAGGTTACTCCTAGGGTCCATAACAGATAGCTGGCAGATTCGCGCAACACGGCCACGCAACGCTGCATGACGCTATGGGGACGGGAATCCGGCCGCGGAGCTACGTAAACGGGCATGATTCCCTGACTCTGCAAAAGCTCGCGGATGCGGAAGACGTGATAGGCGTCGCTAACGGCGATGCAGCTATGCATCTTATTGGCGCGCATGATTACGGCAACGCGACTGGCGGACTCGGAGGTGTCGCGGCCCTGAGTTTCGGCGATGAGGGCTCGTTCGGGGATACCACGATGGAGAAGATAATCGTGGCCGACACCACCTTCACTGAATTTGGGATCGGCGGCAGCACCGCCGGTGGTGATTACGACGGTAGCGAGACCTTGCTCGAAGAGTCTGTATCCCTGATCGAGGCGGGCCCGTAAAACGGGCGAGGGATGACCGTCATATTCTGCCGCGCCAAAGATAACGATAGCATCTGCGTGGATATCCTGCTGTAACGAAGCCGTGCGAACGATACGGAAAGCGGTCACCGCGAGAAAAGCCGCGGCTGCCAATGTCAACAGCAGGAACGTCCGCCACAGGAAACGGCGCCAGAGAGACCGATTCGCGGCGTTTCTTCTCATCCCTCCTCAGCAAGAAACTTGGTGATCTGCTCGGAAGGGATCGCGCCTTCGCGGATAACCTTCCATCTGCCATCATCACCGCTCAAATCGATGATGGTGGAGGCGACGTCCCGCGGTGAAGTGCCGCCATCGACGATGATGTTAATGCGTCCATGGAGCTGGTCGCGGACCTGATCGGCCGTTGTACACTCGGCGGCGCCGCTTAAGTTAGCCGAGGTGGCGGTAATCGGGATCGCCGCGGCAGTCACGACGGCCAGCGGAATCTTGGCGTTGGGCACACGGAGAGCGACATTGCCTGTGTTGGCAGTGACTTTCAAGGGCAGGCGAGAACCGGCTTTGACGATGATGGTAAGCGGTCCGGGCCAGAATTTTCTCGCCAGGGCATAAAACTCTGAAGGCAGGGCTTTCGCCATTTCTTCCGCCTGATCGACACTTCCAATCAGTAGCGACAACGGCTTGTGCCGCGAGCGAGTTTTGATCTCGTAAACTTTGTCGACCGCGCGGAGATTGAACGGGTCGGCAGCGAGTCCATAAAAAGTGTCGGTTGGCATGCCCAGGACTTCACCGGCACGGATCTGGTCGGCGGCATACTTTACCAAGGAGACTTCCGGAGTTTCACTATTGATTTTGACGATCTCGGCGCGCACGGCGCTCCCTTCACTGAGCAGATATTTCGTTTCGAAATAGCGTGAAAATTATCATAATACGGCAAAAGTGAAGTGAGTGGGGTCCATGGTTCGATGCACGGCCGGGCAAGAACGACGGGCGGCAGGCTGGCAAATTATCCGGCCGCTAATCCTCATCAATGGTCACCGGCGTCGTCCGGGTATGATGCAGTGAGGGAGCGCAGCAACGATGGCAAACCCAGCATTGCGGAGCAGTGGCGAACGATTACGGAAGATTGAAGGACGTCATAATGCGCTGGTCAAAGAACTGCGGCAGGCGTTCTCACGCGCTGACCTCACATCCGATGGATACTGTGCGATCGAAGGAATGAGGATCGTGGAGGAAGCAATCCGGAGCGGCTTGCGATTCCGAGCCGTGTTCTTCGAAGAATCGGCACCGGAACGGGCAGAGCGGTTATTGCCTCAGATCGGCTCGCATGTGGAGACGCTTCTTCTCCCCGACAAGTTGTTCAATGCAGCGGTGGCGAGCGAAACTCCGCAGGGCGTGGCGGCGTTGGTGAGGTTGAAACAGTTTTCCCTGGACGACGTCTTGGATCGTCTGACGGTTGGGCCGGTTGTGGTGCTTGCAGGCTTACAGGATCCGGGAAATGTCGGCACGATTGTGCGCTCGGCAGAGGCCTTTGGCAGTGCGGGAGTGATCCTGGGTGAAGGTACGGTGAGCGCAATCAACTCGAAGGTGATCCGGGCATCGGCAGGTTCGATTTTCCGCATGCCGCTGGTGGTGGCCAGAGTGGCAGGAGCGATGGAAGAGGTCATCAATAAGCTGAGAACGTCTGGGGTGCGTTTGCTCGCGACGTCGTCCCACAAAGGCACGCCACTGGTCCAAGCGAACCTCGCCACTGCAGCCGCAATTTTTGTGGGGAGTGAAGGAAGCGGCCTGCCGCGTGGGATGGCCGCAAAAATGGATGAGAGTGTGGCGATCCCGCACAGTGAGCACGTGGAATCGTTGAACGCAGGGGTGGCGGGGAGCATCATTTTGTATGAGGCGGCGAGGCAGAGAGGACAGTTGTAAACAGGCGACCGGTTCTCCGACGAAAGCTTGAGTAAGTGATGAGTTTGTTTCAGCCCCTTCCGAATACAGGTAGCGCGGCGGATGCCACACGTCCGCTGGCGGACAGGATGCGTCCGCGCACACTGGAGGAATACGTAGGGCAGGAACACCTGATCGGTCCGGGCAAACCGTTGCGCGCGCAAATCGAGCGCGACGATATGGGATCGCTGATTTTCTGGGGGCCTCCGGGGACGGGAAAAACCACGTTAGCGAAGATTATCGCGGCCATGACGAAGGCCGAGTTCATCGAGTTTTCGGCCGTGCTCTCAGGGATCAAAGAGATCAAGCAGGTCATGGCGGATGCGGAGCGGGCTCGGCAGTACGGAACGCGGACTATCGTGTTCATCGACGAGATCCACCGTTTCAACAAAGCGCAACAAGATGCGTTTCTGCCGCATGTCGAAAAGGGCAATATCCGGCTGATTGGAGCGACGACGGAAAATCCATCGTTTGAGATCAATCCGGCATTGCTATCGCGCTGCCGTGTGTATGTGCTGCAGCCGTTGAGCGAAGAGCAGATTGTGCTGCTGCTGGAGCGCGCATTGACGGATCGAGAACGCGGGTTAGGGGCACTCGAACTGAAGGCTTCCGCTGAGGTGCTGAAAAAAATCGCCAGCTACACCAGCGGCGATGCCCGCAGCGCATACAACGTGCTGGAAGTGGCTGCAGGATTGACAAAATCCTCATCTCGGGCAGAACCCACCAGAAGTGGGACACCCGAAGATGGCCGGGAAATCACGGATGAAATTATTCACGATGCGCTGCAGAGGAGGGTGCTGCTTTATGACAAGACAGGCGAAGAACATTACAACCTGATTTCGGCGCTGCATAAATCGGTGAGGAACAGCGACCCCGATGCGGCGCTGTATTGGCTGGGACGCATGCTGGAAGCGGGTGAAGATCCGCTTTACATTGCGCGTCGGGTGGTGCGGATGGCCGTGGAAGATATCGGCCTGGCTGATCCGAATGCATTGTCGTTGTGCATGGCGGCACGAGATGCGGTGGATTTCATTGGAATGCCTGAGGGCAATCTGGCTCTCGCGCAGGCGGTTGTTTATCTCTCGTTGGCGCCGAAATCGAATGCCCTTTATACCGCATATGGTGCCGTGCAACAGGATGTCGAGGCAACCGCAGCGGAACCCGTGCCGCTGCATCTGCGGAACGCTCCCACGAAACTCATGAAGGGGCTGGGATACGGACGCGGCTACGAGTACGCTCATGATGTTGAAGGGAAAGTTGCGGACATGCAATGCCTGCCGGATAACTTGCGGGAGCGCATGTACTATCATCCGACGAACGAGGGGATTGAGAAACGGATTCGGGAACGGATGGAAGAAATCAAGCGTCAACGGGTCCGCGTGGGACAGCACGAAAGCGCGAGAAAGAAAGAATCGTAAGGTACCCGCATAGCATCCGTTTAAGCATCGAGAGGCTAATCTCATGGGGGCGGTTCCTAATCTCGCGAGAGTGGATAATCCGCGGCCGGTTCCTTCCGCCGATCTCATCCAGGACCTGCAGCGGGTGCAGAAGGCTGCGCAGAAGATTGCATCCATCCTCGACCTGGATCAACTCATAGACAGCATTGTTCACGAACTGACCCAATCCTTCGGATGTGTGGAGGCCAGCATCTTTCTGCATGATGAAGACCGCGAAGAGATGGTTCTAACTGGAGTCCGGGGATGCACGCAACATGGCAAGGGCTGGAGTTTGAAGATTGGGCGTGAGGGGATGGTGGGGTACGTGGCATCCACGGGACAGATGCGCTACGCGCCGGATGTCGATAAAGATCCCTATTACATCGGATGCGAAGAAGCAACCCGGTCGGAAGTGGCAATTCCGTTGCACGCGGGCGAACGGTTGGTGGGAGTGTTCACCGCATCGCACCCGGAGCTCGACGGATTCCCGCGGCAGCAACTGCGATTGCTGCAGGCTTTCTGCGATCACGTGGCCGTGGCTATTAACAACGCTCGCCGAATTCACCTGGAACGAGCGGCACTCGATCGCGATGCCGAAGATGCTCGCAACATTCAGCAGGCGCTTTTGCCCAAGAGTTCGCCGTACATTCCCGGATTTGCGATTTCCGGCTTGAGTGTTCCAGCGCGAGCGGTTGGCGGTGACTGGTACGACTTCATTCCCTTCCCGGATGGCCGGTTGGGAATCGTGCTCGCCGACGTTTCCGGTAAAGGTACGGGGGCTGCGCTGCTGATGTCGGCAACCCGCGGGATGCTGCGGTCGCTGGCAGAAGCATGCTGCACACCGGGAGAGGTGCTGACCAAGCTCAATCAATTGCTGGTGAATGATTTTCCCGCGGGAAGATTTGTGACGCTTGTTTATGGGGTGCTGGATCCAGCCAAGCGAACCATGATGTTCGCTAACGCGGGGCATTTGCCGCCGCTCTTCATTGACAACGACGGGGAGCACTTTCTCGAAGTCGAGCATGGCTTACCGCTCGGCCTGGTTTGTGGCGACTATTCCGAGACAGAATTGAAATTGTCTCCGGGATCCCGGCTGGTCTTTTACAGCGACGGAATCACCGAAGCTGTGGATGGAGAAGAAGAGGAATTCGGGCTATGCCGGCTGACTGAGCACGCAATGAAGCCGAATGCGTCAGCCGTGAGCATCGTGGACGATGTTCGTTCATTTGCGAATGGGTGTGGCGTGCGCGATGACGCCACGGTGGTATTTGTGGGCGTGAACCGCTAACTAGCGAAACCTGACCTGATGTTCCTTCAGAATGCAGCGATCCATCACGACGAAGATGCCGGCCTTGCGGGCCTTCTCGGCGGCTTTTTCGTGGATAACTTCTTCTTGCATCCATATAGACGGAACCTTCAGCCCGATTGCCTCGTCAACGATCGGCTCGACAAACTCTGGGCGGCGAAAGATGTTGACGATGTCAATCTTTTCAGGGACATCTCGCAATGAGGCATAGGCTTTCTCGCCCAAGGCTTCCTCAATTTCGGGATTGACCGGAATGATGCGGTAACCCTGGCTCTGCATGTAGGCAGAGACGCCATGGCTAGGGCGCATTGGATTATTCGAAAGTCCGACGACGGCAATGGTTCTGGAGTGTTTCAGCAGGTCAGCAATGGGATCCAATTGGTTCACTCCAGCATCTTACGTCACTTCTTGTTGGCTTCTTCGATTTTCTGTTTGTACATCTTTAGGGCGAGCTTTCGGATGGTCTCGGAAACTTCCTTATTGGTAGAGAGATTCTTCAGGTCCACGACCAACAGATTTTTCATGAGGTTGAGGCCGAGATCGAGCGGGGTGCGCGGATTCGCAACCAGGTTGCGAACGACAATGTAATTTTTCATGAAGCGGCGCTTGAGCGGGATCTGGCGCAAGACGGCTTCGAGCACGTTTTTCTGGCCGGCGAATTTTTCGACCTCGCCATCGGTAAGTTTGGGGGCTTCGAGAACCGCCAACGCTACGACCTTAGTACCGTCGCGGATCAGAATGGAGCGTTCTTCTTTGTTGCCTTTAAGCGCGAGTTGGATGCGTCCTTTGACATCAAGGGCAGAGATCTTCTGCAACGTGTTTTCGCGCTTTCCCTCGACGGCGTGAGGTTTATGTGCCTGAGCTTGATGTGGAGCGTGAGCCGGGGCGGCAGCCGCGCCAGAACTGGCTAGGGCTGGAACTGCCGTCGCGGGAGCACCCTTCTCTTCCGCATGCTCAGGTCGTGCTTCAGCATTGAGGTCGAGACCGCTGCCGATCGCCTGAAATTTCTTTTCACCTTCTGCGGCAATTTCCGAAGCATGCTCGGCGAGGTAGGCATGCAGGTCGGGATCATGCTCGTCGGCGGTCTGAGGCGAACCGGATTCTGCCGTAGACGTATCGCTGGAAGCAGGTCCCGGTTGCGCCGCTGATTCAGCCTCGGGTACAGATTCCTGCTCTGGGTGAGACCTTCCTTCTATGATCCCGGTGATCTGCTTCAGATCGTCTTCCTTGATGTAAGGATTGGAACGGAGCATTTCCAGAATCGGGCGCGAAGCTTTGACTCGTGGACTCCCCAACATGATGTGAATGGTTTCGGCTGTGGCCGAAACCGCAAGCTTGGCAATCTTGTCGTCCGGGACAGCGGGATTCTCCAGCAGAGCAGGCAAAATCCGAGGCCTGAGATTATCGGGAGAGATAAAGTAGTCGAGCACCACTACAGAGGTTTGCGGATCAGCAGCAGCCGCGATACAAGCCTTCTCATCCCAGCCAGCCAATGTCATGCGGGCCAGATCGCCGAAAACTTTGTTGTGCCGGGCCAGATAGACAAGAATTTCGATACTTTCTGCGGGAGGAACGGACAAGGCGCCGCGAGCCGCAAACTGCATCATGTTGGCAGGAAGCCGGGAAGCACGAATCTGATCAAGAGTACGCATGGGAGTCGGAGGCATGGGAGTACAGGTCCCATGCTAAGCGGGAGAGGGGGATGAGCGAAGATTACCTTTGTCACTGGGAATTTCAACGCGGATTTGCGATGGATTCCAGTTCTTCGACCGCTAATTCCAGGTCGCAAGTGATGCGGTTCAAAGGACGGGCAAGAAATTCGTCGAGTAGAGCGCGGTAGTACCAAAGAGTCCCCTGGCGTCCACCATTGAAACGCTCCCAGACAAGCTCGCCAACGGCACGGTAATCGGAGAGGATTGAACGGACATTGTTCAGCTTGTCGGCTGCGGAGACCAGCCGGGTTTCATCGTCAGCGCTCTTCAAATGTTCGAGATAGTCTTCTTTGCGCTGGCGCCAGGGTGGCTTCGGGATCGCGTAGGCGTCTGTGCATCCGTCAACGATTTTTGCAACCCGTGCACCGAAACGCTTCCGAACTTCTTCGAGCATTGCCTCGCCGCCGCAGTCTTCGACCACATCATGCAGGAGGGCGGCAATCGCCATCTCTTCGTCACCGCCAGCTTCCAGGACCAGCGAAGAAACTCCCATGAGATGCGCAAGGTAAGGGATGCTGGAGGCTTTACGGGCCTGTCCGGAATGGAGCTTGGCAGCGAACGAAAAGGCGCGATGAAAGCGCGGGCCCAACTGGATCGGCCTCCTCGATTTTGATTTTTTCGGCGCAGACATTACTGCTTTTCTCCGCGGCGCATGAGCAGGTAGGCGCGGATGAATGGCTGCAGATCGCCGTCCAGTACGCGGTCCACGTCGCCGACCTCCGTTTTTGTGCGATGGTCCTTGATGAGGCGGTAAGGCTGGAGAACGTATGAGCGGATTTGCGATCCAAAGTCGATGTCGAGCTTGGAGTCTTCAATCTTCTTCGTGGCCTCGCGCTTCTTCTCCATCTCGAACTCGTAGAGCTTGGAGCGCAGCATGCTCATGGCGCGCTCGCGGTTTTTATGCTGCGAACGCTCGTTCTGGCAACTGGCAACAAGTCCGGTGGGAATGTGCGTGATGCGGACAGCTGAATCAGTGGTGTTCACGTGCTGTCCGCCTTTGCCGCTGGAACGGTAAGTGTCGACGCGAATCTCTTCCGGCTTGATGACGACTTCGATGCTGTCGTCAATTTCGGGTGATACAAAGACGCTGGCAAAGGAGGTGTGGCGCCGCTTGGCCTGATCGAAGGGAGAGATGCGCACAAGGCGATGCACGCCGATTTCACTGGTGAGCAGGCCGAAGGCATATTCACCATTCACGGCAAAGGTCGCGGATTTGAGTCCGGCTTCTTCGCCGGGTTGATAGTCGTAAAGGACGGTTTGGAACCCCTGGCGTTCCGCCCAGCGAAGATACATGCGCAAAAGCATGTCAGCCCAATCCTGTGACTCGGTCCCACCGGCACCGGGATGGATGGTCACGATCGCGTTTCGAGCGTCATTTTCGCCGGAGAGCAGTGTTTCGGTCTCGAGTTTGTCGATGAGATCCCGGAGGGTCTGTATTTCCCGTTGCAGCTCGGAATCGACATTCTCGCCTTCGCGGGCGAGATCAAAATAGGCGGAAATGTCGTCGCCACGGCGAGCGAGGTCGTCGTCAGTGGCAAGGATGTGCTCCAAACGCTTTTTCTCGCGCATGACCTGCTGGGATTTCTGCGGATTCGCCCAGAGGCCCGGGTCAGCGGCCTGCTTTTCGATTTCGGCTAGCTGCGGACGAAGCTTGCCCGCGTCAAAGATACTCCCGGAGGTCTCGCACCTTTTTACTTAACGATCCGTATTCCTGTTCCAATTCTTGATTCATTCGATTGCTTGCCTTTGGTGCGGGATGTGAAGCGCGCGATGAGCGCTCCGATTGAAATTATCGCACACAGATACGCGAACCAATCACCGTGACGCGTGTAGAACGTAGTAACAGATGTAAGCGCATAGGGAGCGACCAGCGCGGCGCGTTGCTTTCTTGGAAGCTGAGTCACGACGCGTCCCCAGGGATCAATCGAGCCCGTGACACCGGTATCGGTCGTGCTAAGGATCCAGCGGTCATTTTCGATGGCGCGCATGCGGGTCTGGTTGAGGTGCTGGGCGTAGGCGCCGCTGTCTCCATACCAGCCGTCGTTGGAAATGTTCACGAAGACCTGGGCTCCGTTGTTGGCGAATTGGCGGACTTCGTCGGGGAAAACAGACTCGTAACAGATGAAAATCCCCAAACGAGCTCCACCAGCATTAAGCGGGGAGCGAGAAGAGCCAGCTTCGAACTGACCGACTTCTCTCGTGAGGCCTCCAGCAAAGGAAAAAAGATCGGGAAACGGCAGGTATTCGCCAAAGGGAACGAGATGGACCTTGTCATAGCGGGTGATCCATTCGCCGGAAGGGTTAACTAACGCGGCCGAGTTGAACATCGGAGCATTGGGTCCTTGCGACCGGCTTTCAGGAACACCGATCGCACCGACCACCATCCAGGATCCCGCGCGCCGAGCGGTTTCACTAACGGCAGAACGGAATAGAGGATCGTTCGTCAGAAACGGGGCAGGCGATTCAGGCCAGACAAGCAGATCTATTTTGGTTGCGGAGATCTTTCCGGGCTCGAGTTGTGAAGAATCCGCCTGGGCGGAATTGACTGTCAGGTTGCTCAAGTCGCGAAGAGTGTTTTCGTAGTAGTCGCGTGTCCAATTGGCGGCGACCGGAATGTTCTGTTGCACCAGGAGGGCCGCACGATTGGAAACAGTGGCTGGAGCTTCGATCAACTGTCCCGACTGCAGAACAACCGCGGCGGCGAGAGCGGCAACGAGAAGAGGTCCGCGCTTCTTTCGGGGGACGACGAATGCGGCCGCCAAAGCTACGTTGACGAGAACAATTTCGAATGAAATCCCATAGACACCCGTCCAAGCCGCGATGCGTGCAAGGGCAACGTTATTAATTTGCGAGATGCCGAGCAGGTTCCATGGGAATCCGGTGATGCGGGTCCGGGCAAGTTCGACGGCCACCCATAAAAACGGAGCGGCCACAAGGGCACGCCGGTCGTCGTGGCCGGGACCTGCAAGCAGCGCGAGCAAGAGGCCAAAGAATCCGTGATAGAGAGCCAGATAAAGACAGAAAAGAATCAGAACGAGCAAAGCAGCGGCCGGACTAAGCCCGCCATACAGCCGCATGGTGTCGAAAATCCAATAGCAGGTACCCGCAAACCACAGGATGCCGCTGACGTACGCGAGAAGAAATCCTTGCGCAGGAGTGGCAGGCTGCAACTTCAAATGATCTTCAATTTCGAGTGCGCCGGCGGGACGGGCCCGTAGCAATGCCAGAACAAGCGGGGCCAGAGCCATCCAGGAAAAAACGTACAAACCGGGTAGGGGAAAGATCAGCACTTGCAGAGCTGCCGAGAGCAGCACAAGGAGCCATGCACTGGGATGGATTTGCCGCACAGTCGAGGATAGCAAAATGCAGTTGCCCGTCGCCTGGTTGCTAGACCGCACCGACGGCAGCCAGTCGCCAGCACCAGCGGTGAAGGCTGTACGCGATTGATCCGCACGAGGGTGCTTTGCTACTTCAAGCTGCTATGGACGAACTCGGCGATTTCTTTGGTGACGTAGGATGGTGGGGTTATTTGAAAAATTGGGCAATCTGATTTTTCTGGGATCGAGATGTCGTGCCAACGTGTTCTCATAGGGGAATGAAGGATGGCCGCGTCCGCTCGGCTCAGGAACTCACGAGCAGATTTCTTGAAATCCGCGATGGCAGGATCGAGAACCGTTAGATAGAGATCCGGCTGAAGGTACTGCATGACACTGTTCGACTCGATGATCACACTCCTTTGGCCATCGATTTGCCGGCGCAAAGCGGGCATGGCGTCGGCAAGTTTTCCTTGCTGCGTACGCACCCAAAGCGAACGGGTTGCGCCTGCGACCAGGAAACGAGATGTATCGGATTGGCCGGAGCGGTCGTGATCTTCCGAGATGACCCAGGAACCGTCGGGGCAGGCACAGTCACATGCCGCTCCGCTCATAGAACAGACCCCATGGCCGTACTGGGTAATCTTGATGGCGGTCCAGTCGAAATCACGCAAGGCAGCAATCAGACCGGAGACAACGCTGGTCTTTCCCACGCTCCGGGAATGTCCGCCAATGACAATAATAGGCATAGCTAGCGATCTGGTCTCCTACTTCCTTCTAGTAGACAGCTTCGCCAAGGCGGCGAGTTGCTTCAAATAATCTCGCAGCGGCTGAACTGGAGTTCCCCAGAACGCGATTCCCTTCCCGCGCAGAATCTTATTGGGCAGAATTCCACCTTGCCCGCCAACCATTACGCCCTCGCACACACGGGCATGTTCGCCGATACCCACTTGACCTCCGAGCACGACGCCGTTTTCGATGGTGATGCTGCCGGAAAGGCCAGTCTGCGCCGCGATGATGACATCTTCGCCGATCTGACAGTTGTGACCGATGTGCACGAGATTGTCGATCTTAGCGCCGCGTCCAATGCGGGTTTCTTCGAGCGCTCCCCGATCGATCGTCGAATTGGCGCCGATTTCTACGTCAGCCTCGATGACGAGTTTCCCGACTTGGGGAAACTTCTCGTACTGACCGGTGTTGGGGTCGCATACGTAGCCGAAGCCATCGCTTCCGAGAACGGCGCCGGCATGGATGATGACGCGGTCTCCGATGGTTGTTCCGGCGTAGATGGCGGCATTGGGGTGAATGAGGCAATCCCGTCCAATCTTTACGCCGGGGCTGACTACCGCCCCCGAACCAATGTATGTGTTTGGTCCAATGCTCGCGTTTGCGCCGATGACAGCCCGTGGTCCGATGGTAACGCCCGCAGCCAAATGTGCAGCGGGATGGATCGAGGAATTAGGGTCGATCCCAGCTTCTTCAGGCGAATCCTCCAGCAGGCGGGCAGCACGAGCGAAGGTCAATTTTGGATGGGAGCTAATGAGCAAGGGCTTGGCATTTCCGCCTGATAAGGGAAGGTCCGCGGCAATCACCGCTCCCGCAGCAGAATTCAGAGCAGCAGCCAGGTATTTCGCGTCTTCAACAAACACCAAGTCCTGGGAAGAAGCGGCCTTGACGCTCGCCACCCCACTAATGACGAGAGCGCCGGGGCCTTGAAGCCGTGCTCCGAGCGCCTCGGCTAGCTGCTGCAGCGAACGTTTCATGGTTCCCAATGTATAGCAACGCAGGAACCAGCGAAAGTCTTGAACAGACGACGCGAAAGCCTACAATCTGAGCGTGGAGAGAAAAATCTTCTGGCTGGTATTCGGGGGCCTTGGCCTGATCGCAGATTTTGTGCTGCCATTCTGGTGGGGCATGGCAGCCACCATTCCCATTCTCTTTATCGCCTGGTGGGTTGCTTACCGCAGCGAGTGGTTCTGAGAAGTGGCAGCGGTGCCGCCACCGCTTTCGGTCATGGTGAAATTGCCGTACCCACTGCAACTGCCAGTCATCGTCCAATTGCCGGTAATCGAGTTGCCTCCTGTGACGCCAGTCACCGAGGTGCCGTTCTCAACCCCGGTCATAACAAGCTTCGTACCGGGCGGAGTGGAGTTTACATTAAATGTGAGATTTCCCACGACCACGTTGTAGGGATTGGTGGTCAGATTGAGCGTACCGCCAGCGGTTGCGCCTTTGGGAAAACATGATCCACTTGTCTGGGTCGTCAAAAACGTGAGGCTAACGACTTCGAGCGAACCATCGCCATTCACGATGAATTGAGTGACGAAACTAATGGCGCTCGCATCACCGGCTCCTCCGGTGAGTTGAGCGGACCAGGTTCCATTGGCTGTGGCAGTGGTTATCGGACTGCTGGTCGTGGTGCCGCATCCGGCAAGTACCAATGCATAGATCAGAAGGCCTAAGAGCGCCAGCTTCCTCATGAACTTCCCTTCGTTGGGTGGAGATGGACTCCGCAGTATAGCCACACTAGCACAGCCGCGATGAGTCAAATTGGGAGATGCGCGCACCGACTGACCCACCGCACGGCGACAAGTTTAGGCTTTCCCTTCGGGATTTTCTAGGATATTACATCCCGCCTCTGTCCGGCTACACTAGGCGACCTTCTTGATAGTCCCAGAGGTAGAAAACACCCCTTCAAAGGTCACGAAATAGGTTTCGACCTCTATCCCGGGAAAACGGGCGCGCACTAGCTCGGCGGCGCGCTGCAGCTCCTGTCGATGGTGCTCGGCTTCGCGTTGGCGATTTCCGCCAAAGGCAGCAAGCCCTCCGTAAGTGGCACAATCGGAGTGGCTCATCAGGATGGCGCGGGTAGTTTTATGGAGCAGGATGGACATGCGCAGTTGCTCGAGGATGAAATCGCGTTCGAAGTCATTGCGCGGTGAGGCTAGGGTCTTGGCACCTCCAGCGACAACGACCATATCCGGGTGCAGGATCTCGCGACGGCTCAGGAATTTCTGCACGGCGTGCCGAATGCGCTCGTCGAAACAACAGAGCACCGCTGCATCGGCGGTGTAGGCGTCGGGCGAAGAGTCGAAATCAAAAACTTTTTCCATCAGCAAGAGAATACCCGATGTCGCGATTCGCGTGCGAGCCAGAGTCCAACTCTGGAATATTGGCTCACAGTCCTGCCCGCCATCGCCTGTCAAGGGCCGCAACCGGGAGCATAAACCCGAAGCAAACTACCCTATATATTGATCAGGCTCCCCGCTTCGCCTTCAATTCGGCCAGCAATTGCTCGATGCGATCGTGTTTATCGAGGGCGGCTAGGCGCTCCTCGATGTTGTCGGCAGCGAGTTCGGATTTGGCCTGGCTCAAGGCTTCCGCGTGCGCTGCCTTGTTCTTCATGCGATCGAAGGTGGTAGACTTCGCGTTGTCGCCGATCGCTATGCGGGCGTCACTCGCCTTATTGACGGCCCGTGCACGGCGATGTTGTGCGATGAGCAAATCGGCTTTCGCTTGCGCTTCAGTCAGCTTCTGTTCAAGGTTGCGCAAAGCCAATTTCAGATTTTCCACCTGCGCCTTCTGGTCGACGGACTGCTGGGCAAAACTCTCGCTCAGGTCCCGATAGCTTTCAACGCGCTGCAACGATGCGCGCGCAAGATCGTCCTCTTTCTTGTCGACCGCCAGTTCGGCCTTGCGCATCCACTCGGCGATCTTGCTCTCGTTTTCCTTCTGCTTTTTTTCCAGCAGGTGCTGATCGGCGATAGCAATCGCGACCTGAGTCTTGACCTGCAGAAGCTGGTTCTGCATGTCGAGGATCACCTGCTTGATCATCTTGTCCGGATCTTCGGCCTTATCGATCAGATCATTGAGGTTGGCCCGGACTAACGTTGCGACTCGCTCTAGTAGTGCCATGATGGACTCCTTTGAAATCAGCTTCAGGTTGGGGCTTAGAGCCTCGAGTTAAGGTCTGAATCTGCCGCTCGGCCCTCGTAACTCGCGGCTCGTAGCTCGGTTTCATTTCAACTTTCCATGTATGCGTTGCAGAGCTTGGCATTGCGGGCATGCGTTCCTTTTGGGACTCCAGGTGCTGCCGATGGCTACCCCGATGGCAATGCCGAGCGTCAACCAGATGGCGATGTGCCCGGCCATCACGCCGGCCACCGCGCCCAGAGCGGCTCCAAACGCAAGACCGAGACCGGTGCCTTTCGGCTTTGTGCTTGCATTCTCGGTCGTCGGCGTCTTCTCGGACATCGCATGCTCCACTGCTGCTGTTGCCAACATCGCCTTGCTCCCATTTCGAGATTCCCATGTCTCGCAACCTCGGCGAGACATGGGGCATTCCAGTTCGTTTATCAATCGCCATTCACCAGGGGAGGCTTGGGAGCCTTATCGCCGATCTGGCGGACTTTGCCGAGCAGTTCACCCAGAGGCATGCCCGAGAGCGTCTCAAACAGTGCCGGAACTTGCGCAGCCATTTTGGTAATGTCTCCGGTGATCTTGTTCATCCCGGCAGCATCGCCGTTTCCGGTCGACACGATCGTGATCTTATCGACATTTGCCAGCGGGCTGGCCAATGCTTTCACTACTTCCGGCAATCCAGTCAGCAGTTTGTCGACGACCGCAGCCTGGTTGTATTCCTGATAGGCCTCGGCTTTCACGTTCATCGCTTTGGCTTCCGCCTCGCCTTTCTTGAAGATGATCTCGGCTTCGGCTTCTCCCTGAGCGCGGATCGAGGAAGCGTGCCCCTCGGCTTCGACCATCAGACGCTGCTTTTCGGCAGCAGCGAGGGTTTCGATGCGCTGACGCTCGACCTCGGCCTGCTTCAACACGGTTGCGATCAGTTCTTTCTCGCGGCGATTGATCTCGGCTTCCTGCACCTTGACCTGTTGCTCTTTCTCGACCTGCTGCACCTTCACCTGTTCGGCGACAACCTGCTGCTGCATGATATTGGTCTGGATGTCATACGCCTTGTCGGCCTGTGCCTGCTGCCGCTTGGTGACTTCCTGGTACTGCGCTTTCTTGACTTCGAGATCGCGCTGCGCTTCGGCCTGTTTGGCAAGCGACGCAGTCTCGGCTGCAACCCGCTCCTGGTCGGCCTGGGCTTTCGCGACAGCCGCTTCCCGCTGCGCCAGCGCGCGCTTAATCGCCGTATCACGATCGGCTTCGGCAGCGGCCACATCGGCATCGCGCTTGATGCGGGCGACGTCGGGGCGTCCCATGTTGGTGATGTATTCGTTTTTGTCGCGGACTTCTTTGATCGTGAAGGAGATGACTTCCAGACCCATCTTGTTCATGTCGTCAGCGCAAGTGGAACGCATGCGATCAGAAACCATCTCCGGTTGCTTAACGATCTCTTCGACCGTCAACTGTCCGATGATGCCGCGCAAGTGACCTTCCATCACCAGGCGGATCAGGCCTTGGCGCTCGTCGTCGGTCTTGGTAAGGAACTGCTCCGACGCGGTGAGAATCGATTCTGTGTCGGACTTCACCTTGATCTGCGCGACGGCCTCCACGGTCACCGCGACGCCTTGCTTAGTGTAAAGATCCTGCTGCGGAGCCACATCAAACGACATTAGCTCGAGCGAAAGTTCGCGGCAGACTTGCACCATGGGGAAGACCATCGTGCCGTGTCCTTTGACCACACGAGTTCCGCCAAAGCCGTACACGATGAGTGCTTCATGCGGCCCGGCCTTGCGGTACAGCCTGGCCATGGTGCTGATGAGAAACAGAATCGCCATCAACCCCAAGCCAATCACGATCCAGATTTCAACAACGGTTGGTACTTGCAACATAAAACTCCCTCCTAAACCAGCTATGAGCGGTAATCTCTTTGCCGCCAGCTTGGAACTTTTCTGCGCATCCCGCCGGTCAGCGTCGCAAGGCTTCTGTTGTGACAAGGCACGACGAGGCTTGCGGTGGATGGTCGAGGTTATAACGGAGCACCCAATGGTGCAATCCGCAGACGAATGCCAGCACCGCATAAAAGAAGACGAGCAACCCCCACGACATCAACTCAGTGGCCGCACGAGGCCCTGGCGAGCGGCGCACGAGGAAGCTGATCACGGTGAAGACCACCAGCATGAAAAGAACAACGAGCACCGAGAAATCAACCGAACTTTCGCGCGTAGTCCAGCCGTTGGGATTCCAGTTGGCATCAAAGTGCACCGCCATGCGGTGCGGCAGACGATCCCACACCAGCCACGAATCGAGAAAGGTGACGGGAAGCACCAGCCACATCAGCAGAGTCGCCCATGCGTAACGCGTCTTCATTCGTAGTCACTCTCCCTCTGATAAATCACTCCATAGCCGCACATACGCCAGGCCGCGCTCATAACGTGTGACGACCACTTCGCTGCCCTTGGGGATGGCCTTGCCGTCATCACTGCGAGCACCGCAGACGCGGCGAGTTCCCATCTGCGAGTACAACAACTCGCCCGTGCCACCTTCGCGGATGGGGCTGCAGATCGAACCCAGCACTCCGACCATCTCGTAATCGGCAGGGTCCATGAATTCTTCTCGCGAAATCAGGACTTTGCTCATGAACAAGAACACAATCCCGCCGCCGACCAGGCCGACGCAGATGGATACGATGAGTTCGAAACCTACCCACAGGCTCGAGTACCGCGTCAGCAGAAACCCTGCCCCGCCAAACCAGGCAATGAACGCCATAAAGCTCATGAAATTGAAGGGCGAGATTTCCCCAGCCTGGCCGCGAACCGCACCGCGAGCGCCAGTACCATGCTGTCCGATGCCAGCATGGACGTGCGCCCCGACATGGCCGTGCAGATGCGGCGGATGCATCCGATGCCCAATGCGGAAGCTTCCAAAGACAAAAGACAGGAAGCTGAAGCAAAAGCCAACTGCGAAGCAGACCAGATAGAAATCCGCCCAGGTAAACAGGTGAGTCATCGAATTCGCCTCCCCTCCCCAGTGCGTCGACTGCTTTCCGGCTGCAAGGCTTCAAACAGGCGGTCCGCTAGTCCAGGAGTTTCCAGAATCGCACCAAGAAGCAGCAGGCAACGGCGCGTGTCCTTTTCTCGCGCGCACTTGATCAGCACATTGCTCAACTCCGGATCGCTGGCGAAACGCTCTGACCCTTGCAGAAGCCAGACATCGAGCTTGCCTTCCGTAGTGCGAAGATCGGAGGTTAATTCCGTTTGGTAGCCTTCCGGATCGTCTACCAGAAATCCCGGATGCACCTTGAAAAACTTTGCGAGTAGAGCTCGCGAGGACTGCGTCATGTGCGGCCGCGATCCACTTTCGATTTGGGACAGGTACGACTGACTGATGCTCTTGCCCAACTCCTTCTTGATTGCGGCAACGATTTCCAGCTGTGTCATGGGACGCCCCAGTCCCCGAAGAGACCCCTCGACTTCGCGCAAATACCGGATTTTCTCGCTCAATTTCATATCTCAGATTGCAATAGTTATATTGCAATATGTAATTATATGTCAAGAAATATAAACCTCATTTTTTCAAGTAAATACAGCGACTGGAACCGGATCAGTTGGTCACGCCTGATGCATCCTGCGAGAGACTCCAGCCATAGGGATTGACTCCAGGGTGTAGGATGACGGAATCAAACTTGGGTTACGGCGCTAGATGACGAACGCGAAACACCAAGGATCTTTCTGGGGGCTCCGTATCCACGCCGCGGGATTCGTCCTCAAGTCGGCGATCGAATCAGTGAACATAAGCCGGGTGGCGATCTCAAGAAAGTCGAGGGGAACCGCAATGAGATTCACGGACACGGTGCACACAATTTTGCACAAAAAGGAAAACAGCCGAGTACTTTCGATCCGGCCTGAGCAGTCGGTCTACGAGGCTATTGAAAAGATGGCAATCGAAGGAGTGGGCGCGTTGTTGGTGATCTCCGACGGCACACTCCTAGGCATCATGTCCGAGAGGGATTACGCTCGCAAAGTGATTCTGAAAGGGCGCTCCTCAAAGGAGACAGCGGTGAGCGAGATCATGAGTTCGCCTGTATTTAGCGTAACTCCGAAACACACTATTGATGAGTGCATGAGCATGATGACGAGCGGTCGCTTTCGGCACCTTCCTGTGGTGCATGAAAATGGTGATGTGATGGGCATCGTGTCCATGGGCGATTTGGTGAAATGGGTGATTTCGGGACAGGCTCAGCACATTGAGGAGTTGGAGGGCTACATCGCCGGGGACTACCCGAGATGAGTGTCAGGCTTTCTTCCGACGACGGGCGGTGATGCCAGCGCGAATCCGCCTGAAAAGCTGCCGCGATCACTATGCTGTAACAACTTCCCCTATTTCGCATTCTTTTATTGAGCTGTCCGCATGCGAATTGTGACAGAGATGAGAATCGCCGTGCAGAAGGAGAAATCGAGACGATGGCTGAGCACCAGAAGCATGCATTTGCAGAGATGGATCGGGAGGATCTATTACGCGCCCTCGAGATGTTCGCCAAAAACTGGCTGGCGCACGACGGTTGCTGGTTTCTGGCCGCGGAGGAGCGCTATGGGATGCCAAGCGCGATTGATCTGGACGCTCAATCATGGAAGAGGTTTGCTGGCGCGGAAGCAAGACGCATCATGACGACTTTCAATCTAGGATCGGGCGGCGGTCTTGCTGCCCTTGAAAAAGCATTGAACCTGAGGCTCTATGCGGTTATCAACTCGCAAAGAACCGAGTGGTCCGAGGATCGCAGGCGGCTGCGTTTCTTCATGGATGCTTGCCGGGTACAGGACACCAGACTTCAGAAGGGCCTCTCCAATTTCCCCTGCAAGTCTGTGGGCGAGGTAGAGTTCGAGACATTTGCTGCGACCATCGATCCCCGGATTCGCACCACCTGTCTCCACTGTCCGCCCGACGCAAAGCCAGGTCAGTACTGCGGATGGGAATTCACATTGGAGTAATGTGTTCCACGGAATGGCTGCCGACTTCCCCGTAACGAATTCCCTACATCTTGCATTTATCTGGCGAGGAAATGGAGCATGAGCCCAAGCTATACATTTGAATCTTCAGCTCGCTGGACTAGGGGGAGGCGAGGGGTGGTCAAGGGCCACGATGTCGATCCAGCAATGGACTTCTCGGCACCTCCGCAGTTTCAGGGAACGGCAGGTGTATGGAGCCCGGAACATTTTTTTACAGCGGCGGTAGCCACTTGCTTCATCACGACATTCCAAGCCATCGCAGAAATATCGAAGTTTTCCACCGGCAGCCTGGAAGTTTCAGTTGCGGGCCAAGTGGAAAAAGAGGAAGGCGGATTCAGGTTCACGCGGCTGGCCGTGCGGCCTACGCTCACAATTGATAGTGAATCTGACAGGGAGCGAGGAACACGTCTCTTAGAGAAAGCAGAACGCGCATGCCTGGTATCCCGCTCTCTACAGAGCCAGATTGTTTTTGAACCGCAAGTATTAGTGGCTCCTGCGGCAGGTGCTGTCGAGGCTTGAACAGGAAACGTGGTTGTATCATTGTGAAAACGAACGATAACTATGCCTCTTTACGAGTACCAGTGCCGGAATTGCGGGAAGGCTTTCGAACAGCTCCGACGTATGAAGGATGCAGACAGCGACATCGAATGTCCGCAGTGTCATTCCTCCAACATTGAGCGGAAGTTTTCTGGCTTCTCCGCGGGCGGATGCGGCTCATCAGGTTCGCGGGGATTCACTTGAGCGCGCTAAACGCGACCGGTGGTCGCGACGAGCCGAATCTCAATTTCGTGTAAGGCCAGAAATGGCTCTGTGCCAAGTGACTGGCTAGCTAGTTGGTTCGGCAGCCGCACGGACGCAATGAAGATGGCAAGATCGCGCATATCAAGCGACACAATCGATGCGGTGAATCCCAGCGTTCAGCGCAATCTGTCAAGTGTAGCCGCCTCCAGAGGCCAGCTGTGAAATGCGAGACTCCGGGAATATCGCAGGCCAAGTCTTCCACGAACGGACGAACATTGGGATGAGCATACCCGAATCTGACTCCTGCGCTGGCAAGCCAAGCCAAGGTGCGACGGCCGGCCTCGTCAAGCTCCGTAACATCTCCCAAGTCGAGAATCGCCTTCCGATCTTTCAATCTGCTTCGCACCTCAGCCCAACGTTCGGTGAGCAGGGGTACGGTTTCGCCGGTGAGGTTTCCTTCCAGCCTCATCTTTACGGAAGTTGGTTCGTCGAAAATCAGGATTCGCAACATGACTGAGCCCCCTAAAGGGAGAAATGCAAATTCGAATCGTTTGTTACAAGTCTCACAAGCGGGGTCCAGTAACGATGGCCGAGAGGTACCCTGCGAAGTGGACGGTCATAATGATCCCGTTCGCTTCGGGCGCATCATTTGCCGGCACAAAGGAGTTAAAGCTGAACGCCAAGTCATGACTGGGAGATCTATTGAATTGCCCCGGAGAATGGCCGAACAATGATCCTGCGATATCTGGGAGCACTGGTCACGGGGGTAATCATCGGTTTTCTTGGAGGCTTGTTCGGCAAGGGCGGTAGTGCTGTCGCTACTCCCCTACTCAGTCTCATAGGCTTTCCCGGATTCATCGCCGTCGCCTCGCCTTTACCTGCCACTGTGCCAAGCACCATGGTAGCGTCCGCGCAATATTGGCGGTCTCAACTGCTGGATTGGGAGATTGTGTGGTGGAGCATTGGGGTAGGCACTCCAGCGATTGTTGTTGGCTCGTTCCTCTCTTACGTCGTCGGGGCGCGGCCGTTGCTTTCAATGACGGGAGTTCTAGTACTTATCTTTGGCATCTCTTTTCTCTTTTTTCCCAAAGATCTCTCCTTAGCGAGAGCGGCGATCGACAATCCGGAAGAGCGCCGGCCGCGCTACTGGCGAGCAAGACTCATCGGAGTCGCAACGTTTGTGGGACTAATCTCAGGGCTGCTGGCAAATGCGGGAGGATTTCTCTTGGTGCCGAGCTACACACAATTTCTGAAGCAGCCAATGAAGAAAGCCTTCGCCTGCTCGCTGGCAGTTTCCACTGTTCTGGCGCTGCCAGGCACCGTCGTTCATGCGTATCTCGGTCATATTTCCTGGCTCGTTACCGGTTTAGTAGCGCTCGGCGCAATTCCTTTTTCTCATCTCGGGGCTCGCCTGGCCATCAAGACTCGAGCCGCGAAACTTGAGCGATGGTACGGCCTGGCATTGACCGGGCTGGGACTCTTCTTTCTATTTCAGGTCTGAGCATTCTTCGACTCCCTTGAGCCAAGCTGGATCCTGCGTCAAAAACTATTTTGCTTCGTCGATAATCTCAAGCACCGTACTTTCAACGGCACCCGCGATTTCCGTAATGTCAGAGTCGGGGTAGAAATCAACAAGGGCAGAAGGACGCATTGTGCTGATCTCCGTCTTGCCATTTCTGGTATACACCGCAATTGGACACGGGAGCATCAAGGCAATACCAACGTCTTTTTTCAGCACTTCATTTGCGTACACCGCATTGCAGATTTCAACCACCTTCAGCGGTTCGCGTGGAAACCCATTTTCTGCCAGTGTCCCGGCAAAGTCGTGCGTGTGGAGAACGTGGAAACCTTTTTCCGCTGCCTTCTGCTGAACCGCGTTTACAGCGGCATCAAACGATTTATCGCTTTTCACCATATATTTAAAGTTCTTCATAAATTCCTCTCGACGCTATGGATGAAGTTGGCTGCGAGTTGGATACATATGGCAATGCCACAATACAAAGGCTTCTTGAACAATCTGGCGAGTAATTTTGCGCAGGATGCCCGCTGATGCAAATTGCAACACAGACTGCTTTTCTGTGTTCTTGGGCCTGTGCACCGGAATTTTTCCTGGGCTCACCGTAACAAAGAATCAATTCCTGCATTTATACAGGCAGAGCCTCAGATAGCCTCGCCGTAAGTGAGGTGCTCACGGTGAAAACCCGCTTCGCAGTCGTCACCGTAGTGAGTAAAGCTTCCTCTCTTTCTTCGTGCCTCAGCCGCAGACCTCGATCGGCATGCAAATACAAGGGAGACGTCGTCAAACACAACGCCACACTAAGAACTCAGAGAGGCCTCGCTCATATTTGAAAACCAGCAGCACAAACCGGCCGACGTCCTCGACATTGGATAAGTCATATCAGAAAGGAGCAAGCGACATGCACAGGAAGACAGCAGCAGCCCTCATGCTTTTGACCTTCTTAGCTGTAACCACAATTGCTGTAGCCCAGGGCCCAGGAGCGGGCATGCGCATCTATGATCCGAAAACAGAGGTGACGCTTACGGGGTCAGTGGAAGGCGTTCAACAACAACCGTGTATGGGAAGGCGTGTTGGAACCCATCTCACACTTAAGACTGAATCGGAAACGCTTGACGTTTGCGTCGGGCCAACGGGATATGTGCAGCAAAAGGGTTTCTCTTTTGCCAAAGGAGACCAGATCGAAGTCGTCGGATCACGAGTAAAACTTGGCGAGAAGGATGCCATTGTGGCGCGACAGATCAAGAAGGGCGACCAGACCTTGACGTTACGTGATTCCCAAGGAATCCCTGCATGGTCGGGAGGACGGCGTAATTATTAAAATTAACTGCATCTGAAATGCTTGATCTAGTAAGAAGCATGGGAGGAGGGGGCATGCTCCTCCTCCCTGTGCCTGGTGCCCGTTTGTCAGGACAAGATTTTGCAGAACCTTATAGGCGATACAATGATTTATCCAGTCGGTTGAGTGTGTGCGTGTAGCTCTGATACGACCAGACTTGCATGGTTAACTTCCGCCTAAAGGTATTTCGAACTGTTGCGGAGCATTTGAATTTCCGGAGGGCTGCGGAAGAGCTCTGCCTGACTCAACCTGCGGTCACATCGCAGATCAAGACACTTGAAGATCAGTTGGGAGTGCAGATCTTCGACCGGAGTGGCGCGCGTATCACGCTAACGCGGCCCGGAATCCTGTTGCTGAAGTATGCACAGAAGATTGATCGGCTGGAAACCGATGCTTTGGCTGCCTTGTCTCAGTTTGCCAGCGAGCAAAAGGGCGATCTGCACATAGGCGCATCGCTGACGATTGCCCAGTACATCCTGCCGCACATCCTTGCGCAATTCTTGCAGCATCACCCTAAGACCCAGCCACGCGTGCTCACCTGCAATACCGAGCAGGTTCTTGAAGCGCTTCATGCACGCGAGATTTCAATAGGATTCGTTGAAGGACCGACGATGCGGCGAGACATGCGAGCCGAGAAGTTCCTGGAAGACGAAATCGTCTTGATCGTTGCGCCAGCGCATGAATGGAGTGAGCGCTCTTTCATTCATCCTCACGAAGTGAAAGATGAGCGTCTACTCATGCGCGAACACGGGTCGGGAACACGGCGGGTGATTGAACTGGCTTTGCAGAAGCATGGCATAAGGGCCAGGGAGCTGAATATCGCCATGGAGTTTGACTCCACGGAAGGTATTATCACCGCTATTGAATCTGGTCTGGGAATCGGCTTCGCCTCACTCTGGTCAATCAGCAAGGAACTGCAAGTGAAGTCGGTACGTGTAGTACCCATCCGCGGAGTACGCATCACGCGTCCACTAAGCATTGTTTATCCCCTCGGGCAGGAACCCCAAGGCTTAGCGCTCCCCTTCCTCCAATTCGTGCGATCCCGCCGAGCGTTGATAACTCCCGGGCAAAGGTCACGGCGATTGGGTTCGACCGCTGCAGAACCACGATGAATTCGAGTCTACACCGCGGTTGGCAAGCTGGCCGCGAGCAAGCAATAAGCAACATAGATCAGCAATAAAAATTACTGTTTGGACAACTCACCATGCGGAAGAGACACTGGAATTCTGTCAATCGTAGGGGACCTTGAATACCAAGAACTTGTTCTTCGTCGGACTCATCGTAGCTGCCACCGGCTTAATTTCAGCACCGATAGCACTTCTAGCCGGGCTAATTTACGGGCTCTCGTTCGCGCACCCGTATCATCTCGATGCAAAGAAACTTTCTGCTTTCCTGCTCCAGGCTTCGATTGTTGCCCTGGGTTTCGGAATGAAGTTGCACGACGTGGTGCGCGCCGGCCGAAGCGGTTTCCTGTACACCGCGATCAGCATCAGCTTTGCGCTGTTCATCGGACTGGGCCTTGGTTACCTGCTGAAGGTGCAGCACAAGGCTTCGCTTCTGATCAGTGCGGGGACAGCGATTTGCGGTGGGAGTGCCATCGCGGCTGTCGCTCCGGTTGTCAATGCAGGCGAGGAAGAAATGGCGGTTTCTCTGGGAACGGTTTTCGTGCTGAACTCGGTCGCCCTTTTTCTATTTCCTGCGATCGGCTATGCGCTTCATCTCACCCAAACACAATTCGGATTGTGGTCGGCACTCGCCATTCACGACACCAGTTCGGTCGTAGGAGCAACCGCTAAATACGGATCGCAGGCGCTAATGGTCGGCACAACGATCAAACTCGTTCGCGCTCTGTGGATTGTTCCGGTCGTCTTTTCTCTGGCGTTTCTGAGAAAGAGCACAAAAGGCACTAAGTGGCCATGGTTCATTCTGTTGTTTTGCCTGGCAGCGTTAGCTGGGACCTATTTTCCTGTTTTGGGTCCGCTGTATCCGCAATTGAGCTCTCTTGGAAAGACCGGCCTGACGGTTACCCTCTACCTGATCGGTACTGGTATTTCCAGGGCGACGCTGAAGCAGGTTGGGGTTCGTCCTCTGCTGCAAGGGATCGTTCTTTGGGCAATTGTCGCAACCCTTTCCCTTGTTTTGATTCATTTCGGACTCATCTCAATCTGACGGTTGCTGATCATCCTTCAAACCCAGTTCCGCCCGTCGACTGAGCCGGCGGGAGCAAGACAAGCTTGCCGTTCAATCCCCCAATGAGCGCTCCCATTGCGAGCGCTGCAATGCCCGAACAGGCTATTTCGATCATCAGGAGATACCGAGAGA
>DAIDGW010000148.1 GCA_027452245.1 Acidobacteriaceae bacterium
CGGCTCCCAGGATCACGATCATGCCCGCGAGTTTGCCGCGATATTTTTCAAAATCGCTCTTGTCATTCGCGATCACCCGCACGCATTTGCCTTGCACGACGCCGTTTGTTCCCGGAGTCCACGCTTTCGGATAGGCGATCAGCGTCACCACGTCCGGCGACGTCATCCGCACATTCACATACTGATTCGCCCAACCGCGCCCGAACGGCCCCCAAGATTCCAGGTGAGCGTTGCTCAGTCCCAAGGTGGTGAACTCATCCCGCGTCCATTCATTGGCACGTTTCATGTTCGGAGATCCAGTCAGCCGCTCGCCAATGGAATCCATCAGCCCCGAAGCGAAATCCATCACCTTGGAGTTGTGGAATCCTTCGTAGCGAATCTTCGTGATCGTTTCCAGGTCAACTTTTTCCTGGGACCAGGCGGGCACGACCAAAATCAGGAATGTGACCAATACAGACAACAAGCGGACGCGCTGTTTCATAGAGGTAAGCTCCGGGAGAAAGAATCAAAACCGCGCATTATACAGCGGCGTGCGAAGCCGGGGTGCGGTTCTGTGGGTAACCTTCGTTGTGGGGTCTGGGCCGGAACGTCCGCCTACTTTGCGGATTCTGGC
Organism: Acidobacteriaceae bacterium; assembly: GCA_027452245.1. Classification (GTDB taxonomy): domain Bacteria; phylum Acidobacteriota; class Terriglobia; order Terriglobales; family Acidobacteriaceae; genus Sulfotelmatobacter. The sequence continues at coordinate 614 of DAIDGW010000148.1, forward strand.
TTCGCTGACTCGACCGCTCCGGGCGCCTTTTTCGGGACCTCTTCCGCGCCTGCTCCGTCGTGTTCCTCAGGATTTTTCAGCACGTATTGCACGACGATCGAGATTCTCCGGTTCGATGGGTCGGTCGGGTCTTCCGGCTTTCGCAGTCGCTGATCGGCAAACCCTCGCACCTGTGTGACCTGGTCCGCGCGGATTCCATTCGACTGCATTAACCGCCGCGCCGAGTTGGCCCGGTCGGTCGATAATTCCCAGTTTCCGTAATTGCCCGAACCCGCAAATGGATTCGAGTCCGTGTGGCCCTCGATGGAAAGCTTGTTCGGCAAGTCCGACAATTCTTTCGCCAGCATGATCAGCAGTTCGTGCCCGTCAGCGTTAAGTTCCGCGCTTCCGCTGTCGAAGAATGTACCCGATGCGGATTCCGTCAACTCGATCCTCAGGCCTTCGGTCGTGACGGTCATCTCAATATGATTCTTGAGCTTTTCGAAATCGTTTAATTGCCGGATCGCTTTCTGCAGTTGGTCTTTCAATTTCGGCATGTTGTCGCGGGTGAGCACGAAGTTCTCGCCGGCGCCAGCCATGTTCGATCCCACTTTTTTTGACGTGCCAGTCGGATCCTTGAAGTAGCCGCCCACCGCTTCTTGAATCTGCTTGCTGCTGTTCAGAAGCCAGAGCACGATGAACAGCGCCATCATGGCGGTCACGAAGTCGGCATACGCGACCTTCCACGCGCCACCGTGATGGCCGCCGTGGCCGCCTTTCTTCTTGACGATGATGATCGGATGAGCTTTGTCCATGCTCCAACTCCCACGCTAGGCTGATGCCGCGGTGGCCGTGGCCGCGCCTCCGCGGCACGCTTGCTCCAGTTCCTTGAATGACGGACGAACATGCCCGGGAATCGCCCGCCGCGCGACCTCTACCGCCATAATGGGAGCCGTGCCTTTCAGAAAGGAAATCATCATCACGCGCAGTACATAGAGAAATGCATATTCTTCGTCTGCTGCCTTGGCCATGTTCGCCGCGATCGGTCCCACAAATCCGTAGCACAGCAGGATGCCGAGGAATGTTCCCACCAGGGCGGCGGCGACTTTGTGCCCGATCTCCTCCGGAGGACCACCCAGCGCTCCCATCGTGATCACCACTCCCAGCACAGCGGCGACAATTCCCAGTCCGGGCAGCGAGTCGGCCATGGTGCTCAACGAAGTCGTCGGCTGTCCCGCATCGCGATGATGCACTTCCATATCGAGATCGAGCATCTGGTCGACCTCGAAAACTTCCACCCCCGTAATGGCCATGCGCATCGTGTCGCAGACGAAATCGCGCACGTGATGATTCTTGAGGAATGCCGGATTCTTGCTGAAGAACACGCTCTTCTCGGGCTCTTCAATGTCGGTTTCCAACGTCATCAGACCTTCTTTGCGCGCCTTGTTCAGCAGGTCATACATCATCTTCAAAGTTTCTATATATCGCTGCTTGGTATATGGCGATCCGCCAAAGACGCCACCAATTCCGGCAATGATTTTCTTCAGGATGTGAAGAGGGTTGGCTACCAGGACCGTGCCTAGTCCTGCGCCCCCGATGATCAGCAGTTCCGCCGGTTGCAGCAGCACGCGGATATTGCCGTGCTCCATCAGATAGCCGCCAACCACCGCTCCCAGCACTACGAGAATCCCGATAATGACGAACATGATTTTCTAGCTTGCGCTGCCTTGCTCACCCGCGGTTGCCGCCGACGCCCGTTCGCCCTTGATTTGCCGGAACGAATGCTCTACGCGCTCCAGCAGGCGCTCGAAGGTGTCCTGTGCTTCTGCCGTGGTTTTTTCCACTCCCGCCCGGATGTGCAGTTCCTCGCCCCACCATTCAATTCCGCTGCTGGCCACCATCTTCCGCACTCGTTCGCGAATCATTTCAAATGCCGCCAGATTGCAATTGGTCAGGATCACAAGGAACTGATCTTCCGACCAGCGCCCGACCAGATCTGTCGGACGTACGCTGATCTCGATGGTTTGCGCCATAACCCGCAACATTGTCGTCGCCGCTTCCTGCCCATAACTTGAGCGGAACGCGTTCAAGTCGCCCAACTGGATGCAGAGAATCCCGAACGGAATATTGAGTTCCAGAAATGTTGTCAGGGTTTCTCGTAACCGCGTCTGCAGCATCATGCGATTTGCCGCTCCGGTCGCGGAGTCGAGCACTCCATAGGAGCTCAAATCGTTCTCCCGGCGATCCGGTTCGGGAACGATGTGCCGCGCATCGAAGCTCGCGACCGCTCCTATAATCGAGCCATGCTCATCGCGAACCGGAATCGTCCAGCTCTGCACCAGAATGCGGTGCCCCGCTTTGTGATGGATGAAGCCGGTAGCTTCTACTGATTTCGCATCTCGCAGGGCGGTACTCAGCGGACAAGCATCGCCACATAACTCGCACGCCTCCCCATTGCAGTGCTTCAAAACGTTCTGCTCGCACAAGTGCCCTACAACTTCGTGCCGCAGGTATCCCGTGATCCGCTCCGCACCGTCGTTCCAGAAAACAATGCGCTTCTGGCGGTCTACTACATAAACACCCGTCTTTAGCGCCTCCAGGATGCTTTCGTACAACTGCGGATTTTGGAATCCCGGGAACATGACAGAACCGGCCTGTTCTTTCATCGGCAGAATCCGTCATCTCCTTCAGAGGAAGCGTTTACCATTTGGCCAGGATGCAGGAAATTGCACACATTTCGGGGCTTCTAAACTGGCGACGTTGGGACTAAAGTAATAAGTGTATTAGGATCAATAACCTACAAGGTGGCACTTTGGAGGTATTCTCTGGCACGCTCGTGCCATTTGCAAAAACTCGTAACCCGTTTACCTTTGCAATCGAGCAGTTCTGGGGGAGGGCTGCCCGGGCGCCCTGGATTCGAAAGAGTCCAGGGCGCTCGTTATTTATGGCCTAATATGCCCAGTACGCACCTTTGCCCGCCGGCGTGTTTCTTCCTTCAATCGCGGTAAATACCGTTCGCCCGAAGAAGAATGGCACCCCCCAATCGAACACACCCGGACTCGGTCCTGCCAGGTTGGAAAAAGCAGCATCCACCGAGGTGCTAAATAGCGTATCCGCATTGGCAACGCTGAAACTTACCCGTCCCTCCGTGCCATTTAGACCGTCATTCTCGGCAGAGAAGTCTTCCGTCGACGCGGGACAATAGAACCCATTCGCGTCCAAGCACGTCTGGATTCCTGTGGTGCTGGGATCCAGAAAGAAAAACCCATTTGAGCCGCTGTCGATGAAGCTGCCCGGGTAGCTGTGCCCGTTGAACTTCGTTGTGAAATTCCCGAACTCGTCGGTGGTGTACACCCTGGCTGATCCCAGACCGTTATTTGATTCCGTACCGATTCCAAAGATCAAAGACCCTGTCGCCGTCACTTGCGGGAATGTTACCGCTGGCAATGAGATCTCCACGCCATTGTTGTCAACTTGAAACGCGACCACTGGATTCTGCACCTGTTGTGCCATACTCTCGGCTGTAACCTCGCAGCCCGAAGTGTTGCAGGCGTAATACAAGCCGGGATTGCTCGACCCGCCCGTACCACACGGCACTCCGCAGTCGTGGGCAAACTCACCTACTCCCAGGATGCCGTTCGCTCCGAGTTTCTGCACCGAATCCTGGGAGGGCAGCCCGCTACTTTTGCATCCGCCCGCGACTGGGAATTGGCTTTCATCCAGAATTTGTACTGGAATGCCGGATGCCTTTTCCTGAGCAAGTGTCACATCGGCTGCTCGCACTGGCCCCCAGGTATATCCGCTGATGAAGGGCAGACACTCTAGAATCGTATTTCCGTCGGAGGATATTTCATCGGGCAGCGGAATTGAGACCACGGTACCCAGCAGGCGGAGCCCCGACGATCCCGTGTCCACCAGGACGTTGTTAATCGTCTGGCAGTTTGCGGTTCCGGGAGTGCAGATCGTTACGTCTGTGAACAAACCATTGGCATAATTTCCATTGGGTCCCAACCCAATCGAAATCGGCTGGACATTTCCCGCTGTCGAGGTGCGCTGGGGGGAGTTCGCGGTCGAAAAACCGGGCCCTCCACATGAAATCGCCAGAAGGCAGAGCATTCCCGCGGATACTTGCATTGCCGTCCGGAGTATCATCGCAGCCCCTCTGCCCTGATTCCGGCAGGCACGAACCCCGGTACGTATGCGCTCCCCGTGAACCAGCGTGGATGTCCGGCCACGACCACCACCAGTCCGGGGTTTTGAATCACAAGGGGATGGCGTCCGGCGAATTGTTGCGATTGGGCTCGGGCTGCCTGGACAAACTGATCGAAGTAGGTGCCCAGGAGCTGCCGCAGGTCCGGCATCCACGGCCCACGCCAAGTCACGGCGAATACGCGCCCTGAAGGAGACACGTATTCGTTCACTACGAGTCCAGTGGGCGATTGAATTTCGTGGCGGGTGTATGCCGCATGGGGAATCACGGTATGCATTCCCTTCATGTGTGCGCGGTCCGATTCGATGGAATCGGCTCCCGCCCCTAATGACCCAAAACACGATGCAGTCGCCAGCAGGATGGCCACGGCAGTGGCCGCCACCAAAATTAGTTTTCGTTTACCTTGTGGTCTTGCCCGTTCAAATCCCCTCCGCACTCTTCGCCTTCCCGCCTTTCCGACGGCAGCTTCCCCCCTTAGATTTGCAAGCGATCACAGCGGGTTGCCGTCACTCTGCGGGCCCGCTAAGCCCTAAGCGAATAAAAACCGAATCCACGGGAAATTTTCAAATGGCGCTTTTTAGCGCTTGTGAGTAGCGGGTCTATAGCAAACAATCCTCAATAACACATGAGCGAGCAAATACCAGAACGTTGGCGTGAATTATGCGAGTTGGCGATCCGCGAGCCTGATCCCCGGCGCCTGACGCAGTTGCTCCATCAGATTGAAGAGTTGCTGTTGGACGCTGATTGCGGCCACGACCTGCCCGCCGACGATGTCCCGGTGGTCGCCAGTCCGGAACCCGTGCCTGCGGAAAAGGCGCTGCCCTCGGTTTTAGCTCAGGCTCTGGCGGAAACCTCCGTGGACGACGGTACGGCAGGTCCGGAAGGTGGAGCTTAGCGGTTCCGGGTCTCCAGTTCTGAATTTATCGACTGACCGATTTTCCTCGCCCCGCGCACACACGGCCCCAAGCAAGATTCCGGGGCCGTGCTTTTATGTCCGTGAATACCCGATATCAGACCACTTACTTTTTCCTCTAACCACGGATAATATGGATGGCGAACGGCACAATCCATGGCCAGCACTGCCATCCCCCGATCTGGCATACCGAACCGCCGCCGCAGAATACGGCACAAGGTGCGAACTCCCGCGTATGCACGCCTCGGCAATTCCCGTGACACGATTCTTGAGCTGAACGAGGTCCTCGACATCAATGAAGATGGGGTGGCCATTCAGTTCCAAGCCCCTCCTGCCGCTGGGAAGGAGGTTGACCTCTGTCTGAATCTTGCCGATTCAACCGGCGAGATCTATACCAGGGGTCGCGTCATCTGGTCGGAAAAATCGGGCCGCTCGGGAGTCTTGTTCTCTGAACTTCCTTCCCCTTCACTTCTCCGTCTCCGGGAGTGGTTGTTTCTCAATGCTATGTCGGGAATTTCCGACGAACCGCGGGTTACCGCCAATTCCTGGAACGACATTGCTCCTCAACCGAACCCCAGTTACAGCGATTTGCTGGCTGCTTTGGCGGCCGTGCAGCGGCAGGTCGATTCTCTGAGAACGGACCATGAAGCTATTCTTCGCTTGCTGGTTTCTCGCGCCCAGAGCCTGCTGCGGGCTTCCGCTTCAGCGATTGCCTTGGCCACAGAAAATCCCGCAACTATCCTCTGCCGGGCCTCTTCTGGCCCGGGCGCTCCCCCCGTCGGCACTCTGCTCCATCTCGATTCCGGATTTTCAGGCCTCTGCGTTCGTACTGGCCTGATGCTCAGTTGTGGCGACACGGAAACCGATCCCCGCGTGAATGCCGAGCAATGCCGCGCGCTGGGCGTGCGCTCCCTGTTAGCAGCTCCGGTCCGGGTGGGTAGCAAAGTTATAGGATTGATCGAAGTTTTCTCACCGCTGCCCAACTACTTCGCGCAGCAAGATATCGCCGCACTGCAACGCATGAGCGATATTCTGGCGTCCGCCTCGTCCCGCTCTACAGTGGGCAATCAGCCCGTCCCGCAGGAAGAAATCGCCGTCAGTCCCACTCCTGGAAGTGTGCTGTTCGGATCCATAAATACCGGCGCATCAGAGTCCCGTGAATCGCCGCCGCGTCCGGCAATTTCATTGCCCCGCTCCCATCTGATTGTGCTGATCTCTGCGGCGGCTACCATTGCTCTTGCCCTCGGATTTGTTCTGGCTCCTTGGATTCAAGTCCAGATTCAGCATCACCGCCTTCGCGCGCAAACTGTGCTGGCGTCTGCTCCATTGAGGAGCAATGCTGCGGCTGCAACACCGGATCAGCTGTCTCTGTCTGAATTGCAGCGCCGCGCGGGCTCCGGAGACGCCGCGGCTCAGAATGCGCTGGGAGTCCGCTATGCTACCGGCGATGGCGTGAAACTGGACGAGCCTCAGGCCATCCAATGGTTCACCAAAGCTGCGGAACAGGGAGATCCGAGCGCCCAGTTCCGGCTGAGTTCTTTCTATTGGAGCGGACGCGGGGTTTCCCAGAACATCAGCCAGGCCTATTTCTGGGCCGTTCTCGCCCGCGCCGGCGGGGAAGAAAACAGCAAAGCCCTGGCGCAGGTACTCTCTTCCCATCTCACCCGCGACCAGGTTCGCGTGATCGAACAACAGGCAGATATGTGGCTCCAGCAGCATCAGTCCAGCGCCTCAAACGCGGCGCACTGATTCACCACCCTCCGCTCGCCTCCGCATTACAATTGAGTAAGAGGTCGTGGTGCCTAAGCTGCGCAGCATTTTGGACGAACGTGTTCGCGAGGCCGATCCCAGCCTTTACGAGAAGCTGGACAAGAACCGCATCCGCTGCTACTCCTGCGGACACTGCTGCCCCATTCCCGAAGGACAGGCCGGCGTTTGCAAAGTCCGCTTTAACCGCGGCGGAAAGCTGCTTGTCCCCTGGGGATATGTCGCCGGGATCCAGTGCGATCCCATCGAAAAAAAGCCTTTCTTTCACGCTCATCCCGGCGCCCTTGCTTACAGCTTCGGTATGTTGGGATGCGACCTGCACTGTGCTTACTGTCAGAACTGGGTGACTTCGCAGGCGCTGCGTGATCCAAATGCGATCTCGCCGCTGCTCAAGGCCAGTCCTGAATCTCTGGTGCGGGATGCGATTAATCAGGGTGCCAAGGTCCTCGTCAGCACCTACAACGAACCGTTAATCACCAGCGAGTGGGCTGTTGCCGTCTTCAAAGAGGCCAAAGCCGCCGGACTGCTTACCGCTTTCGTCTCGAATGGAAACGGCACGCCGCGAGTTCTCGAATTTCTGCGCCCCTGGCTCGACCTGTACAAAGTCGATCTGAAAAGCTTCGACGATCGCCATTATCACGAACTCGGAGGGCGCATCGGTCCCATCCTCGACAGCATTCGCCGCATCCACGCTATGGGATTGTGGCTCGAAATTGTCACTTTGCTCATCCCTGATTTCAACGACTCCGAGGATGAACTTCGCCGGCTCACCGAGTTTATTGCGCGTCTTTCGCCCGATATTCCATGGCATGTCACAGCCTTTCATGGCGACTACAAAATGACCGGCCCGCGCAACAGCACGGCTGATGATTTACTGCGTGCTGCGGAGATTGGCCGCCAATCAGGACTGCGCTACATCTATCCCGGAAACCTGCCGGGGCGCGTCGGCGATGCGGAAAACACAACGTGTCCGCAATGCCATGAAACCCTGATTCGCCGATACGGCTATTTGGTCACCGAGTACAACCTTACCCGCGAAGGTCGGTGTCCAGGCTGTGCGGCTGAAATCCCCGGCCGCTGGTCCAGTCGATTCGACGGACAGATCACCTCCACTCCTTTCTTGCCGCACAATCGCCCGCACTTGGTTACAATTTCGAATCGTTAAGAACGGCCGAATGCGCAAATCGCACATTCCGATCATTGCCTTGTTCTCGCTCATCCTCACCGGATGTTCTCCGCGCGACTTCCTCACTCGGCGTCTGGCTGCCGATCTGATCGCCGCGTCTCCCGCTTTCAAAGCCCAGCAACAGGCCGAACTTCGTACCGGAATCTTTTCCAACGACGATTACCTTTCGCCAGATACTGAAATTCTTCAGCACCATGGCTGGATCTCGGCCAATCCCACTTCGTGCCCCGCAGGCATTTCGCCTGCTCCTTGCTGGAACGTCGTCCTTACCCCTTCGGGTGTTGAAACCATTCGCGTGGTTGCCGGTCCTCAGGAAGGCGGCAAAACGACATTTACCATCCCGGTGCGACGCAGGCAGTTGCTTGGGATTACCGGCATCAGCAAACAAGGCCATTTGGCGGATGTGGAATTCGTCTGGAAGTGGGTGCCGGTCAACGAAATCGGAGCGGCTCTCTACGCCGGCGAGCACCGTCACAAATCTGTGGTCGGATTCCGCGACTACGATGATGGCTGGCGTGTAATTGACCACAACGTCAGCAGCGGTCAGTCCCTCGAAGAGGCACTAAAGGATTCCGGCAAGTAGTTGAGTATTTTTCCGCCCATGCCGGCAATTCCACCGGTCTGTCAGCTTTCGCAACCTGATTTGGCGCAGAGAAGGATCCGGGGGAAATCACCGATACGTCACGTCGATTGCGCCGCGGCGCCGCGCCGCGCATTTGGATCGCCTCTGTTTCAAGCAGCCCCACCGCCTGCGCCTTCTTTGATTTGCATCTCGCTTCCCGGCGTTGTATAACGCTTCTTTCCATCGGGGACCCATGCGAACCTATCGACTCGCTGTTCTCTCGCTCGTCATCTCGATTTCATCTTTTACCGTAGCTCAATCGAAGCCCAAAGTGACGCTCGACAGTTTCTTCAACTCCGTCAGCTTCACGGCCGTTCAAATGTCGCCCGACGGCAATTCGGTGGCGATCGGCACCGAACGCGCGGACTGGGACCAGCAGATTTTCCGCGAGGATCTCTGGCTCTACCGCGTCGGCAACAATTCGCTGATCCAATTAACGCAATCCGGCCACGATAGCGAACCGCAGTGGTCGCCCGATGGACACTGGATTGCCTTCCTCTCCGACCGGAAAACGGACGGCGGCAAATCCGACGACTCTGACAGCAAAGACGACCCTGTCAGCCAGCTCTACCTGATTTCTCCCAATGGAGGCGAAGCTTTTGCCATCACGCAAGGGGATGAAAATGTCCATTCCTTTTCCTGGTCGGCCGACTCGCGCACTATTTATTACGCGACCCGCGATCCCTGGACCAAGGCCCAGAAGGACGAATACAAGAAGCAGTGGAAGGATGTGCAACAATACCGCACCGCCGAGCGCGGCGATACCCTGTTTGCTCTCGAGCTCGCCACCGCGCTGGCGAACCATGCAGCCAAACCTGCGCAGCAGGAAAAGGACGATAAGGAACCCGGCATTACTCCCGGCAGCCGCGCCCTCTCCAAGTCTCCGTTGCGGATTTCGCAGCTCGTCACGTCTCCCGATGGCGGCAAACTCGCCTTCGTGACCACTTCCATTAATCAGCGCCAGGAAAAGCTTGCAGATTTCGAAATTTATATTGTGGATGTGGGCCCGAACTCCGCTGAGCCGCATCAGGTTACGCATAATCAGGCTGTCGAAGATCGCCTCCATTGGGCCAACGACAACAAACACATCTTTTTCAGCGTGGAAGTCGGAGACGTTAGCGGCCCGTATCGCGACCGCCAGCCGCATCTGTATTGGGTCAACGCGGATACCGGCGCAGTCGAGCAATGGAATAAGGATTTTGTGGGTTCTCTGGAACACTATGCCGTGTCGCCCGAATCGGTTCTCGCTTCTGCGCGGGTCGGCACCGAAGTTCCGCTGTACTCCACCTCGAATGCAGGCCAGTCGCTCCATCAATTAAGCGATTGGAAAGGTACCTTCGGCTACATCTCGGTGGCGCGGCATTCGCCGCGAGTCGCTTTCGTCTACAGTTCGCTCACCCAGCCGGAAGAGATTTATCTCGCCGACAGTTCGTCTGCGCTTGCACAGGCCAAGCCGATCACGTCATTCAATCAGCAGCTTGCGCAATCCGATCTGCCGCAGGGAAAGCCCTATCAATGGAAAGCCGACGATGGCACGACAGTCGAGGGCATGCTGATCTACCCTCCGGGGAAATTTGAAGCGAGGCATCTTCCCATGCTGACGCTCATCCATGGCGGCCCCGCCGATGCCGATGGCAATCACTTCGAGGCCGATTGGTACCAGTGGTCCGCTCTCGCCGCCGCCAATGGATGGCTTGTCTTCCAGCCCAACTACCGCGGATCGACCGGCTATGGAGACAAGTTCCTCGAGCAGATTGTTCCCGTGATCGTTTCGCGACCCGGCAAAGACATTCTCGAAGGCATCGATGCGCTGGAAAAGGATGGCATCGCCGATTCCAACCAACTCGCCATTGCCGGTTACAGCTACGGCGGATACATGACCAACTGGCTGATCACGCAGACCACTCGCTTCAAAGCGGCCATGACTGGAGCCGGGGCCGTTGAGCACGTCGGAAACTGGGGCAACGACGACACGACATTTGACGATGCGTATTTCCTTGGCGGACGCCCGTGGGAAGCCCAGCAGCGGTATCACGACGAAGCCGCGATTTTCCAGATCAACAAAGTCACCACGCCGACGCACATGGTTGCCGGCGCCGACGACATCCGCGTCGCTGTTCTGGAAGACTACCTTCTCGAACACGCGCTTTATTCTCTGGGCGTCCCGAACGCGCTCTTGATCTTCCCCGGAGAAGGGCACTCGCTTTCCAAGAATCCCTGGCATGGAAAGATCAAGGTGCGCGAAGAGCTGAAGTGGCTTCAGCAATACGGCGGCGTGGCGACACAAAACTGATTGGGTGTCGATTGTTTTCGATCGGCGGCTCAGACGTCGAGTGCAGCTCCACGCACGCCCATCCGCTCAACCAGTTGCTTACGGTACCGTCGGCTCAATCGGATCCTCGCTCCGGTTTCGAGAAGGATCTCGTATTCGCCGTCCTCGTGCAGTCTCAAGCTGCGGACGCGGTCCAGATTCACAATGCCGGACCGATGTACGCGACAGAATCGGTCAGGATCGAGTTCGGCTTCGAGTTCTGACAAGCTGCGCCGCAGTAAGTGACTTCGAGGCCCGACATGCAGGCAGGCGTAATAGTCGGCGGCTTCGATCCAGTCAATATCTGAAATCTTCAGGAAGCACACCTCTCCTGCGTTTTTAACAACGACGCGTTCGGGCCGGCCTATGCCGGTCTCGCCGGACCCCTGACTGCGGATGCGATGCTTGGCTCGCGTCAGTGCCAGTTCGAAGCGAGTGTTCGTAAAAGGTTTAAGCAAGTAGTCGAGCGCCCCGGCTTCAAACGCTCGCAGCGCATACCGATCGTATGCAGTTACGAATATGATCGCCCCGGGCAAATCGCTTCCAAGCATTTCCAGGACATCGAAGCCGTCACACTCCGGCATCTGCACATCGAGAAAAAGTAAATCGGGCTTCGCGATGCGGATCTCACCGAGCGCCTCTAGCCCCGAGCCGCATTCGCCCACAATCTCGATATCAGGATCATTGCGGAGCAGCACTGCGACGTTGCTCCGCGCGAGCGGTTCATCGTCAACAATCAGTGCGCGAATTTTAGCATTAGACTGCAATCGACCTTTGTCTAATTGGTCTCCGACATCGCTAACACTTCAGCTTCTGTGGAGGCCACCTTACCTGCAACGTAAGGCACTGAAATCAGAACCTCCACGCCGCCGAGGTGATTGCGGAGTTTGAGTTCGAACTCTTTGCCATACAAGCTCTCCAGGCGTGTGCGAACGTTCCGTATTCCAACGCTCGAGGGGTCGTCCTCCCAGCCGCCGATCAGATGCGGACCGTCGTTGTAAACGGCCAGCCTGAGCATTCCATTTGTCTGCAGCGCCGTGATGCGAACAGCGCCTCCTTGTACCCGTTTGGCGATACCATGCTTGACGGCATTCTCAACCAGGGGCTGCAGGATGAGGCTGGGAACTTGAGCCAAGAGAATCTCGTTCGGCACTTCCACCGTGAATTCCAGACGATCAGCGAAACGCGCCTTCTGAATGTCGAGATACTTTCGTGTGAATTCCAGTTCCTCCGCCAACGAAACCTGCGGATGCTCTGAGTCATTTACGACTCGCCTCAAAAAATCGCTGAGACTTGAGATCATGTTCACTGCCGCGTCGTCGCGCCGCTCGCGCACGAGTCCGGCGATGGCATTAAGCGTGTTGAAAAGGAAGTGTGGCTCGATCTGTCGCCGAAGCGCGTTCAATTGTGCCTTCGTCAGCTGTTCGTTCAGTCGCGCGGTTTCAGCTTGCTGCATGGCAAATCTTCGCTGGGTGTCCGAAATGTGAGCGATGAGCAGCAATAGAACGTAAAGAATGATCGACGAGAGCGCCCCGCCGTAAAACTTATGAAGCCACAGCTGATCGAAAGCTTCAGGTCCTGGCATCAGAGCAAATGGGTTCAGCATCTTCTCCCACAATGCGACCCATCCTGCCGCAAACAGATTGATGATCGCGATGGCTGACAAATGCGACATCCAGAAATTCGGACGCTTCCATAGCCCAACAGGGAATCGGTAGCCAAGGCGGAAGATGATTGGAGTCGCAAGCATCCAGGGGAGCCACGCGAGGGCGTTGGTAATGAAGAGGCGGGTCCAGTTGTGATGCATTCCCTCGGCGCGCATAACAAAAACAGTCTGTGAAGCGTCAAACAGTCCGACGCCCAGCCAGAGGGCTAGCACCCAGTACCAGTGCGGTGGTTCAAAGGTGCGGTTCGCATCCATATCGGGCAATCCTATCGCAGTCGCCTACTAAGGAGAAAAGAATGCAGTGAAGTTCCCGATTCGTGCAGCCAGTGGTGTAGCGTCGAGGGTGCATTAGCGGCAGAATAGGTCGCATGCTCAGCAAGGTCACAAAACTCACGCTCATTGCGGTCGTTGCGCTCTCTTTCGCTGCTTTCGTGAAACCGGCTTCCGTGCCCGCCGATTCCCCGGGTCCGGAATATACAAGCGACGGTCAGTTGAAGCTTCCCGAAAACTACCGGCAATGGGTCTACCTTACGACCGGCTTCGACATGAGCTACAGCGCCAATCCTATGGCGATGGACCACCACATGTTCGACAACGTCTTCGTCAACCCGGAGTCCTATAAGGCATTCACCGAGACTGGTACCTGGCCTGACAAGACAATGCTCGTCCTTGAGGTACGCAAGGCAGAAGGCAAGGGATCAATCAATCAGGCCGGCAACTTCCAGGGAAGCGAGGTCATGGGATTGGAAGTGCACGTGAAAGACGAAGCCAAATTCGCCGGCAAGTGGGCCTTCTTTGGGTTTGACGGCACCAAGACCGCCAAGATGACTCCCACCGGCGCATCCTGCTACACGTGCCATCAGGAGCACGGCGCGGTGGACACGACCTTTGTCCAGTTCTACCCAACTCTTCTGTCAATCGCCAAGAGCAAGGGAACTCTCGCGTCGGGCTATGAGAAAGAGAACGCAAGTTCGTCGCAGAAACCTGTCGAGCGCTAAGAGACATGCCTGCTTCCGGCAGCACACGAGAATGGCCGGTCGGCCGGTAGACTAATTTTCTTCTTTCGCGGCGCTGGCCATCTTTACGCCTTTTGAAGAGACAGCGTAGCGGGCGATTCCCTTGTAGAGCGCTTCCGCAATCTGCTCGCGGTATCCGTCGCTGCGTAGTTTCTGCTCGTCGGTAGGACTGGAAACGAATGATACTTCCGCCAAAATGCCGGGCATTGCGGTTTCGGTGAGCACCACGAACCCCGCTTCCTTAACTCCGCGATCGCGTAACCCCGGATTTTGCGCCGAAAGCGTTCCATACAAAGAGCGCTGAACGCTCGCCGCCAGTTGCCGTGACTGCTCGATCCGCTGATGCAGTTCCACCGGCGAGAGCACAGGAATGCTCTTGGGCATGTTGGTGCTGTGCTCGTCCGGATCCTTGCCTGTCGAGGATGAAAACGTGTTCGTGTAATAGGTCTCCACGCCGCGCGCAGATGGCAGGTCGCTATAGTTCGCGTGCACCGAAACGAACAGGTCGGCATGGGCCTGGTTGGCGATCTCTGCCCGCTCGTCCAGCGGAATATAGCTGTCGTCCTGACGTGTGTAAATGACTTGCGCGCCCAGGCGGCTCTCCAGCAGCTTGCCGAGGCGTTCAGCAATTTCCAGGCAAAGATCCTTCTCCAGCAGCCCGCGCCGCCCAACGGTGCCCAAATCCCAGCCGCCGTGGCCGGCATCGACCACGATGCGCATCTTGGGAACCATGGCGCGCCACTGCAGGTCTTGTTTCGTTGGCGGAGGCACTACGATAGCCAGTTTGTTCTTATCACTCTGCACCGTGTTGGGGAACAGGTTCACAGCCTTGGGAACAGCTCCGGCTTTTCGCACCTCGACCACCAGTCGATAAGGATTCGGTTCCAGGCTGACCGAAAATGTTGAGTTGGCTGCGGTTTCGAGCACGACGCGTGTCATTCCCGCCACCGGCTGGGCCACGCGAATGCGGCGAATCATCGTGTCTCCAATCTCAATGGGCTTGGTAGACAGGTCCGCGGCCAGCGCCGTATCACGGAGATCAAAATAGATGCGGTCGGGATTGCTCAGCCGGTGCGCCTCGTACTGCACCTGATCGTCAAGGTCCAGCACTACAGTCGAACTATCGGCCGAAGACCAGTGGCGGATGCCGGTAATCCGCGGAAATTTGGAAAGCTCCTGCGGTGTGGCCGGGGTAGTGGACGAGTCCGTGGTTTCGGTTAGCGTGTCCGCCGGCGCGCCGGCGGTGACGTTCGAAGGCGGCACAGGAACCGGAGCAGTGACCACCTGCGACTCTGGCTTTGTCTGCGGAGCAGGAGTGCCCTGTGCCGGCTTTTCGGTGACGATGGCGCTTCCTAATTGTGCCGTCTTCAGCTTCCACCAGACTCCTCCAACCAGCAGTGTGGCTACGACGACAATGGCCAAAACAACAAAAATTCCGGGCCGGGAACTTGTTGCCGGTTCGGAGGCTTGGGGAACTTCAGCTTTGTCTTTCTGCGCTGCGGTCTCGGTAATCCCGGCCGCCGTTGGTGCGGGCGGCGGTGTGGCCGGTTTTTCCGCGCCGGGTGCAATCAGCGCGCGAATGGACTCAATATCGCTGGCGGCAGGTTTTGCGGCCGGCGCTACTTCCTTCGGGACATCTACAACCGCCGCTTGCGTAGAGGACACCTTTTCCGGCGCTGGGACTGCGGGAATCTCCGGCGCAGGTGCCAGCTCCTGCGCGGCTATTTGCGCCGACTGCGCGAACCGGTCTTCGTCCTCCGGCCTTAGCGCGGCAAGGATCAACTCTGCCAACAGTGTCAGATTGCGGACGTCGCTGTCGTTGAAACCAAACGGCTCCGCTGAGAATGCTTCAAGCACTCCAATTACGCGCCGTCGTCCGCAGAGGGGAACCGCAACGATCGAGCGCGCACCCAGAGTGCGGCAGGTGCGCAGATTCACCCGGGCATCGAGTTCCGTATCATCGCAGCGGACCACCTGGGCAGATCGGAAGCACGCTCCGGAGAACGCCGAGCTGCGGTCAATGCGCGTTCCAACATCGGGACGAACCGTGCCGGCACAGGCGCGCAGCACGATTTCATTTCCTTCAGCCAGCGCGATGGCCAGTCCGTCCGCGCCGGTGATAGCGACTGCACGTTCCGCCACCAGTTGCAGAACTTCGTCGAGTACAAAATGCTCTTCCGGTTCAAAGTCGCCCGAACGCGATCCGAGGTCAAACTCGATATTTCTGGACGCCAGCCCGCGCCGCCGACGTAACTGTTCGTGTAATGCCCAGAAGGCCAGCAATGCCTGTAACGCATCGCTGTGAGCCGCAGACGGCTGGCCGGACAATTGCAGCGGATCGGTAACCGATGCCAGTCCCGCAGAATACGTCGAAATCGGTGTAGGCCTTGCAGGATGGGGGTCGCTCACCAATTCTGAATCAATCTCGGGTTTTGCTGGGCTGGTAGCCATTTGCGCTGCGGCCAGATTCGAGCCACTTTCCAATGGGGAGCGACTGGAAGGTGGCTAGGGTCGGTCAACACAGTTATCCACCAATAAGTTATCGGCGTTTTCGGCGGCTTTCAATGCCTATCGTGTAACGATGGTAACTAATTTGCAGTAATGAGCTTGCACGATGTCTATTGCCCCCGCCACTGCCGCCTGCGGAACCAGCGCAGTTACTCAGGATTTCCACTGTGTTCGGACTACCATCTCTATACAGGAGCTTGGTTTAGCGACACTTTGCCGCCTCACATGGACGCGGTCCTCACTCCCGTTACCAGAGCGCGTGCTTTCCACCGGCACGAACTGCGCAGCTTGACCTACGTCGTGGTCGACAATGGCAACGGAGGTATCATTCGCAATTTGAACGCGCATGGCGCCGGAATCCAGGCGGTCGCCGAACTTCCCAGTGGACAAGCCGTGAAAATGCGCTTCGAATTGCAGCATCCCCGCGTGCGTGTCGAAACTGCAGGTGTAGTCATCTGGTCGAAGCCTTCGGGAGAATGCGGCATCCGCTTCGCCGACCTCACGCCGGAAAACATCCGCAAGATCAACGAATGGATCTTCGGCAACCTGCTCGAAATGATTCCGCGACGGGCATCGAAAGCCGAGACGATCTTCGATACCGCTGCTCCGCTGTTGCCCGCGGAAGAAGAAGACGGGATCGTAGTCTCGCCCGCTCTGGCAAAAGTGATCATCCTGGAACCGCTCCAGGCCGCGCCCGCCCCTCCGCCGTCGCCAGCCGCGGCGGCGGCGGAAGAAAACCTGAAATTTGTTGACGGGCAATACCTGCTGGACGAACTCGACGCAGGTTCAACTTGGATGAGTCCCAGTTTTGATTGGCTATGGCAGCCGCTTTCCGAACGAACCATCGCGCGCATTGCCGATGGCCTCATTATCGGCTCGGCATTTCTGCTATTCGTGCTGGTCTTTCTCTCAATTGTCCACGCGGCTCCTCGCTGGCCTTTCAACCTCATTGCAGGAGTAGCGACCGCACTCTTCGTGCCATTTCTTTATCGCTGGCTCTTCCGCTTCTGCCACGTACCAAGCCCGGGTTTGGTCCTGGCGCAGATGGTTTCAGAAAACGAAGATGCCAAGGAGAGCCATGACATCCTTGGGCTACGCAGGTAAGCTTCAGTCGATCACATTGCTTTTCGATACCACTCGACCGTCCTCTGCAATCCCTCTTCGAAATTGACCAGCGGTTTGTAGCCGAGATGCCGTGCCGCCTTTGAGATATCCGCCAGCGAGTGCTTGATGTCGCCACTGCGTTCCGGACCGTAGGCAGGCTGCCCCTTGTACGCAGTAATGGCTTGCAGCATCTTGAATGTTTCGATTAGCGTGACACGGCGCCCCGTGGCCACGTTAAAGACCTTCCCCGCAGCCTCTCCAGCGGGAGCCTTGCAGGCCAGCAGATTCGCTTCGACCGCATTATCGATGTACGTGAAATCGCGGCTTTGCTCACCGTCTCCGTAGATCGTGGGTTGCTCGTTGCGCAGCATCGCCGTGATGAACTTCGCCAGCACGCCGGAGTAGGGAGACGACGGATCCTGCCGGGGACCGAAGATGTTGAAGTAGCGTAGCGATACCGTTTCCAGCCCATAGCAGCGGAAAAATGAAATCATGTAGTGCTCGCTGGCCAGCTTGGCTACGGCATAGGGCGAAATGGGATTGGGCGTCATCTCTTCATGCTTGGGCAGGGTCGGAGTGTCGCCGTAGGCGGAGGAAGAAGCGGCATACACGACGCGCTTGACCTTGGCGTCGCGTGCCGCGATCAGAACATTGACCGTGCCATCCACATTCGCCTGATTGCTCCCCAAGGGGTCGAGCACAGACTTCGGCACCGACGGAATGGCGGCCTGGTGCAGCACGTAATCGACGCCCCGGCAGGCATCGTGCATCGCATCCAGATCAAGGATGTCAGCTTCGCGGAAATCAATCTGGGTGCGGATCTCCGCAACATTTTCATGCCTTCCGGTAGAGAAGTTATCAACACCGCGAACCTGCTCTCCGCGGGAAAGCAAAGAGCGTGCCAGCGACGATCCAATGAATCCGCCAATACCGGTAATGAGATAGCGAGCCATAGTCGATTCATGATAACGAATGGAGATCGTTTTCCGGCAATTGAATTGCAAACAAAGGGTTCGAGATCTGATTCAGATCACGCGCATGAGATTCAAGCAGGGTAACGTTTTCTGGCTTTGCGCAGCATGCGATGGAAATCTTCGCGCATCAACAGTTGACGTGTGGCGAAGTACTGTTCAAGTTCCGCCACAACCGCGATCGCTTCCGTCCCGGGGCTGGATTGAACTCGGACAGAGGTTTGCGGCATCGCATTCGGAAGACTGCTCGCTGTCACGCTCAGGCTGTTCAGAAGTTGGCGAAGCTGGGTACGGCTGTTGTCCGACATCTCCGTGAACCCGATACCCATTGCCAGATACGGATAACTCACCTTGACCACTCCCTTGGTTGCGATTTGAAATCCATTCAGTCGAAGCTTGAGGTCGAGTTTCGTGCCGACCGGGTGCGTCACCGGAGCCTCTACGTAGGTTCCGTGCAAGCTGATATCGGTGAAGGCCGACCAACTGTGCACGTCGGATCCCTCCTGTCGTATCTCAACACTCCCCTCGCATTTGTAGCGTGGTCCGCGGCGGCGCTCCCGGCCCGACGGAATCGGGGATGTCTCGCCAGATGAGCCGGAATTCGCACTCGGCACCAGTGCCTTTTCCTGGGCTGGTGCCGTTCCCCCGGTCGCCGTATTCGATGATCTTAGAGCGGCCAGATAGGCCGCGCCTTCATTGGTGAGTTCCACCATAGAGCTACCAAGCATTTCCAAATTCCGACTGCTTATCGCTTATGGACATCGGCTGTTTGTCGGGAAGGAATCAGATTGGCGGTGATTACGATAGGCACTGCGTGGATTGCAGAAACCTGACATTACGGTGCGGCTTGCGGCACAACACTACTGTTTTCTGCACTTTGCCGGATGTGCTTCCACAACTCATCTCGCCCGGTCCCGGACTTCGCCGAGAAAGGAACAATGACGGCCGACGGATATTCGGCCGCGAGTGTCCGCAATGCCTGACCTAGCTGATTATTCGAAAGCCGGTCGCTCTTAGTTCCCACCACCAGAAACTCCCGCCCCGACGCGGCGAGGAATTCCAGCAGCTGGCGATCACTTTCCTGCGGAGGTACGTTCACATCGATCAGCGCGAGGCAGAGCGCCAGCGTTGGCCGGTCGCGCAAGTAGGGTTCGATGAATGTTGGCCACTCCTGCGAAATCTCGCGCGAAATCTTGGCATATCCGTATCCCGGCAGATCGGCGAAAATCAGCTCCGGGCGCGGTTTTCCCGGCCAACGCACTTCAAAAAAGTTAATCGCGCGCGTGCGCCCAGGGGTGGAACTGGTGCGCGCCAGCTTCTTCCCAACCAGGGAGTTGATGACGCTGGATTTGCCTACGTTCGAACGTCCGAGGAAGGCGACTTCGGGTAGGCTGGGGGCAGGGAAGTGCCCAACGTTTGTCGCCGAAGCCAGGAATTGCGCCATAACCCTCATATTTCAAGTGTGCTATGGAAGGTCCTGCTTGACAAGGGACTTGCCTCCCCATGTCTGGCAAAAGCGGGTGCGGCGGGGCTTCCTTGAATCTAAGGTGCTGTATTGGCTCCCAGCCACTCCAGAATCGCACTTATCAGCTCCGCTCGCTGCCCCGAGTAGCTGTGATCGGTGTCCCAGTGTTTCTCAACGATGCGAGTGTCGCCATCTTTGCGAAGAGCCTCGGCCAGGGCGTCATCGTTCGTCCGAAGCCCGTCATTCGCGGTGATTACCAATACCGGACGGGGCGCAATCTTGGGCGCGAGATTCATGAAATCCAGGCTCTCATGGTGCTCCGAGATTTCCTGCGCCAACGCTACGCCGCTGGTCCCGGCAAGAGGTGCCAGATTGCCATCTTCTTCGAGCGACCTCGCTTCGTTCTCGACTGTTGGCGCTGCGGAGCCGGCATGCCGTCGCGTGGCGTAGTCCGCTCCAATGTTCCACGCGGAAATCATCACCGCGGCTGCGACCTGCGGGTTGTGCGCAATCGCCGAAGCCGCCATGTATCCGCCCATGCTGTGGCCAATGACGACCACCCGCTTCGGATCAACATGGTATTTCTGCGCGTTCGCCGGATTCAGAATGTAAGCCACCTGCGCATCGGCATCTTCGGCGCAATGCTCGAATGAGAAATCTCCCCCCACGCCCCAGCTTCCGCGGTAGTGCATCGCTAACACGTTCCAGCCATGTGCCCGCAGCGCCTGTGCGAGGTCGAGATTTTGCTCAAATCCCGGAAATCCGTGGAAGATGATCGCCGTCGGATGCGGCCCCGCACCCGCCGCCAGATAGAAAATTCCCAGCAGCGTGCTGCCGTGGCTCGGCA
>DAIDGW010000149.1 GCA_027452245.1 Acidobacteriaceae bacterium
CCCCAGCCCCAGCCCCAGCCCCAGCCAGGTCCCCAACCCCAACCGCCTCCCCAGTATGGATCATACAAGCCCCACTGGTTCTGCGGGTTGGACTCAGCCATGTAGGTTGATCGCAGGGAGTTCCACCGGTAAAGGGAACTAGCCTTGAACTTGCTTTCATCAAACGGTTTGGCCTTCTTGGGTGCGTTCTCGGACAGAGTGATATCGTGGCCGGCTGTCAGCATGAGCTTCCGGTCACCTTCATGAACCAGGGCCTTGCCCTTGAATACACGAATTTGCTGGCTGTTCAGATCAAAATCGTACAGCCCGGTCTTGAGCAGATGGGCAGTGGCGTTGCCTTCCTTAATCCGGATGTCGTTCTGCTTGTGATACTCAGTCACATCCACTATGACGTGGCCGTGAAGCAGGTGCAATGACGTGTCGGTGATGCTGCCGTCGTTCATCTTTACGGACGTGTCGTGCCCCGCGCGCAAATAGACTCCGGGAGTCAGCACCAGCTCGGCGCGGCCGCGCTCGGTGTTCAAAGTCTGGCCGATTTCCAGGGTCTGCCCCACCGATTTCTGGTTGAGCGCATTCCCGTCAAACTGCGCATTTCCTTCGACATATTCAAGAGTTCCAGGCAGCGTTGAGTAGGTGTCCGTTGCGGACGCTGAAGAAGAGCCAGTATCTGCAGCCCATGCGGGCACACACAAAAGCGCTGCGAGGAACAAGCTGTAAATCACTTGCGACCCCGACAGCTTCATAGAAGTCCTCCGATCCCTACAAATCTCTTGCTTGATTAGATGAGGCGAAGGAGGGTTACGATGTCCGATTAGGCCAGGGACGGCGGCCTCTGCGTTTCTACTCCCGCAGCCTGACGATGCACTCTCCCGGGTTCCAGAGGCCTTCTGCTTTCCGGGAGAACTGTCCAGCCAGCTATGCAGATTGCTGGTGAGCCCCGGCCAGACCACCGCCTAGCGCGTTAACTGTGCCCCCAGGGCTCAAGATCCGAGCTGTTTTGGTGCCCTCGCCCACCGATGCTTCGCCCGTATTCCAAAGAGCAGCCACAATGATGATCGCCATTAGACCGCGCACGATGCGGCGGAAAGCAGACTTCTCGTCGCTGGCGTTCCACGGGATCAGAAAGCGTCTATGCGCGCAGCAGGCGCCATCCCAGGCCGAGGCCGGCGACAGCGAATTCCGTGGATGAGGACGCCCCCACGTGCATGGCAAGCAAACGTGCGAATAGTGTGTTATCGGCAGAAAAGGCTCGCATCACGCGCTGGCGGAAGGGCGTGGTCCAGTCGAGAGTGAGCATGAGATTGGCCATGAGAACCGGGCGCAGGGCGAAGCGGCGATGTACTCGCTGATAGCGTTGTAGATCTCCCGTCAAAAGACAATCGGCCAGCAGTTCGGCCTGACGGAAACAAAGGCAAAGGCCTTCGCCCGTGATGGCATCGACTGCGCCGGAGGCATCGCCGACGAGGATGAGGCGATCGTTGTAGACGCGACGGAGTTTGCGGGTGGAAGAGATGGCGCCACGCTCGGCAGAACTGGGATCGACTGCCTCCAGACGCGAGTGCAGTTCGGGAAAATTCGGAAGAGCATGGTCGAGGCGAAGGTCGGGAGTGCGGGAGATCAGGGCGACGCAGACTTCATCGGCAGAGATTGGGGTGACATAGATCTGGCACTTGGGGCCCCAGTGAATCTCCATGAACTCGCCCCAGGGAGCGATGCGGTAATGGCGGCGGAAGGCGTAGCGGGTGCGGTCGTAAGAGTAACGATCGAGCCCGGCCCACTGGCGCACCAGAGATTGGCCGCCGTCGGCGCCGACGATCCAGCGGGAGCGGACAAGATCTTTGCCGATGCGGACGCCAGCAGAATGCAGGCTGCTGATCGGTGTTTGCCAAAGCATTGTGATGCCCATGGCGCTAGCGGCATCGATCATGATGCGATGAAGTTCGGTGCGGCGCACGCCGATGCCGAAGCTGTGGGGAAACCCTGCGGCGACGCTTAATTCACCGCTGAGAAAACGAATTCCGCGAAAAGGATGCGAAAGGTTTGCGGGAATGAAGATGCCGAGTTGGTGCAGGGCGGCGAGGCCGTCGGGCATCAGTCCCTCGCCGCAGGGCTTGTCGATAGGCGGTTGGGCACCGTCGGCGACGACGACGTCGAGTCCGCGACGACGCGCAGCGATCGCGGTCGCCAGTCCGGCGGGTCCTCCTCCGATGATGAACAGATCGGTTGCTTTTACCATGCGACGTTGTATTTTCCTGTAGACGGTGCTTCAAGCGGTCAGCGCTCTTCGGGCTAAGCCCAAAGCTTCCGACCAGAACGGGCCTGGATTGTGTGCCAGATCGACTACGCGGCGGATCGAAGAGACGAATTCTCCTGTTTCAGATGCAGAGACGACCAGCGGAGGTGCAACTTTCAGCACCATGAAATTGTTTCCGCAGATCTGGGCAAGAATGTGATGGTCACGGAACAAGCGCATTACCAGGATTTGTCCGAACATGGCAGGATGAATTTTGGCGAATGCCTCGAAAGGCATGCGCAACGCGAGGCGCTGCGGTGTGGTGAATTCGATGCCGAGCAGCAATCCCTTGCCGCGAACTTCCTTCACCATTACATAGCCAGAGAGTTCGTCGGCGAGCTGTTGCTGCAGTTCGGTTCCGATTTTCTCAGCGCGCTCTCCCAGGTGTTCGTGCTCTAGTACGTCGAGCGTGGCGAGGCCCGCGCGCATGGAGAGACTGTTTTCGCTGAAGGTGGAAGCGTGAACAATCGAGCGCTTGAACGAACTGAAGACCGAGCGATAAATCGCGTCGGTCATGAGCACGGCGCTTACGGGAATCAGGCCGCCGCTCAAGGCCTTGGCGAGGATCACGATGTCGGGCTGAATGCCGAAGTGATGGGACGCAAGAAAGGGCCCGGTGCGGAACATGCCAGTCTGAACTTCGTCAGCGACGAGAAGCGTGCCGTGGCGGCGGCAGAGGTTTTGTGCTTCCCGCAAATAGCTTTCACAGGGGACGCGAATGCCGCCTTCGGCCTGAATGGGCTCGATGAAGAATGCGGCGAAGCGGGCGGTGGCGAGTTGCTGTTTGAGTGCGGCAAGATCTCCAAAAGGAACGGAGGCGGTGTCGGGCAGAAGCGGTCCGAAACCCTTGCGCCAGTATTCCCCGTTCATCAGCGAGAGTGCGCCGCAGGTTAGTCCGTGAAAGGCGCCATCGCAGGAAAGCAGGGCGGTGCGCCCGGTGTGGGCGCGGGCAAATTTAATTGCTGTCTCAACGCCTTCGCTTCCAGAACTTGCAAAAAATACTTTCGAAAGATCGCAAGCGGCGAGATTGCAGAGGCGCGCGGCGAGTTGGCCGGCGAGTTCCGGGACGTTGCTCTGGAGCATGACCGGGCCGGAACGATCGAGTTCTTCACGCAGCGCCGAGATGATCGCGGGGTGGTTGTGGCCGGTGTTATGTACGCAGTATCCGGAAAGAAAGTCGAGGATGCGGCGTCCATCGCTGGTGAATAATTCGGTTCCCACGCAACGGTCGTAGCTGACATTCATTTCAAGCAGGCTGAGCAGCTTAACCCATTGGGGATTCACGTACTCGAGATAGGCATCCGTAGCGACAGATTCGAGAGTCGGCATTTTCCGAAAAATGATAAATGGAAATAGAAATCCATAGCGGAACCGACACTTTGTTCCGCAAAGCGCCCTAAAAAATCATGAAAACTGAATGCGGAGGCTTACTGCGTGGGATGCGGGCGGGTTCGGGATTGGTTGCAAGCGCAACCACGGCCCACGCGGATGGGGACTAGCCTACCCCTTCATAAGGGCTCGCCCTGACTGTGTAAGAGAAGGCCCCGCCTTGCGGCGGGGCTTCGGTTCCTCTATTTGGGAGGCTTGCGGCGCGGCAGAAGCCGCACCTTTCAAGTGCGTCCAGACAATTGGCGCCGAAGTGGCGTCTGCCTGGACGGCGAGTCCTTAGTACATGTCGCCCATGCCGCCGCCGTGTCCGCCCGGCATCGGAGCGCCCTTCTTCTCTTCGGGGATCTCCGACACCAGCGCTTCGGTGGTCAGCATCAGGCTGGCGATCGATCCTGCATTCTGCAGGGCGGTGCGCACAACCTTGGTGGGATCGAGCACGCCGGCCTTGACCAGGTCTTCGTACTCGTTGGCGAAAGCGTTGTAGCCGAAGTTCGGCTCTTTGCTCTCGAGCACCTTGCCCAGCACCACCGCGCCTTCTTCGCCGGCGTTCTCGGCGATCATGCGCAGAGGTTCGGTGATGGCGCGCTTCACGATATTGATACCGATCTGCTCGTCACCTTCCGCCTTCACCTTCTCGAGAGATGCCGCGCTGCGGGCCAGAGCAACGCCGCCGCCGGGGACAATGCCTTCCTCGACTGCTGCGCGCGTGGCATGCATCGCATCTTCGACACGGGCTTTCTTTTCCTTCATTTCGGTTTCGGTCGCGGCGCCGACTTTGATCACGGCTACGCCACCGACCAGCTTCGCCAACCGCTCCTGCAGTTTCTCGCGGTCATAGTCGCTGGTGGTCTTGTCGATCTGGCTGCGGATTTCCTTCACCCGGCCTTCGATCTCGGCGTGCTTGCCTTTGCCTTCGACGATGGTCGTGTTGTCCTTGTCGACGGTGATCTTCTTGGCCTGTCCGAGATCGGAGATCTGCACGTTCTCCAGCTTGATGCCCAGATCTTCGGTGATGGCCTTGCCGCCGGTCAGGATGGCGATATCCTGCAGCATCGCCTTGCGGCGGTCGCCGAAGCCCGGAGCCTTCACGGCGCAGACTTGCAGCGTGCCACGCAGCTTGTTGACGACCAGGGTCGCCAGCGCTTCGCCTTCGACGTCTTCGGCGATGATGATCAGCGGCTTGCTGCTCTTGGCGATCTGTTCCAGCAACGGGAGCAGGTCCTTCATCGAGCTGATCTTCTTTTCGTTGATCAGGATGTAGGCGTTCTCGAGACCCACTTCCATGCGCTCGGGATCGGTCACGAAGTAGGGTGACAGGTAGCCGCGGTCGAACTGCATGCCTTCGACGACTTCGAGCTGGGTTTCCAGGGTCTTGGATTCCTCGACGGTGATGACGCCATCTTTGCCGACCTTCTTCATGGCTTCGGCGATGATCTTGCCGATGGTCTCATCGTTGTTGGCGGAGATGGTGCCGACCTGGGCGATATGGTCTCCCTGAACCGGCTTGGAGATCTTGTCGAGTTCGCCGGGTAGACGATTGCCTTCCTTGTCGAGCTTGCCGGCGATGATCGCGACAGCTTTCTCGATGCCGCGCTTCAGGGCCATTGGATTGGCTCCGGCAGCCACAGTCTTGACGCCTTCGCGATAGATCGCCTGGGCGAGAACGGTGGCGGTGGTGGTGCCGTCGCCGGCGACGTCCGAGGTCTTGGAAGCGACTTCACGGACCATCTGGGCGCCCATGTTCTCGAGGCCGTCTTTCAATTCGATTTCTTTTGCCACGGTGACGCCGTCCTTGGTGATGGTCGGCGAACCGAATTTCTTTTCAATCACAACATTGCGGCCCTTGGGGCCGAGGGTCACCTTCACGGCATCGGCCAGAAGGTTGACGCCGCGGAGGATCGCCTGCCGCGACTCTTCTCCGTGAACGATTTGCTTTGCCATTGCTGTTATCTCCTATGAATTTCATTTGCAGGGCTGGCCTGCAGAATTTCTTGTTTGTCATCCCGAGCGCGCCCGCCCATTGGGCGAGTCGAGGGAGCTGCTGTTTCCCGCACTTTTTGCGGACGAAAGAAACGCGCGCTGCCTACTTGCGCGAGCCGGCGGTTTCTTTCTTCGACGAAGTCGCAGCGCCCGACAGGATCCCGAGCACTTCTTCTTCGCGCATGATGATGTAGTCTTCGCCGTCCAGCTTGATCTCGGTGCCCGAGTACTTGCCGAACAGGATGCGGTCGCCTTCCTTCACGTCCAGGGGACGAACCTTTCCTTCTTCGCTGATCTTGCCTTTGCCGACGGAGATGACTTCGCCCTCCTGCGGCTTGTCCTTGGCCGAGTCGGGGATGATAATGCCGCCCCGGGTGGTTTCGGCTTCCTCCACACGACGGACCAGAAGGCGGTCATGGAGTGGGGTAAATTTCGCCATGGTGCAAACTCCTTTCAAGGTATTCAAAGATTTGGGTTTGTAACAGAATGAGAACCGATAACTTGCGAACCTCTGTTAGCAGTCAAACACAACGAGTGCTAATGTACAGGATGAGTGAGTTGTTGTCAAGTCAAGATCCAACTTGCGCACCTTGGCGTGCGGCGTACGCAGGGACTCTGTCCGGCTGGTGGTTTTGGCGACGGACCTCAGGGCCAATTTGTTGGCGGAACAGTTCCTGCGTGCAGCATGGCAGCGAGGAGTTCTTTGAGGATCTTAGCGGCGACCATGGCGGTTTGACCGTTGCGGTCGCGGAGGGGATTGAATTCGACGATGTCGGCGCCCACAATGGGCACGCGCAAGCTCTGAATTATCGTGAGGGCCTCGCGGACGGTGAGGCCTCCGGGCTCGTAGTGCGAGATGCCGGGAGCGAAGGCGGGATCGAGGACGTCCATGTCGAAGGAGATGTAGAGGGGGCCGTCGAGTTTGAGTCCGGCGAATTTCGCGAGATTCCGCATGGTGATGATTTCGACGCCGAAGCGACGAGCCTGTTCGCGCTGGTGCTGATTGAGGGTGCGAATGCCGACCTGAACCAGATGCCGTGCCAGATGCTCTTCCATGATGCGAGCAAATGGGGAGGCGTGGGAGAGGCGCTGGTCCGCGAAATTGTCGTAGAGGTCGGGATGGGCGTCAAAGTGAAGAATCGTGAGATCCGGATACTTCGCGTGAAAAGCGAGCAGGATCGGATAAGTGACGGAATGATCTCCACCGAGCGAAATCAAGGGATGGCCCAATTCGAGCGCGTGGGCGACGCCTTGCTCGATGGCCCTGGATGCGGCTTCGGGATCACTGGGAAGCTTCAGATCGCCGAGATCGCATATCGTGTCCGGCTGGCCGACATCAATGCCGTCTTCTGTCCAGAGATTACAGGAATCCGAGCGCAACGCGGCGCGGATGCGGGCTGGGGCCTCGGCAGTTCCCAAAAGATAAGACGAGTTGAGGTCGTACGGAAGGCCGAGCAGGGAAATCGGCATGAGCGCGGTCATGGGCAGTTGGAAGTATAGCTGTGGCTTATTCCTTTAGCCCACTACCGCTTTCTGCCAACTAAGGAGCCGCGGCCATGGTGAAAAGAACCGCTGCGCGAGGTGCACTACTGCTGCGGTTTGGTTTCCGTCGAAGCCGCGGTTGTTTTCCGCGCAAGGGAGCGAACGTAGTTGACCAAGTCCCAGTTCTCTTCGACTTTGACGCGGGGCCCCTCGGGAGGCATGTCTCCATTGCCATTCTTGATGATGTAGAACAGTTCGCCGTCGGTACGGTCTTTCAGCGTAGAGGGATCGGTCAGATCGCGAAGCTGCAGCTTCATATCTTTGGCGATGTCGCCTTTGCCATCTCCATTGGCCCCGTGGCACATGGTGCAATCCATGGTCCACCATTTTTTGGCGCGGGCCAAAGAATCCGGAGACAACTTAACCGGATTGGGTTGTTTCGCAACATCGGGCGGAATGGCTGCGTAATTGGGAACTTTTGGTCCGGCCGGGGGTTGTTGGGCCAAGCCGGCGCAGGCAGCGATCAACAGGAGCGACACAACGGTTACGAGCTTTGACACGGAAGACCTCCTTCAGGGGCAAGGAGCAAGTCTCTGACGATTAAGAGTAAGCGTGGGTTGGGTAAGAAGCTGTGACTGGAATCACATTAAGGTTTGATCGCAAGGAAATGGGACAGCGGGCAGAGTTACTGAACGGGGGCAGCTTCGATGGATTCGGAGCGGGAACCGGCATTTTCCGGCAAGGGAAGAGAGGCAGTCACGGTTGTGCCGCTGGAGTCGGATTGGATGGTGAGCACGCCGCCGAATTGATGGACGCGTTCCTGCATGCCCCGGAGGCCGACGCCCGGTCTTGTTTTCGAAGGAGAGCCCTTGCGGGGGTTGATGCCGCGTCCGCGGTCGCGGACTTCGACGCGAACCTCGCGGGAATCGCGCTCGACACAAATATAGGCGGAGGGGCTGCCGGAGTGGCGATGAATGTTGGTGAGGCACTCCTGCACGATGCGGAAGATGGTGGTTTCCATGTCGCGCGGCAGGCGTCCCAGTTCGCGGGAAATCTCAAGTTGGGTGCCGATCCCGCTGCGGGTGGCGAATCCTTCTACATACCATTCAATTGCCGAAGGCAGGCCGGACTCGTCGAGCAAAGGGGGATGAAGAAGATAAGAAAGGGTACGTACTTCGCGCGAAAGCTGATTGACGAGCTCCAGGCTTTCCTTGATAGATCGCGAGACGTCTTCCGGCAGCGAAGGATAGTAGGGTTCGGTCGAGACCAGGTTGATTTGTAATGCGGTCAGGATCTGACCGGCGCTGTCGTGCAATTCGCGGGCGATGCGGCGGCGTTCTTCGTCCTGACTCTGCAGCAGGCGGGCGGAAAGCTCGCGCACCACGTCGGACTGCATTTGAATTTCGACATTCTTCCTCTCCAAATCGGCGGTGCGCGCTCGCACACGATTTTCCAGAGACTCGCGCAATTCCTTCTGTTCCGTGATGTCGAGTCCGCTGGCGACGAGGAGCACGACCTTTCCCTGATCGTTTTTGACGGGATTAATGGTGCGCAAGGCGAAGCGCAGGGTGCCATCGTGCATCTGGTATTGGCACTCTTCGCGTACGGCTTCACCCTGGGCGGCGAGGGTGATGTGCTTTTTTAATTTGGCGAGTTCGTGCGGAAGATTGCCCCACCACGGATCCCAGAGCTTGGTGCCGATCACCTGTTGGCGGGTCTTGCCGGCGGCATCGAGTGCAGCCTGATTGACTTCGAGGATGGTGCCGTCGAGGCTCAGCAACAACATGTAGGCGTAACTTTGAGTGAAAGCCCCACGCAACCGCTGTTCGCTTTCCTGCAAGGCGGTTTCCACGCGCTTGCGTTCGGTGATGTCACGAGCGATTTTGGATGCCCCGATGATGCGGCCACGGGAATCTCTCATGGGGGAAATGGTGAGCGAGACCTGTACGCGGCGCCCGCTTTTGGTCACGCGGGTAGTTTCGAAATGCTCGATGCGTTCGCCAGCGCGCAGCCGCTTCAGAATCCCGGTCTCTTCGGGGTGCAGTTCGGGCGGAATGATCAATGTGATGTGGTGGCCGACGGCTTCCTGGGCGGTATAGCCGAAGATGCGCTCGGCGCCGACGTTCCAGCTGTTGATGACACCATCTAGATTTTTCGAAATGATGCCATCGTCGGAAGATTCGACGATGGCAGCCAGGCGAAAGCGGTCAAGTTCTGCTTTCTTGCGCTCGGTAATGTCTTCCACGATGAAAATGATGTGCTTCAGCCGCGTGTTCGTATCTGTTACGGCCGACGCGGTGCGCATCACCCAGACGGACCCGCCATTTTTGCCGATAAACCGGCGTTCGGTAGATTCTTCCTGGGATTTGCCATGAAGAAGGCGGGAGATTTCCTGAGTCTCGGCGGCAAGATCTGCGGGATGGGTGACGTGCTGATAATTGAGCTGGAGCAGTTCTTCACTGGTGTAGCCGAGGATTTCGGCCAGCTTGCGGTTGACGCGGATAAAGTTACCTTGCGGATCGAGATGAGCAACGCCGATCGGAGCCAGCTCAAAGGTGGAGCGGAACAGTTCTTCACTCTCCCGGAGTGCCTGCTCCAAAATGGCGCTGCGGGAGGCGATTTCCTGCAAGCTCGCCGCCGGCTCGGTGTTCCCCCCGATGACGACGGGGTCGAAGAACAATTCGTGGCGGGAGACCTTCTGCAGTGCGTTGAGCAGGTCGCGTCCGACGGAGCCTTTCACGACGTAACCGCGAGCTCCCGCTTGCAGAGCCTGACGCGCCATTTCGGCCGAACTGTGCTGGCTGAGGATCAGGACTTCCGTCTTGGCCTGCTGCGTACGGAGGCGGCGCGTGGCCTCGAGCCCGTTCATTTCGGGCATGCTGATATCCATGACGACGATGTCCGGGTTTAGTTCCTGCGCTTTAGCAAGAGCATCGACCCCGTTCACCGCCTCTCCGCAGACCTCCCAATGGGAATGGCTGCCGAGGAACGCGCGGATGCCCCGACGGACAAGTTCGTGATCGTCAACGATTAAAACACGCATTATGACTGGGACTGACCTGCCTGACTCAATAGAGCACACGAGATTCCCGAGCTGGATACTCGCGATTCGATCCTAGTAGTGTTCGGAGTATTACCAAATACGGTAATTCCTGTACCGGAGAATCCCGCCGACCGCTCGAGACCCGAGCCGAAACCATCGATATAGAACTTTAGATGCACTGAGCGTGATGCAGGTCACATCTCAGCCACTCACCCGGGAAGAGACTGGCCGTAGATGAAAAAAGGGGAGAGCCGTGAAATCAAATGAAGGCTGTGGGTCGGGCAAATGCCGGGCGGCGCATAATTTGCGAAATCTTTTGGCAGTCATTATTGGAAATTGCGAATTGATCGCCGGGCAGAAAATGAGCGCTGCCCTAGAACAGCGGTTTGCGGTCATTCAACGCACGGCAGAGTCGATGGCTGTCGAGCTGGACGAGCAGGAGAGGAAGATGGAGAT
This sequence comes from Acidobacteriaceae bacterium, assembly GCA_027452245.1. Taxonomy (GTDB): domain Bacteria; phylum Acidobacteriota; class Terriglobia; order Terriglobales; family Acidobacteriaceae; genus Sulfotelmatobacter. The sequence goes on from DAIDGW010000149.1 coordinate 10,644, forward strand.
TGCGAAGGCCATGGAACATAAGGATCGATATCTGTTCTAGTTGCGGCACCCCGGGGTGGTTCAGGCGTGCCTGATGTGGCGGTGGCGTGCTTGAGAAAATCTGCTCCCGATGACATGCACGAAGTGCTATTGAGAATCGTTTATCCAGTGTGCTAAATTGTCGGCCACTAGTTGGGAGGTTGGCCGATTCTATGTGCGCAGCGGAAAATCGAAAAGAAACATGGCGCCAGCTAGCACAGGAGATTGTCAACGAGAAGGACCGTAACACGATCCTGGAAAAAGCCCAGAAGCTGATTGAGTTGCTGGACGATTACCTCGAAAAAGAGCGGGCCAGCGGACCACGAAAAGACAAACGCTGAGGATTCCAAGCCTCACAAGTTTCCGCCCCTGGATGATCCTGCATGGAACCCCGCCGAGATGACAGGGACGCGGCCTGTTCATACAATAGTCTCGTTATGAAAACCATTTCGTTTTCGGCGGCGCTCTGGCTGACGGTCATGGCGGTCGCGCTACCTTCGGTGGCGCAGCACAACAACCGCGAGGACATCCCCACCTCGAAGCTGGATTTCCTGGTGCTCAAAGACGATAACGGCAAGCCTGTGCGCAATGCCGCAGTCATCATGCACCCGGTAGATGAGAAGGGACAGCAGGAGTCCGGAGGCATGGAGTTAAAGACCGATCTGAACGGAAAATCCAGTTACGACGGAATTCCGTACGGCATGTTGCGGGTACAGGTGCTGGCGCATGGTTATCAGACGTACGGCGAGGATTTCCAGATTAATCAACCGAATATGGCCTTTACCATCAAGCTGAAGCGTCCACAGAAGCAATATTCGGTTTACGACAATCACACCAGCGACGGCAGCGGCCAGACGAATCAAACTCCGCCGCCAGCCAAGCCGCCAAATTAATGCTATGAACTACCTGCTCAAAACGGAACCTTCGGAATATTCCTTCGATCGTCTGGTGAAGGAAAAAACAACCGTATGGGATGGCGTGTCGAATCCCGTGGCTTTGAAGAATCTCCGCGGGATGTCCGCGGGGGACCGGTTGGTCATCTATCACACGGGAGACGAGAAGAAAGCTGTAGGGCTGGCTTCGGTGGTATCGGTCGACGCAGGCGACCCCAAGAATCCGCGGGTGACCATCAAAGCTGAGAAGGCGGTTGCCCGTCCCGTGACGCTGGCTGAGGTCAAAGCCAACAAGACGTTTCAGGATTCTCCTCTGGTGCGGCAGGGAAGGCTGAGCGTGGTGCCATTAAGTGATGCGCAATTCAAATTTCTGAGCGGGCAATAAATCCCGTTGGCATGTCCAACGGCTACGCTGGCGGTACCGACCGCAGCGTAGCCGCCCTAACCGAGGTTAATTTCTCATTCTAGGCCGCGGCTTTTTCGTCGCGGCGAATCAGCGCGGAATCGAGGAAGAATCCCAGGCCGACGGCGAGCGGCACGATGCCGAAAGCGGCTGCGATCAAGGCGTCAGACTCCACGCGGCCGATCAGCGCGAAGGTGGCGATGTAGCCGAGTGCCCCGGTGACCAGCAGGATGCCGGCGCGGCGGGAACGGGCCGCTTCGGGAAGTTCCGGCTGCATGGGAATCTGGGCGCCGCGGGCGAGTGCCGCCAGGCGCTCCTCGGTGCGCAACTTGCGCACCAGATAGAACGTATACATGGCGCCGAACGGGATACCGAAAATCAGCAGTACTGCTGCCAGGCCTACGATGTTGCCGTCCATAGCAATCCTCCGTTGGGTGGGCGCCAAGTCTTCTCTGCGCCGCCGAAGTACAATACGAAAAACGGGGCGGAGAAGTTCCGCAGTACTCGGGGTTGAAGGTTTTTGGGGCCAAGGAGATTCAGATGACCAGCTGCAGGGGTATCAATTGGCAGTGCATTCTCGCCATCGTGGCGCTACTTTGGGCGGGAATGGCATGGGCCCAGGACTCGGATTCGTCGGGCAGCCAGGACAGCCAGCAATCGGAAACGGAGAATTCGCAGCCTCTCGCCAAGGCGGGCGAGACCGTCACGGAAAAGTTGACGGTGGACGACGTCGACCGGAAATATCTCATACACATTCCGCTGGGGTATGACGGGAAGCAACGCTTCCCGGTGGTCGTGCTGCTGCATGCGACGAATCAGGATTCCGATGATATGTCGCGGCTGACGCACTTCGATCAGATCGCCGACAAGAATGGCGTGATCACGGTGTACCCTTCGGCGCTGCACGGGCGCTGGAACATCGGCGCGCATTTTCTGGAGCGGCCGACTTCACCTATGTCCCCGGGGCGGCGGCCGTTTGGATTTCCGGGAGGTTATCCCGGTGGCGGCGGGGGATACCCGGGAGGATATCCGGGCGGTGGCGGAGGGTATCCCGGCGGAAATCCCGGTGGCCAGCGGCCGAATGCGCCTCCGAAGCATAAAGAGCAAGGCCCCGTGTCCAACGATGTGAATTATCTGAATCAGGTGCTGGATGCGGTGAGCCTGCGCTATTCGGTGGATGCTTCGCGCATCTATGTGACCGGCCTGTCGGATGGCGGATTTATGGCCATCAAGGCGGGATGCTCGATGGCCGACCGTGTGGCGGCCGTTGCCGCCGTGGGAGCGGCAATGCCGAGGAACTTCGCGTGCCTGCCGGCGCGGCCGGTTTCGGTGCTGATGATCAATGGAACTTCGGATCCCATCGTGCGTTACAGTGGCGGGTCCGATAAAGACGCGGATGTCTCGACGCTGTCGGTGGAGGAAACAGCCAAGCAGTTTGCCAAGCTGGATCATTGCTCCGAGAAGCCGGAACAGGACAAAATTTCGCCCAAGGAAAAGGGCGGCATGGAAACCAAGGTGAATACCTTCACCGGTTGCCAGGACAATTCGCAGGTTGCGCTTTACAGCATCAAGGGCGGCGGCAACACCTGGCCGGGCGGCGAGCAATATTCGTCGGATCAGGATGTGGGAAAGACCAGCAACGACATCAACGGCGATCAGACGATTTGGGATTTCTTTGCTACGAAAAAGCTGGCGAGCGACAATCACGCCAGCAACTCGAACCCCGAACAGAAGTAGGTTGGGGAGGGCCATCCTCCGCCCGCTTCGCGGAGGATGGCCTGTCTCCTGGACTCTAGCGATCGCTTCCAAACTGGGGCGGCGTGACTCCGGTGTAATCTCCGGACAACTTTGGCCTCAGGGCGGGGGATCGGTTGTCAGGAAGATGTCAAAGGCCTGTCATTTCTTGGGAGAAAAACTTGGGCCGGGTGTGCTGAGGTATCAGCGCAATGGAATGCGGTTACTATTCTCGCGGACCGAGGAACTGAAAGCGCGTCCGAAAAGTGTGCGTGCTCTTTTACCTGGCCACTTTTTGGCCATTAAACCTTCTGACCATGGCCCGGTTGTATCCGGAGATCCAAACATGCGCACCGTCGAAGACAATGTTGGAGCGGTAGATTTGATGCGGAAAAATCTTGCGTGTCGAGTAGCCGCAAGTGCAAATGCCTGCCGGTTCAGCGGAAGTTCTGCCGCAGTTCGCGACGGAGAATCTTGCCTGACGCCGTCTTGGGCACGCTATCGACGAAGACGACTTGCCGCGGTTGCTTGTAATGCGTGAGGCGATCGGCGACGAAGGAGCAGAGTTCCTCTTCGAGCTTCTGGCCGGTGGAAAATCCGTCACGCAGGGCGACGAAGGCGACCGGGATTTCACCGGAAGCGCTGTCTGACCGCCCGACCACGCCGCATTCGCGCACCGCGGGATGTTCCAGCAACACGGCCTCGACCTCTGCGGGCGCAACCGGAAAGCCCTTGTACTTGATCATCTCTTTGCGGCGATCGACCACGCGGTAAAAACCTTCGGTGTCGCGAGTGACGATGTCGCCCGACCAGTACCAGCCATCGCGCAAAACCGAGGCAGTGGCCTCCGGCTCTTTCCAATATCCCAGCATGAATTGCGGTCCGTGCATGACCAGTTCGCCGGGATCGCCGGTGGCGGCTTCCGGCAGGTCGGTGGCGGAAGTTGTTACGTCGGGCGCGGAGCCAATCACTTTGCAGTCGGTGTGAGCCAGTGGATGGCCGATCGAATCGGGGCGGTAAAGGCGGGGATCAAGGTATCCCACATGCGTGACCGGGGACGCCTCGGTCATGCCGTATCCCTGGCAGACAAGAACGTCGGTGAGCGCCGTGAAGCGGCGGGGAAGGTCGGGAGCGAGTGGAGCGGCTCCTGATTTCACCCAATGCAGGCTGTGATTTTTGGGGAACTGCCCGGCTTCGGCAGCGAGGCACATGGCGTTCATGGCCGGAGGCACGATCGGCATCATCGTGACCGATTCTTCGACCAGCAGTGTCATGAGATGTGCGACGTTGAAGCGCGGCATCAGGACCAGCGTCGCTCCCAGAAGCAGGGCGGGATTCAGGGCGACGTTCAGCCCGTAAATGTGATAGAGCGGCAGGAAGCACAGCACGCGATCGGTGCTGGAAATATGAACCGAATTGGGTCCCAGCAGCTGGTAAACATTGGCGACGAGGTTGTAATGCGACAACATGACTCCCTTCGGAAGCCCTGTCGTTCCGCTGGAGTAGGGAAGCGCCGCCAGCGTAGCCTGCGAGTCTGCGAAGGGAAGTGGCAGTGCCGCCGTGGAAGGGTTCAGCAGATTTGAAAACGGCTCTGCGCCCGAGGCCGGCTGCCGGGTGTAAAACACGCGGCCAAGGTTGGGAAGGCCGCCGAGATTGATGCCTTCCAGAATAGCGCCGTCGCTGATCAGCAACACGGCTCCGGAGTTTTCCAGCTGGTAGCGGACTTCGCGATCGCGGTAGGTGGGATTCAACAACGTCGGAATCGCTCCGGCCAGCGTGATTGCGTGGTAGGAGATGCAGAACTCCCAGGAATTGGGCAGGAAGATTGCGACGACCTGGCCCGGCTGCACCCCGGCTGCGACCAGTCCTCGAGCCAGGCGCTCGACCAGTTCTCCGTATTCGGCGTAGGCGAGGCGGCGGTTTGTCGAGGGATCGACAATCGCGGGGCGGCCGGCGTGGGTCTGGCACGATTGCAGGATCAGATCGTGAAGGAAAAGATTGTGAGGATCAGCGTAGAGTTGGGTGCGGAGCATGGGCCGGCCGTCATTCTAACGGAAAATGAGCGGGAGATGAATTTTGCTGTTCTAGGACGCATGAAACCAGCTGGCGTGCGGGAACGCTTTGCAAGCGGTGCGGGGGGGCATTACCATTAGCGATTGTTCAGGCATGGGATCTCATCTTGGGGGGCGGTTATGGGGCGCAAAGCTCACACGCTAATTCAACGAGCCAGTATTCTCGACGCCGTTAAACCTGCTTATTTCATTTTTCTTGCCGGGCTTGCGATTGCGTCCGTGGCTTTTGCGCAAACGAAACCGGAGCGGCAGTCGAAGGCTGCCAACGCCAGCACGGCGAGCAAGCAGACAGCCGCGGTGGGCAACCAGGCCGCGAAAGCGGATCAGGGCAAGGACGCCGATAATCCGGAGGAGAAGCCATTCAAAGGGATGAAGTACCGCCTTATCGGGCCTTTCCGTGGAGGGCGTTCGCTGACGGCGGCGGGAATCCCCGGAGATCCGACGACGTACTATTTCGGCGCGACCGGCGGAGGCGTCTGGAAGTCGACGGATGGGGCAATAACCTGGTCGCCGGTTTTCGACAAGGAGGGTACGGCCTCGATTGGCAGCATTGCGGTGGCAAATTCCAATCCGAACGTCATTTATGCGGGGACGGGTGAAGCGTGCATTCGCGGAGACATTTCTCACGGCGATGGCGTGTACAAGTCGTTGGACGGAGGCAAGACGTGGAAGAACGTTGGGCTGGGAGATAGTCGCGCCATCGGGAAAGTGATCATCAATCCGACGAACCCTGACATTGTTTTTGTGGCGGCGCTGGGGCACGTGTATGGCCCGAACACGGAGCGCGGCATTTTCCGCACCACCGATGGCGGAAAAACCTGGGAGAAGGTTCTGTATAAGGACGAGAATACCGGCGGCATCGATGTTGATTTCGATCCGCATAATCCCAACATCATTTTTGCGGCGCTGTGGCAGGCGCGGCGCACGCCGTGGACGATGGACGACGGCGGTCCGGGCAGCGGACTGTACCGCTCCGACGATGGCGGGACAACGTGGAAGCAGCTTCAAGAGCACGGACTGCCCAAACCTCCCTACGGGAAGATTGGGATTGCTGTGGCGGCCAATTCTGAACGCGTGTACGCCCTGATCGAAGCCAGGAATCCGGCGGGTGGGCTGTACCGCTCCGATGACGGCGGAGACACCTGGCAGCAGATCAACCCGAGCCACAGCCTTTGGCAACGCCCGTGGTACTACATGCATGTCATTGCCGATCCGCAGGACGAAAACACGGTTTACGTCATGGACGTGGATGCCTATAAATCCACGGATGGCGGGCATCTGTTCAACAAGGTAAAGGTTCCACACGGGGACAATCACGGGCTCTGGATCGACCCGAAAGATACCCGCCGCATGATCGCTTCGAATGATGGCGGTGTCACGGTGACGGTGGACGGCGGGAAAAGCTGGACGCGGCAGGACAATCAGCCAACCGCGCAGTTTTATCACGTGATCACCGACAACGAGATTCCCTATCGCGTGTATGGATCTCAGCAGGACAGCGGCACGGTGGCAATTGCCAGCCGCAGCGATGAGGGGTCGATTGGCGTGCGGAACTGGTACGACGTGGGGGGAGGGGAAGCGGGCTATATCGCCCCGTATCCTCCGGACCCGGACATCGTGTATGCCGCTGACTATCAGGGCAACATCACGCGCTTTGACAAGCACACCGGGCAGGTGAAGTCGATTACAGAACAGCCGGAACTGTCGGATGCGCAGGGAGCGGCACATCTGCCGCATCGGTTCCAATGGACAGCGCCGGTGCTGATCTCCCCGCACGATCCGAATGTCCTGTATCACGGCGGCGAGCGCTTGTTTAAGACGACAGACGGTGGGGTGCACTGGGAAGTCATCAGTCCAGACCTGACGCGTAACGACAAGAGGAAACAACAGCCCTCGGGCGGAGACATCACGCTCGACGATACGGGTACGGAATATTACGACACGATTTTCGCAGTGACCGAGTCGCCAATCACGGCAGGGTTGATATGGGTGGGCACTGACGACGGCCTGATCCAGCTTACGCGGGACGGGGGCAAGAGTTGGAAGAATGTCACTCCCAGAGACTTGCCGGCGTGGAGCCGAATCAGCCTCATTGACGCATCGCCGTTTGATCCGGGAACGGCGTATGTTGCGATTGACCGTCATCAGAATGACGATCTTCATCCTTATATCTACAAGACGAGCGATTACGGAACATCGTGGAGCAAGATTGTGAACGGCATTGCCGACACGGCGTTCGCGCGGGCGGTCCGGGAGGATGTCAAGAAACGTGGGTTGCTGTACGCCGGAACCGAATCGGGGGTGTATGTTTCGTTTGATGATGGCGCGAACTGGCGTCCGCTGAAGCTGAACTTGCCCACAACGCCGGTCCATGACCTGGAGGTAAAAGACAACGATTTAATCGTGGCGACGCATGGCAGAGCGTTCTGGATCCTGGACGATTTGAGTCCGCTGCGGCAGTACAGGGACGAGATCGCACAAAAAGATTTGTTCCTGTACACCCCGGCAGACGCCTACCGAATTCAGGCTGGGGCGTCTGGCGAGCATCATTCTTCGAAGTTGACCGGACAGAATCCGCCTGCCGGAGCGGTGATCTACTACTACCTGAAGGATGCGCCGAAACCCGATCAAGAAATGAGACTGGAGATTCTCGACGGAACGGGCAAGGTGGTGCGTAAGTACTCCAGCCTGGAGATGGCTCCACTAGACGAACCGCTGGATCCGGATCAGAAGAAGCCGGAGAAGGAGATTAAGGCCAGCGCGGGATTGAACCGGTTCGTATGGGATTTGCGCTATGAAGAGGCGCATCACGTGCCTGGCTATTATCTCTGGGAATACGGCTCCGGAGCACGCGGACCAGTGGCGGTTCCAGGTAAATACCAGGCTCGGCTGACGGTGGAGGGGAAGAGCGAAACCGAACCATTTGAGGTAAAACTTGATCCCAGGGTGCACGTCAGCCCGGCGGACCTCGAGCAGCAGTTCAACATGCTGTCGCTCATCCAGGCAAACCTCAATTCAGTCTATGACACGGTCAACCAGATTCAGGACGTGCGCTCACAGTTGCTGGGGCTGAAACGGCGTCTGCCGGAGAGCGTGAGCACGAAGGCAATCGCGACTTCGGCGGATGATCTGGACAAGAAGATCACGGCTGTGCGCGACCAACTCGTGAATCTGACCATCAGCGCCAATGAAGATTCGCTGGCCTATCCGCCGCAGATCGACGCTAAATGGGCATATCTTGCGATGGATGTGGGCAGCGCGGATTCGGCACCAACCCAGGCGGAAGAGGAGCAGTTTAACAAGCTGAAACGTGAAACCCAGAGCGTAATGTCGCGTTGGGACCACATTCAGCATGAAGACTTGGCGGCCTTTCAAAAGCTGGCTGCGCAGTCGAGCCTTTCGACGGTGCTGGTGCCGCCGGCGGGACGGTCCGGAGAGCCAGCAAAGAGCGAAGAATCCCACTGACCTACCTCGAGAAGAAACCGACGGAGGGCTGATGCAGAAATCAGTCCCTCCGTGTTGTTCATTTTGGTGACGATGTATTACTTCTGTGCCACACCTATGGCACGGATGTGCCTTGTTCGACCTCCAGTCCATTGCTATTGTGCCGATAGCTTGAAGTGCACCTCCCCGAATCGGTCAGACCATATTGGGGGTAACGTATGCGGATGATCCATCTTTGTTACGCGGCGATCGGGTTTGCGGTGGCGCGCTGGATATTCAAGCGTGAACCGGTTGGGGCGGGAGATCCACTTACGCGTTTTCGCACTTCAGGACTGTTGTAATCGCAATCAGAATCGGGCGCGCAGCCCGTTGCGCAACACCATTTCGTCCTTGCGCGCCCTTTCCTATCGTCCTGCCGGCCTCTGCCGATCCCTTACTTTCGTTATCTCTGGCAAGTTACCTTTCCCGAATAGAATCAGAGCGTGATCTTCAGGAGTGTGGTGAAACTCGTGGCTTGCTGCGCCGTGTTTGCGCTGGCCGCATGCCCGGCCGCCTTCTCGCAGGATGATTCCGATGTCCCCCTGGGCGATGTCGCCAGAATGATGCGGGAAAAGCCCGCACCTGCCCAGAATGTGATCGATAACGACAATCTGGAAAAGGTCATGGACCAGGCCGAGAGCCATCGGCTCTCTCCCATTTCGTTGCAATATTCCATCACAGACGGAGGGAAGACTTTTCGGGTGGGTACTGCGGACGCGACTTGCAGCCTGGCATTCAGCGTAAATGCCAAAGCACTCCTGAGCACGCAATATAAGCAGATGGACCTCTCGCCGGGTGACATTGCGAAGCTCTCTGGCCCGGCAAGCATCCAGGGCGACTCCCTCGAGATATCTCTTTATAACGGAACTGAGTGGCACGTGAGCGAGGTGGCAATCGTGCTGACGCTGGTGAAAAGAGCTCATGCCGACGATGCGAGTGCGGCGCCTGATGCCCCGTTGATTCCTCTGGACCCGCAGGCCGGATTCGTAATCGATAACCGCTCGCAGAAGAAGTCGGATCAGGCACTGGTTTACAAGATGCGTCAGGCAGCGCCGCCATTCGAGACCACGGTATACCGTGTGCCGCTCGATACCGACATTGGCTCCGACCAGGAATGGCACTGGTCGATCATTCAGGCGAAGGGATATCCGCCGCAGGCCGCCCTGCAGAGAGCTTCTAACGCGACAGCCATAACCACGAATGCTCCCGAGACTGCGATTCAAAACACGTTATTGCCTTCGCCTGCGGCGCCGGTGATCCCCAGTTCACTTACCACCGAGATGTCCGACCACTGAAACTCCGGAATCGAGCGCGTTAACATCCTTCGAGTGGCGATAATTCCGCGTGCTAGACTAAAAATACCGCCCCAACTCTGAGGTCTGATCAATGAAATTCGGCGTGATCATTTTTCCTGGATCCAATTGCGATCACGATGCCTATTGGGCCGTGCAACAGGTTGCGAAGCAGCCAGTTACATTCCTGTGGCATGAGTCCCACGATCTGGAGAATTGCGATGCGGTGATCGTGCCCGGCGGATTTGCTTACGGCGATTACCTGAGGACCGGCGCGATTGCCAAGTTTTCGCCTGTGATGGAATCGGTTCGGAAGTTTGCCGCAGGCGGCGGCCTGGTATTAGGAATTTGCAACGGCTTCCAGATTCTTTGCGAATCCGGGCTGCTGCCCGGTGCGCTAATGCGGAACGTGGGCTTGAAGTATGTCTGCAAGCCGGTTCAGGTTCGGGTGGAGAATGCGGATACCCCCTTCACAAATGCCTGCAAAAAGGGCGAAGTGCTAACCATTCCCATCGGACACATGGAAGGGAACTACTTCTGCGATGAAGCGATGCACCAGGAGCTTGTTCGCGAAAATCGCATTGTCCTGCGATATTGCAATGCCAGGGGTGAAATTGCTGCCTCGGCCAATCCCAATGGGTCACTGGACAACATTGCCTCAATTTGCAATCAAGGGGGAAACGTCGTCGGAATGATGCCGCACCCGGAGCGCTCGGCCGAGGCGGAGCTCGGTGGAACCGACGGGGTCAAAATTTTCGCGTCTCTCGTTACCTCCATGGCACTGCGTTAGGCTGGTTCCATTTCCTGAAATTCCTTTGTAATTGCGGAAAATCCCGCTATAGTGTCGGCAACTTCCCCTTGGGTTGAATCGCAAGCACACGCGGGGAGGCGTGTCTCTCCATGAGACCGAACGAGATTCTGAGCAAAGTTTCAGAAAGTCTGATCAATGACGAATCAATCCTTGGTGCCTCGGAGCGAAGTCTGCTCCGGGCCCTTCTGCAAAATCTCCAAGCAGGACTAGAACGAAATCCGTCGCTCAAGGCGGAAGCGGAAAAGATCGTTGCCGGGGCGGTTGGAGAAACCATTGCACAACGTGCGTATGCGGTCCTCGGGATGGGAATAGTCGAACGCATTCTTGCCGATTCGGCAGACTCGCGCTTGCCGGATATCAATCTCCGACCGCAGCCGCCAAGCCCGGGTCCACCCGGAGTCGTCAGGCCGCCCGTGAAGCCAGTTCCAGAAAAGCCGCATCCTGCGCCCCATGAGCAGCCGCAGAAGGACGAACCGATGGGGCCGCACCCAACACCGGGACCTCCTGGAAAGGGAATGCTGCCGCAGAAGCCTGCAATTTCAATGAGCCGTGCGCAGGGGAAGGCGGTGGGCATTCTGCAAAGGCCGCAGTGTTTGGCCCTGGACGAATTTCTCGCTCCGCAGGAACTGCGAGCATTGTTCGATTTCACTCTGGCGCATGAAACGGAGTTTCGCGTCAGTGAAGTGGTTTCTCCGGCCGGAGGCATTGTGGATTATGAGTACCGGCGTTCTCGCGTTCTGCTTGAACTCGGCGCATATCAAGAGATCATCATGAGGCGAATCAAGTCGGTTCTGCCAGAAGTATGTGAGCAGCTTGGCATGGACTGGTTTGATCCGTCGTATGTCGAAGCACAGATCACGGCCAGCAACGATGGAGATTGCTTCAAGATCCACACTGACAATGGCCAGTCCGAGATCGCCTCGCGGTACCTGACCTTTGTCTACTTCTTCCACAAGGAACCAGCAGCCTTTCAAGGCGGAGAACTGCGGTTGTATGACGAACATCCTCAGCAAGTTTCGGGGATCGAGTCACGTCCTGCGCATGTCATCGTGCCGCAGGTGAATCGGATTGTGTTTTTCCCCTGCTCGGTGCTGCATGAAATCACTGCGGTGAAGTGTGCATCGCGAGCATTCGCCGACAGCCGTTTCACACTCAACGGATGGCTACACCGCTAGCTAATTCGAGTTGGCTGGAACTTATGGCTAGTTTGATGGGGGGAAAAGCAGGAGAGACACCTGCGTTTCCTCCCGGGCAGTTCTATTGCTTGCTCGATGATTTGCCTTGGCATCTGATCCCTGCTCATGAACGCTTGGCGCTGCGATCGATATCTGATCGAGGGCCGCGGTATCGCATAAATCCACAGGCCAGGTTCTTGCAAAATGACGAACTTCCATTGGAATGGGAGGGATTGCGCGAGATCTTCGAAGCTTTCGCACTGCAGGGCACAGTGGCATGGGTTCGGGATTCAAAGTCCAACTGCGGCTTGCCATTTTGGATTGGCCCACGATCGAAAGCCGTTATGGATTGCATCGCGCAATCTGGCGAGCTTCCATCGCAGGTTTCGGGAAAAGATCTCAAGGCGCTTCTGGCTGCCAAGCTCTTGCTCGGAGCGGAAGAGTCCCGCCTGATAGACGAATCCGTAGCGTCAAAGCAGAAGGAATTCCAAGCGTTAAGCTATGCGCCTGTTCATGGGTTGATCCATTCATTTCATGTTGCCGCATTGCGGCGGTACTATCGGCAGCGCATTCGGAGCGGGAAGCTGAAGTTCGGGGATGGTCAGGTCGCTCGCCGGTATGTGGCGCACAATGATGGCGTGCTTCGCCTGTTCCATCACCAACTCGCAGAGTCGGTTTCGATGATTGCCGGCGAACCAGTAAAGCCATCGTATTGTTATTTAGCCGCCTACACCGAAGGATCGGAACTGAAAAGGCATACAGATCGCGCACAATGCGAGTTCAGCGTCACGCTATGCCTCGATTACTCCCCCGATCCGCAACGCGAAACGCCTTGGCCTCTAAAACTCGAATTGCCCGATAGAGAGGTTGCGGTCTATCAAGCCATCGGAGATGCGCTCATGTACCGTGGCACCCGCATCCCTCATTCCCGAAGGATGCTGCCACCCGGACACTCCTCTACCTCAGTGTTCTTCCACTATGTCGCGATGGATTTTGCCGGGCCGCTGGATTAACTATTGCAGTCCCGAGATGACGTAAAGAGTGGAAGAGACTTGATAAAACGAGTAGAGAAAGCGAGACGCATCACCATTTAGAACGAGGGGAGCGATATAAACGACTCCGGGGGATGGCTCCGCGAATAGCGTGTGGACCACAGCTTTCTTGCCGGTGTCGGGGTCGATCTTGTACACCTCCGACGGAATGTTTCGCGTGTTGTAACCGTAAAGGGCGCGACCGTCATCTGACCAGCGCACGAGCAGGATATTCGGATCGAAGCCGGGAATTTTGCGCACGGAGCCATCAGTAACCGAATAAATAGGGCGCGGCCGGCCGTTCGCTGCCAGCACATACCGTTGATCGGGCGACAAAATGAGCCCAGGTGTTCCCTCCGGAGTGACCGGCTTAGCCTTCCCGGAGTCCAGATCGACAATGTAACAGCGCACCGCGTGTCCTGGTTCATTACCGTTGACGGTTACGTGTTTTCCATCGGGCAAGAAGCGCGCGGGTCCGTTCAATATCTTCTCGACGCCAATCACACGGATCGTGCGTGCCTGGCCCGGACCGACCGGCAGGAGAGTGATATTCGGTGTTCCGGGCAGGATGGAAATCGCCCATTTGCCATCGGGAGAGAGACCGCCGGCCGAGCCTTCGCCCAGGCGAACGGGAAGCTCGCCGTTGACCTTGCGCATGGCGACCGAATACTTGGGACCGGCCGCTTCGCTGGAGTCTTCGAAGAGCACGTTTTCTCCGTCCGCGGAAATGTCATGGGCGATATTCCAGTCGTGCCAGGAAAGATCAAGACTTTTCCCATCTCTCGTTTCGAACTTCAATGCCATGCGCACTGCGTTCAGACTGACCAGGACTCGCCCATCGGAACCGATATCGAGCAGCGTCAATTCCCCCGGCAGAGCCAGGACGGTACGGAGTTTGCCGCCAAGGTCAACCCCGAATAAATTGCGATCATTGCCCTTAGCCACGGCGGCGAACCAGATTTCTTTCCCATCCGGTCTCCAGTCCAAACCATCTTCCGATTGCCATCCCGACGAGAGCACGCGTATGTGGCCAACGAGGTCGGTGACATCCACCGAGCCGCGATCGTCCCAGAGTGCGGGATGGTCCATGAAGGCAATCTTCTGCCCGTCAGGGGAAAAGCGGATGTGACTGATCCAGCCACTGGACTGATAGAGCACATGACCGGTGGGATACTCGAGCCGGTTTTGACCTCCTACTTGATGAACCACAGCTAATTCGCCGTTGGGATCCCAATCGGCCCACTGGACATCTGCCAGGACTTGCCTGGGAGAGCCGCCGGCGAGGGGAGCACGTGCCAGCATCCCTCCTTCGGGTTCCAAGTGGGCAAGGTGCGCGCCGCCAATGAGGAGCGCCAGTTCATTGGAACGCGAGATTGCTAACAGGTTCGCGTCCTTGAAAGCCAGCGGCTCGGCCAATAGAGAATGACCAACCGTCGAGAATAGCTGCAATGGGTTTGCATTCCAGGCTGCGGCGTAGATGATCGACTGGCCATCGGGAGCGAAACGGGCAGAGTAAACGGTACCCCGTTCAAACGTAAGGCGCTGATATTTTGGGGGCGCATTGGGATGGAGATAGGTGATGGCCAAAACCAGCGCAGCCCCGACAGCAACTGCCCCCAGAACCCGTAGCGCGCTTTGGGCATACCGCCGTTTCAAGCGGGGAAGCGGGAATCTCGCGTTCGAACGCGACAGTGTTTCGAGGCCGAATGCCAGATCTTTCGCCGATTGGAACCGGCTGTCGGGTTCCTTTTCGAGACAGTGCCAGACGATGTCGCGCAATGTGAGCGGTACGGAACTCTTCTCGAACTCGCTAAGAGGAGGTTCTTCCCGCAGGACAGAAGTCATGGTGTCGACTTCAGTCTCGCCTTTGAAGGCGCGGCTGCCGGTGAGCATTTCGTAGAGGATAGCGCCGAGGCTGAACAGATCGGTTCGGTGATCCACCGTCTTTCCGCGAAGCTGTTCCGGCGACATGTAGGCTACTGTGCCGACCAAAGTGCCCGCTTTGGTGACGGTTGCCATGCTCTCGATAGACTCTGACGAGTCGTCCGGCGCCTGAAGTTTGGCAACGCCAAAGTCGAGAATCTTTACGTGTCCATCGCGCGTAAGGAACAGATTTTCGGGCTTCAGATCGCGGTGGATGATGTGCCGCTCGTGGGCGGCGACAAGTCCGCGCACGATTTGCAGGCTGTAGTCACAGGCTTGAGCGACAGGAATCGGGCCGCGAGCCAGACGGGCGCGAAGCGTTTCTCCCTCCAGCAATTCAGAGACGATGTAGGGGCAATCGTCCTCGAATCCGACATCGTAGATGGCGACGATGTTGGGATGGTTCAGGGCTGCGGCGGCACGCGCCTCTTGTTCGAAGCGCCGCTGGTGGTCCGGATTCGCGCGCGAAGATTGCCGGACAACTTTCAGAGCTACGTCACGGCCAAGTCTCTCGTCGTGGGCACGAAAGACTTCCCCCATGCCGCCTTCGCCGATCTTCTCCAGGACCCGGTAATGTCCAATGACTCGGCCGTTCATAATTAAGTGGCGCGCGTTGTGCATGGAATGTTAGGGAGGACAACATGCCGAGTCAAGGGCGATGCGCCAGTCTATGCAACAACTTCCAAGTACAGCGGGGTGTCAGGGAAGAAACGCTTCATGTTATAATTTGTGTTCGCCTGCTGTTTCATTTCGAGGCTATCCAGTGATCTCCTCTACCGGGCGAATCCTGCTCTATTCAAGATCAATAGATACGAGGTCTAGCCATGTCTGGCCATTCAAAATGGGCCACAATTAAGCATAAAAAGGGCGCGCTCGATGCGAAGCGCGGCAAGATTTTTACCCGCCTGATCAAGGAAATTTCGATCGCTGCCAAAAATGGCGGAGGTGATCCGGATTCCAACCCACGCCTGCGCACCGCCATTACAGCCGCCAAGGCTGAAAATATGCCTGCCGACAACATCAAGCGTGCGATTCAGCGCGGCACCGGCGAACTGCCTGGCGCCGTCTATGAAGAGTTCATGCTCGAAGGCTACGGCCCCGGCGGCGTGGCTGTTCTCCTCGATATCAATACCGACAACCGGAACCGTACGGTCAGTGAAATCCGCCACGTGTTCGGAAAAAATGGCGGCAATATGGCCGAAGCCGGTGCGGTCTCCTGGATGTTCCACAAGAAGGGCGACATCATTGTGCCCAAGAGCGCGGCCAAAGAAGACGATCTGATGAACATCGTGCTCGAAACCGGTGGCGAAGACCTCAACGATGACGGCGAGAACTGGGAAATCCTGACCGAGCCTTCGGCTTACGAGGGTGTCCTCGAGGCCGTGAAGAAGGCTGGGATTGAGCCGGCTTCGGCCGGCGTTTCGATGATTCCCCAGAATTACATCAAGCTGGAAGGTCCGGCTGCGAATACCATGATCCGCCTCATGGAAGCTCTCGAAGAGCACGACGACGTGCAGAACGTGCACTCCAACTTCGATATCGACCAGAAACTGCTGGAAGAGGTCGCAGGGTAAATCCTGAGATTCCTAAAAAGCCGTCCCGGAGCGGGACGGCTTTTTTGTTGGCTGATCGCCCGCTGAGAGCTTACAAAACTCATCCTGATAAAGTAATCGCGAGCAGAATGAAACGATGATCGTCGTGCTGATGGGTGTGGTTGGCTCTGGAAAGACCACAATTGGACAGTTGCTCGCCCAACACATGCACTGGGTGTTTGCCGATGGCGACGACTTTCATTCCCCGAGCAACAAGGAAAAGATCCACCGAGGCGTAGGACTTACCGATGAAGACCGTTGGCCATGGTTGGATCGCTTGCGCGATCTGATCGCAGACTGGGACGCCAAGGGCGAGAGCGGTGTGCTGGCCTGCTCCGCTTTGAAAGAAAGCTATCGGCGGAAGTTGGAAGCCGGAGGCCCGGTTCGATTCGTGTATCTGAAGGGGAGCGCTGAATTGGTCGCGGCTCGGCTCCATCGCCGCACCGGTCATTTTGCCGATACAAAGATCCTGGACAGCCAGCTTGCCGATCTCGAAGAGCCTCCGGACGCAATTACCGTGGACATCTCGGGTACGCCTGATCAGATCGTTGCGGAAATCCAGAAGAGACTCGGGCTGGGATAGAATCCTCGAACGCAGGATCAGCCTTGGACAATCCCACCACTCACCCGGCAACCGATATTGAAAGCTGTGTCATTCGCCACCTGATGTGGCGCCTGATGCCGTTTCTCTTTCTGCTGTATATCGTCGCTTATCTGGACCGCATCAACGTCAGCTTTGCCATCCTGCAAATGCGCACTCAGCTGCACTTAAGCGACCAGGCTTACGGGCGTGCTGCCGGCATGTTTTTTGCCGGGTATTTCTTCTTCCAGGTGCCGAGCAATCTCGTACTGGAGAGGATCGGCGTACGGCGATGGATCGCGGGATTGATGGTTGCATGGGGATTGATCTCCTGCTCCATGGTATTGATCCGAGGTCCGGTGAGTTTCTACGCGCTGCGATTCCTTCTGGGAGCCGCGGAGGCCGGCTTTTTCCCCGGCATTATCGTTTACATGAAGCACTGGTTTCCGGCGAGCGCTCGGGCCCGGGCGGTGGCATGGTTCATGACCGCAAATCCCTTGTCGGGGGTTGTTGGAAGCCCGATCTCGGCCGCACTACTCGGATTACACATTCCCGGTGTCTCCGGGTGGCAATGGCTGTTCCTGGTGGAAGGACTGCCCGCGATCGTCCTCGGAATCGTTGTTTCATTCATCCTCGCGGACCGTCCTGACAAAGCGCCCTGGATGAGTGACACTGAGCGGCAATGGCTGCTTGGAGAACTCCAGCGTGAACGAAACAGAGATCTTACTGCCGACTCGGGCGCCTGGTGGAGGGTGTTTCTGAATGCACGGGTATGGCTGATGTCATTCTTGTACTTTGGCGTCGCGGCGACAATGTATGGGGTAACTCTGTGGCTGCCGACTGTGATCCGCATGCTGGCTCACCTGCCGCTGCGCACCATCGGGTGGACGACTGCCATTCCATACATTGTGACTGCAATTGCGATGATCGTGATCGGGCGTCATTCGGATCGGCACAATGAACGCCGCTGGCATGTTGCAATTTGTGGCTTCATTGGCGCGGCGGCGCTGTTCGGTGCCGCTAAGACGAGCAGTCCATGGCTGGTGGTTGCCGGAATGAGCATGGGGCTGATCAGCGCTCAATCGATGGCGGGACCGTTCTGGGCGATGGCGAGTTCCGGGATGACTGGCTCTTCGGCTGCGGCTGCCATTGCAATGATCAACTCCATTGCAAATCTGGGTGGATATTTCGGCCCGTACATCATAGGATTTGTACGTTCTGCCAACGGACAGTTTAGCGGGGGTATCCTTGCGATCTCGGTAGTCCTTTGCCTTAGCGGAGGGTTGTCGCTGCTCGTGGCCAAGGTTCCGCATCGCGGCGCCGTTTTGCGGTAGTGCTTGCCGCGCGAATAGCATTGTTTACAATAGTGCTTCTGTCAAACGACCTCGCGTAAGATAAGCATGGCGTATCGAACTCCATTGGACTCTTCATCTTCAAATTCCGGTGCGGGCCCGTTCGTCTATTGGCGGGTGGAGGGCAGTCTTCTCGACCTGACCGTCGTCAAACCGCTCGGCTTTCTTACCTGGAACGCGCAGACATTTGCGGAGCGGTTCCGGCGCCGCGGGCTGATCTTCCTGATGGCAGCTCTGCGGCCATTTCTGTACTCCACAAACCGGAAATTTGCCACGCGGGTGGTCCACACTGTTTTGCGCGGCGTCTCGCGAGATCGTCTCGACCTACTGGGTGAAGAATTCTTCCAGTACAAGTTGAAGCCAAACCTGAAACCAAAAGGCGTGCAAAGGGTTAAGGAGCTGCTTGATTCCGGAACAAATGTCGTTCTCGTGAGCCAGGGTCTGGATCACCTGATGCGTCCGCTGGCCCGGCACCTCGGAGTGAAGTATGTAGTTGCGAATCGGATGGAGTTTCGCGACGGGCGGGCTACCGGGCGTTTACTTGAGCCTCTGATCCGGCCCCGGGGCGTGCTCGCCAAGATTCGTGAAGATAGTCCGGATGGCCTGCGGGCACCGAAGACTTTGGCTCGGCATCTCGATATCCCAGTCGAACAGTTGCACGCCGCCGTTATGCCCGCAGAGCGTCCGCGAGCCGACCGGGAACGCCCTATTGTTCATTTTGACGGCCAGAGGCCTGCATCGCCACTGTCCGTCCGGAGCGCCTTTGCCGGGAAGCACGTCATGCTGATCGGGGTCACCGGCTTCATTGGGAAAGTCTGGCTGGCCAATACGTTGCTGGATCTGCCGGAAATTGGCCGTATTTATCTGCTGATTCGCAGGCAAAAATCAAATCCGGCCGAGAAGCGCTTCGAGAAGATTGTTGAAGATTCGCCGGTTTTTGATCCCCTGTTCGAAAAGTTCGGCACCGGATTTTCCGATTTTGTTCGCGCGAAGGTTGAAGTCGTGGAAGGCGATGTTTCCCATCCCAGCCTGGGGTTGAGTGCCGAGGTCAGTCGGCGCTTGCAAAACGACCTCGACTTGGTGGTCAACAGCTCAGGATTGACGGATTTCAATCCGGACCTTCGCGATGCACTCGCCACGAACACCGACGCTGCCCTGAATATTCTGGAGTTTGTGCGGTCGTCTCATCACGCCGGCCTTCTGCATCTTTCAACCTGCTACGTCGCCGGAGAACAGGATGGCAGGGTTTCGGAGAAGTTGATCCCGGATTACACGCCCCGCCGCGTGCCCGGGTTCGATGCCGAAAAAGAGTGGCAATCGTTGAAGGCGGAGATCCGAAAAGCGGAGGAGCGGGCAGAGAGCGAAGAGGTAACCGCGGAATTGCGGAAGCAGGCTCTCGGGAAGGAACATGCGGCCAAGGATCTGCAGGGTGCGGCGCTGGACAATCAGATACGAAAGAATCGTGTTCGCTGGCTCAAGACCTATCTGACCGAACTCGGCACAAAACGCGCCAACGAGTTGGGCTGGCCGAATACTTACACGTTGACCAAAAGCCTGGCCGAATCGCTGATTGCGAAACGCGGAGCGGGCCTGCCGATCGCGATTGTGCGTCCGGCGATCGTGGAGACGTCGGTCGCAAAACCCTTCCTCGGATGGAATGAGGGCATCAATACTTCGGCTTCGCTTTCGTATCTGCTGGGCACGTATTTTCGGCAGTTGCCGTCGAATGAAAGCAAGCGGCTCGACATTATTCCTGTGGATTCGGTTTGCGCGGGAATGACTTTGATCGCTGCCGCCGTGATGGAGCGCAGGCACGACCAGGTTTATCAGCTGGCAACTTCGGTCGCGAACCCGTGTGATATGGGGCGTTCCATTGAACTTACTTCGCTGGCACACCGCAAGCACTATCGCGCCCAAGAGGGCCTGGAATCTTGGCTGCGGCTGCGTTTCGACGCGATACCCGTTTCTAAAACCCGTTACAACCGAATGTCGGCGCCGGCGCAGCGGGCCATCGTGAAATCGATTCAGCGCGTCATGGCGCCGCTGCCGCTTAAGAAGACACCACTCGCCAAAGCAGAGCGCAGTCTGGAACGGGTGGAAAAACTGATTCAATTGTTTGAGCCCTTCATCCTGCTGAATGAGCACGATTTCGCAGCGGAGAATGTGGAGAAGCTTGACTATGCACTGGTCCCGGAGGAGCGTGAAATGTTCGCCTACAATACGCGCTCGCTCGATTGGTGGGACTACTGGATCAACGTGCACATTCCTGCGTTACGCCGCTGGACCTATCCGCTGATTGAAGGACGGCCGCTCGAAGCTCGTCCTCCGCGCAACTTTCAAATTGGACCGGCGAACGGCGATACCGTGAAGACCGGCACGAATGGGGCGACGTGGCGATATTCCTGACCGGATCGACCGGATACATTGGCGCTCACGTTGCCTCGAATCTGCTGGAGCAGCATGGCGCGGCGTTGAACGTCCTGGTACGCGCAAAAAATCCGCGGGAAGCGGAGTTGCGCCTCTGGCAGGCGCTGCAACTCCATCTGGAGTTTCCGCGCTTCTACGAGCACCTGCAGACGAAAGTCCGCGTCTTCTGCGGCGATATCACCTTGCCCGGATTCGGGCTCGATCGCGATTCCTACGACCGCCTTGTGCACACCACCGATTCGGTCATTCATTGCGCCGCGTCGTTGAATCGAAAGTCGGAGAAGAGCTGCCTGAATGTGAATCTGCGCGGCACACTGGAAGTTCTGACCCTGGCCCGCAATGCCGAGTACTATCATGGGCTTCGCCGCTTCAGCGAGGTAAGCACCGTCGCAGTCGCGGGCCGGCGCAATCGGGAACTCGTGACCGAAGATCGCGCCATTGAGTGGGACCGCTCAGACTACGATCCTTATGCCCGTACCAAGAAATTCTGTGAGCACATGATGCATGTGCTCTTGCCCGATACGCCGAAAACCGTATTTCGGCCGAGCATCGTGCTCGGGGATAGCCGCCATCCCGAGACCACGCAATTCGACATGGTGCGCTCGTTTGTCTTCCTTGCCGGATTGCCTCTCCTGCCGTTTCGCCCAACGGACAGGATCGATATCGTCAACGTTGATTTCGTGGCCGATGCGATCGCGACGCTGCATCAGAAAGATCAGCCCCGGCACGAGATCTATCACCTTTCGTCCGGCAGCGATTCGCAGAATTTCAAGCAACTGACCACCGCATTGGCCGCCGCCCAGCAAAAACGTGGGCCGATTTTCGTACCCGTGCTGGAAAAGCCATTCACCGCGGCCGTCAACTTCCTTTCCAACCGGAAAGGACCTGTCGGCCATGGCGCGTCATTGATGAAAGTCTTCATGCCGTATCTGGTGTGGAACACGGTATTCGACAACACGCGCGTGACTTCGGAACTAGGCCGCAGGCCGGTGCCCTTTTCGCAGTACAGCTATCCCTTACTGAAATTCAGCCGTGAGAACAATTTCCAATACCGCTATCAGCCGTGGCCG
Source organism: Acidobacteriaceae bacterium (assembly GCA_027452245.1). GTDB lineage: Bacteria > Acidobacteriota > Terriglobia > Terriglobales > Acidobacteriaceae > Sulfotelmatobacter. The sequence goes on from DAIDGW010000149.1 coordinate 32,500, forward strand.
GCTGCGGTCGGAGGTACAGCCGCATGATGGATTTTGTTCTGGAGGCATGGGTCAGCAGTTCCATTGAGCGCGCCAAGCTGAAATGGATGCTCGGCGGGGGCAAGCCTTGGCAGCGCGGCGAGAAGCTGAAACTGCTGTTCGCCGGCTATAACGGCACCCGCAACATGGGATCGGACGTTCGCGTCAATGAGATGCTGCGCCAGATACGGCACATTCTGGGCTCGGAGCGCGTCGATTTCAGTGTCATGAGCCAGAACTTTGATCTTTCGAAAGGCTATTTTGAGGGATCGAAACAGGTGCATTTGCCAGATATCTTTCCGCCGTTTCTGGCCGATGAAGTTCCCCAGCATCACGGGGTGGTGGCCTGCGAAGGATCGATGTTCAAGAGCAAGTTCGCGAATGCGCTCACCACGATGATGATTGGCTCGTTGGGAATAGCCGCGGTGCAGAACAAAATTTCCGTGGGCTATGGCGCCGAGGCCGGGCACATGGATCCGCTGGTTCGTAAGATGTGCGGCCGTTACTGCAAGGAATCGCTGATCATCACCCGCAACGAGGAATCCCGCACCCTGCTGCGGGAACTGGGGATTCCGACTGAACTCGGCACCGACACAGCCTGGACCTTCGAACCGCTTCCTCCCGAATATGGCCAGGACGTGCTACGGCAAGTTGGCTGGGACGGGCGTACTCCCGTGCTGGTGGTCTGCCCGATCAATCCCTTTGAATGGCCGGTCCGGGCCTCGGTGGGGAAATACGCGCTGCACACTTTGACCGGCGCCTACAAAGAGAGCCATTACCGCACCGTGTATTTCCACAATTCCGGACCGGCGGCCGCCCGAGCATATCAGCACTATCTCATTTCAATCGCAAATGCCGTCGATGCATTCCGAAAGAAGCGCAAGGTTTTCGTCATTATGGTTGCGACCGAGCGTTTGGACGTGCGTCCGGCGAATCGAATCTCGGAGAAGTTGGGCGGCGTCCCGGTTCTCACCTCCGATCAGTACGACATGTATCAGGTAGTCAGCATTCTCCGGTCGTGTCACATGATGGCTTCTTCGCGCTATCACGGGATTGTGACCTCGATGCCGGGACTGGTTCCCTCGGCGGGAATCACCATGGACGAACGGATTCGTAACCTCATGCGCGAGCGCGGACATGAAGATTTACTGATGAACGTCGACGATCCGGATCTGGAATCGAAGCTGCTGACAGCGCTGGACAATCTGGCGACTAACGGTGAACGCATAGCCGATGGCATTGCGCGAACGGTGGTCAAGAATTTAAAAGTAATGGCGCGTATGGGCGTTTATTTCGAGGAAGAAGTGCAGCGCCGGTATCCAGCCTTCGGTACGCGCACTGGGGAGTGGAGTTGGCAAGACTATTTGCCTCCGATGAACGCTTCGCTGCATCAGTTAATAACCGCGTACAATTAGCGATCTCGTCCTAACCACCATGCCCTTCGTTGGAGAAATTTTCGCGAAGCTACAGGCCTGCGGCGACAAGACCGTCCTGCAGGAGATCCGGGATGGCCAGATCACTGGAGTCACGGGATCGCAATTGCTCGAACTGGTGCGCAAAGCACGCAGCGTAATTGCCGGCAAAGGGCTTCAGAAGGGCGACCGCTGCGGGCTTCTCGCCCCCAACAGCATTCAGTGGGTCGCGGCCGACCTCGCCATCCTGGCTGAGGGATTGATCGTAGTGCCGCTCTATTACCGCCAGTCTCCTGTAGAACTCGTCGCCATGATGAAGGATTGCTCTCCCTCGCTGGTCTGCTACGGAGATGCGAGCCTGGTGGACGGTATTCAGCAAGTCTGGCCGGACGCGCCAGCCGCGCTTCGCTTCGACGAAATCTTCGGCCCAGGCGAGCCGGGTTTCGTCGACCGGCCGCAGGTTCGCAATGAAGATCCGGTGACGATCATCTACACCTCGGGAACTTCGGGGGAATCCAAGGGCGTTGTGCTGACAGCGGCAAACGTTGGCTTCATGCTCGGTTGCACAACGGAGCGACTGGGATTGTTAATGAAAGACGCTGCCGGTCAGGATCGGATCTTCCACTACCTTCCCTTCAGCTTCGCCGCTTCCTGGATCGCACTTCTCAGCTTCATTCTGCGCGGAAGCCTGGTCACTCTCAACACTGATCTGACGAAGATCTCTACCGACATGCGCGCAGTCGCTCCCGACTATTTCCTGAATGTGCCGCAGTTGCTCGAGCGGATGCGCCGGGCCGTCGATGAACAACTCTGGAAAACTGGCGGCCTGGTGCAGGCGGTGTATGCCAATGCTAAAGCTGCATGGGCCCGCCGCCACGAAAAGAAGCCGAAAACGGGCGATGGAATCTGGCTCTGGCTGGCGAATGCCCTGGTTTTCCCTTCGATCCGCAAGAAAATGATTGGCGCGAATTTGAAGGCCTTGATCTGCGGTTCGGCGCCGCTAAGTCCGGAAACCCAGCTTTACTTCATGATGCTCGGCATTCGCGTGCTGCAGGTGTACGGCCTCACCGAGACCACCGCAATTTGCACCATGGACGATCCGCGGCAGGTCGAACTCGGACGGGTCGGGCCGGCGGTCCCCGGGATAGAAATGAAGCTGGGCGAGAATGATGAGATCGTCGTGCGCGGGCCAAACGTTTTTCCCGGATATTGGAATCGGCCGCAGCAAACCGCAGAAGTGTTACGCGACGGCTGGTTCCACACCGGTGATCAGGGAGAAATTGATAGTTCAGGAAACTGGAAGATTGTCGGTCGAATCAAGAATCTTATCGTGCTCGGATCAGGCCACAAGATCTCTCCTGAACCGATTGAAGACGAGATCATTCGCAATCTTCCGGGAGCGCATCAGGTGGTCGTCGTTGGTAATGGCCGCGGCTACCTTTCGGCAATTGTCACAGGAGGCGTGACCGGTGAGCAGGCGCAACAAGCGCTAGACCTCGCCAATGCGCAATTGCCTCACTACAAGCAGGTGCGGGCCTTTCATATCAACCCCGACGCTTTTTCAGTCGAAAACGGAATGTTGACCGTGAATGGAAAGCTGAAGCGCGATGTGATCTCCTCGCGGATGAAGGACCAAATCGAGCTAATGTACAAGATGAAGCAGGCGGTCTAGCGGCAATCGGATTCAAGATCAATGGACAAGTTTAACGGCCAGGCAATTTCATGGACTGTGCAGGCGGGCGTAATTGAACTCTCGCTGCACCGCTCGCCCTGCAATGAGCTGGGGTCGCTGAGTTTGCAGGAGCTGGAAGACTTTGCCGGCAGCCTGTCGCAATTGGAAAGCAGCGCGCATGCGCTGATCATCTACAGCGAGTTGAAATCAGGGTTTTGCGCCGGAGCGGATTTGCGCGAGCTATATGAGCGCTCCCAGAAGCTGGAGAAAAAAGAAGCGGTTCGCGGTGTGCGCGATTTTCTCGAACGTATCCATCGTGTGCTGAATGCGATCGATGCGAGTCCGCTCACGACAATTGCCGCCGTTCATGGCGTTACCTTCGGAGGCGGCTTCGAACTCGCACTGGCCTGTGATCTGATCCTCGCCGACCGTACGGCCCGCTTCTGTTTCCCGGAGCTTCGCCTTGGCCTCATCCCGGGATTCGGCGGAATTCCTCGCCTGAAGCGGGATCTCGGCAACAGCGTGGTGCGCGATCTGCTCCTCACCGGACGCAGCTTCAATTCCACGAAGGCGCAACAAGTTGGCCTCGTCAGCCAGGTCGTCGCTGAAGGTGAGGCATTGCGCGCGGCGCGGGCCACCGCCGCTCAACTCGGCAAGTTTGATCGTGAAACCGCAATCGCTGCCAAGCAATTCATCAAGCCAATTCCTGATGAAGAATTGCAGCGGGAGATCGACATCTTCTGCGATCTTTTCACAAAGCCGGCCGTGGAGGCGGGCTTGAAGAAATTTGTCGAGAGCACGGATGCTCAGCCATACTTACCCTAGTTCGGATTGATCAAATTGGAATTCAAGATGCCCATGACCGACCAGACACTCGATGAAATCATGAATTTGGCAGCGGCTCACTTCAAGGTGCCGCGCGAAAACCTGAGTCCCGACGAGGACTTCTTCAAAGCCCTGGGAATTGACAGCCTGCAAACGCTGGACCTGCTCACGCGGCTGGAACACCACTTTCGCGTCGAGTTGCCGGATTACGAGTTGCAAGGCGTCAGCGACTTCAGGACCCTGGCCGCCAAGATCCAGGCGCGTTTGTAGGATGTTTGGCAAGCATGCGAGTAGCCCGCTGATAAACACCGTTGGCCGTCCGGGTTAGCCTCTCTCTATGATGAAATAGATAGTTCATGCTCGATCTCCGCCAATATACCTGTCTGGGCGCGGCCTTGCGCGATGCCCTGGATCGCTTTGCGGGCGAGGTCTGCCTGATTGAAGCGGATCGTGATCGAGAAAAGACGCGGCTGACCTATTCTGATTTCAAGGAGATTGCGCTGCCCCTTACGCGCGCTCTGGAAGACGCCGATTTCGATCCCAACGATCGCGCCGCCATCATCATGACGAACCAGTCGAAATGGCTGATCTCCGCGTACGCCGTTTTCTATTGCGGCGGCGTGCTGGTCCCGATCGATTACAAGCTCACTCCGGCTGAGCACCTTCAACTACTGGCGCATTCCCAGGCCAAAGTACTGGTTGTCGAGTATCACCTTTGGCGCGCAATTACCCAATCGCCGGAATTTGCCAACATCAAAACGAAAATTGTTCTGGTAACGGAAGCACCGCTCGGCGCGGATTTGGCCGGCGCGTTTCGCTGGGAGGATTTCAAGCGCAAAGGCACACCCGATTTTGTAATGCGGCAAAAGGATGACGTCGCCTGCATCGTCTACTCCTCCGGAACCGGGGGGCGGCCCAAGGGTTGTGTCCTGACTCACGAAAATTATCTTGAGCAATGCATCGCTCTTACCGCCTGGTATCCCTTCTGGCCGGGAGTGCGGTATCTCAGCATCTTGCCCACGAATCATGCCATCGATTTTATGGTCGGATTCATCGGCCCATTCGTGTGCGGGGCCTGCGTCGTGCACTTGAGAACGCTGCGCCCGGAGTTCGTGCGCGACGCATTCGTGCGCTATCGAATCACCTACGTATCCCTGGTTCCGATGATCGTTAAAAATCTGGAACGCGGGCTGCGGGCGAAGTTTGATGAACTGCCGGGTTGGAAGCGCTTCTTTCTCGATCGCATGATCGGCTTGAACCGAGCACTGACGCGCCGCCGACCCCACGTCAAGCTGAGCCGCTCGCTGTTACCCCAGGTGCATCGCGGTTTTGGAGGCGAGTTGCTGGCGCTGATTACGGGCGGCGCCTTCATGGAACCATCGGCCATGCAGTTTTTTTACGACCTCGGCGTACCGGTGGTGAATGGTTATGGTCTGACCGAAGCCTGCACGGCGCTGACTCTCAACGATCTCAAGCCGTTTCGCGCGGATACCGTTGGCAAACCTCTGCCCGGAGTCGAATTGCGCATCCTGAATCCCGACAGGGAAGGGGTTGGCGAAGTTGCGGTGCGCAGCAAGAGTGTGATGTCGCACTATCTCGATGATCCTGAACTCACCCTCGAAACGATTGTTGATGGCTGGCTGCTCACGGGAGATCTGGGCCGATTCGAAGGCCACGGGCACCTGCAGTTGCTGGGCCGCAAGAAGAACATGATCGTGACGGAGGGCGGGAAAAATATTTATCCCGAAGACATCGAAACCGTGTTCGACGGCCTCCCGGTGAAAGAATACTGCATTTACGCCGCGAACTACCTCTGGCCGCGGAAAGAACTAGGCAAAGAAATGCTGGTGATCGCCGTGCGGCTCCAGGAAAAACAGAAGTTCGACGCCAAGCTGCTGGAAGATATCATCGCGAGCAATCGCCGCCTCCCCGATTTTAAAAGAGTGGGCGGATATCTCATCTGGGAGAAAGACTTTCCACGCACGGCTTCGATGAAGGTCAAGCGGCAAGTCCTTGCGGAAGAGATTGGCAAGACAACTGAGCGGACATCAGTCGTGTCGCTTTGAGAATCCTCTGAACGAACAGCGAGCCATTGGCAAAATCATTCCTTGCAATCGTAAATCCGGCGGCCGGAGGCGGCAAGAGCCGTAAGCTGCTTGGCCCGGCGCTCGAGCGGCTCAAGGCTGGAGGCATCAAAGTTCGCATTGCTGAGACCAGCGGGCCCGCTGACGCTACCAGAATTGCCCGCGAAGCCTACCGCTCCAGCGAGCGCAACTTCATCGCCGTCGGCGGCGACGGCACTTCTTTTGAGATTCTGAATGGGCTTTTTCCCGAAGCTGCGGCCGGCGCACCACCGACGCTCGGGTTTCTTCCGCTGGGAACAGGGAATTCTTTTCTGCGCGATTTCAGCGACCGCGGCGTGGAACATGCGATCCAGGCGCTGCTGGCATGTCGAAACCGGAAATGCGACGTCCTGCGCCTTCGTCATCGAGACGGCGTCATCCATTACATGAACCTGCTGAGCATGGGCTTCACCGCCGATGTCGCCACTCTGCGCTCACGGCGTTTCAGTGGCTGGGGAGAACTGGGTTACATCATCTCGATATTTCTCACGTTGGCGCGATTCAATCGCCGCCCGTTTCCCATGCGAGTTGAACAGGATTCGAACCTGGATCGCCGCCCCTGCCTCTTTCTCACTTTCAACAACAGCAAATTCACCGGCGGCACGATGATGATCGCTCCTAAAGCCGAAGTGGACGATGGCCGGATCGAATATGTCCGCTGGGGACCCATCGGGCGGCTTGGACTGATCCGCAATCTCCCTGGCCTATACGACGGAACCCACATTCAACACGTGCTCGCCGAGTGCAAAGCCGTTCACAGCGTAGATTTCGAACTCCCCGCTCCGGTCGATGTCATGGTTGACGGGGAAGTCCTCACGCTGCATTGCGAGCGCCTGGATGTGCTTCCGGGTGCTTTGAATGTCGTGGCCTGATCCCGTGATATAAGAATTGCATGTCGGATGCGAGGCGCAAACGTCAACAACAGCGAACGGGCGTGAAAGAGCCCAATCCCAATACCCGCAAACATGCCATCTGGTTCGGCATTGTCGTGCTGGTGGCCGCAGCATATTTCGCCGGCTGGTACCACCAGAACCACAAATACGACGCTTTTGCCCGGTGCCTGGCTTCCAAAAACGTCAAGATGTACGGTCTCTACTGGTGCCCGCACTGCATGGACCAGAAAGCCATGTTCGGGAAAGCTTTTGAATATGTCCCCTACCAGGAGTGCGCGATCCGCGGTTCGCGCGAGATGGCGCCGGCCTGTGTGGCCGCGGGAGCCAAGAACTTTCCCAGTTGGCAGTTTCAACCCGGAGGCAAGCTGCAGGAAGGGGTTGAGCCCCTCAGCGAAATCAGCGATAAGACAGGGTGCTCCTTGCCATGAACAATTCTCCCGCGCTTTCAACTTCGTCTGGTTCAGCCGGAAATCCGTTACGGCTAGTCTTCGCGGTAATCGCCGTTCTTGCCGTCGCCGGTATTCTCTTATCGGCGGTCGCGCTGCAGCGTCACTATGCAAAATCGGCAACGAACTTCTGTGAGTTCAGCCAGAAGTTCAACTGCGACATCGTCAATCGCAGTGAGTATTCCAGTATTCTCGGGATCCCGGTTGCCGGAATTGGGGTCGTCGGATACGGCTTCTTGCTGTTCCTCAGCGCATTCTGGCGCGACCTTCGAGAAACTCCGCTGCGTCTCTTAGTCGCATCCTTCGCCGGATGGGGTTTCGCGCTGTACCTCACCTACATCGAAGCCCGCGTTCTGGAAGCCTGGTGCGTGCTCTGCCTGGCATCGCTCGCGATTATCACCATAATTGCCGCGCTATCGATCATTGTGCGGGTGAAATCGCCCAATCCTTGAACGCTCTCGCCTTGATTTCGATCGGCTTAATTGAACCTGACGGGGAAAGGCTCAACCCGACGGTTCCATCCGGACGGCGAGAGACTGCTAATTACTCACATCCGGGCGTTTGCTGTAGGGCATAAGCTCAGGTGGAGTATCGTCGCCATCGAGAATCCAAGCCTTCCGGTCCTTGAAGTAGTTCAACAGTTCCTCATTCTTTGCCGCGCCCATGTCACGAGCCCACACGACGCGCGAGGCGTCGATGTCGGCGTTGTTCCATACCCATTCCCAATCTACGTTGTGCCGCGGACCGTATCGTACGATCACCAGTTGTTTTTGAGGCATTTGAGAAAGTTGATGCTCGAGTGCTGCACGCTGCAGGTTCCCGCGTGGCCATTCCGGTTCAATCTGAGCGTGCGCGGACACTGCGGTCACGCGCAACAGAACCATTGCGCAACAGGTAACGACAATGACGCGAACCACCATCAATCCGGTTCCCGATGTCTTGCGTTCCCACTGCCGAATGTGACGTAGGCATTGCACGATTACCAGGTAAAGAGCGCAGGTGGCGGGAGAAAAATAATGTGGTAAGGTCCATATCTGAACCGAGAAGCCCGCGAGCATTGTCGCCAAAATGACGACCGCCAATTGTAGTCTTCTGTCCTTGGCGGCCCACGGCAAAGCTATGAATGGCAAGGTGAGCGCTGGACTAAGGTAGAAAAACCACGAGGAGGAGAACTTCTCCAAGCCGCGCCGGAAATATCCCGCCCATGTGCGATTCTCTTCAAACTGGGTCAGCTCCCAGCGATAGAAATCACGCATCACTATATGCCGATAGTGCGGCTCCGGAGGCGGCGTTTGCCAAATAAAGTAGGGGGCAGTCGCATATGTTCCGCGATTTACTTGATACGTCATGCGGAACGGACTCCCGGTCACGCGATTGTAGTAATAGCCAGTGAGCGTTCCCCCGACGATCAGCACCGCCAGGATCGGCGCAACAACTCGAAGCCATGCAACTCCCGCCCTGGGCCGTTTGCGGCCCACGAGCCATTCAAGCATTGCCCCTGCAACCGGCAAGCTGAAGATCATTCCCTCATAGGGACGAGTGTTTGCCAGAATGACAAGACCAACCGCCAGAACAATGGAATACCTGGCCCAAACACGCCTTTTCAGGCGCGGCCATGCCCCTAGCACCAATGCTCCGCCAAGAGCCGCCAGCGAGGCGCACCAGTAGGTATTCATCCAATAGCTCAGAATTCCTAGGCGCAACACGGCCAGAAATCCACCAAGCAGGGCCCACGCGGCGGGAATCCATCCTTGCAGCATCCAACACATCGCCGAACACATGGCAGCCGTGATCAGCAGTTGTCCGATCCATGGATTTCCAAGCTTCTCGCCAGCAGCCAGGACCAGGCCTTGCCCCGGCGGATACATCGACATGTACGTCGGCTGTTCGATGATGTGGAAGCTTTCGAAATGCTTCCACATCGGATGCGTGGGATTGGTCACTCTTCCGTGAGCAAACGTATCGCCAGCGAGCAGGTAGCTGAACTCGTCATTCCATCGCGGCTGAGGGATTCCGAGCACAGGGATCAGAGCAGCGCGGATTACAACCAGGCTAAGGCCTACAAGCAATATCGACAGCGTTTGTCGCCGCGCCAGCCGGGCAAAAGCATTCTCAATTGCTGCAAACCCCGGGGCCTTGCCCCGCCCTCTTCGAGGAAAAGAGACAAGCACGGCTCCAACCGCCAGCAGAACAAGCTCAAACAAGGGCATGAGTGATGGAGCAAGCCGAAGATACAGATTGTGCATTGCCAGAATTGTAGCGTAGCTTCCGGCGATTCCGTTCGACCTCTCTGCCCTTGCAGCATGGCCTGCTACTGAGCAAAGCAGGCACGTAATGATCACTGGTCGGTTTATTTCGCCGACAAATCTCGCTCGGAGGTCTTCTCAAACAAACCCGCGGCGATCTGTATCATCTCGTCGTCCACCGTACGGTTTTTCGCAATTGCTTCTTTCAGCGGAATCGAGATGATCTTGTTGGCACGCAATGCCGCCATGCATCCGAATTCGCTGCGATGGACCATGTCAATCGCGGCCAGTCCGTAGCGAGTTGCCAAGACGCGGTCAAATGCGGTGGGAGAACCGCCTCTCTGAATGTGTCCCAGCACCACCGCGCGAGTTTCGTATCCCGTTCGCTTTTCAATCTCCCGTGCCAGGACGTTCGCGATTCCCCCGAGCTTCGCATGCCCGAACTCGTCTTTCCCCATGTCCTGAACGACCGGCGCTCCGCTCTCAGAAGCGAACTTCGCGCCTTCTGCGACCACGACGATTGAGAAGTACAATCCCCGCTCATGCCGATGGCGGATCGATTCGGCCACCTTGTCCACGTCGAACGGTCGCTCGGGGATCAGAATCACGTCCGCGCCTCCGGCAATCCCGCTGTACATCGCGATCCAGCCTGCATCGCGGCCCATGACCTCGACCACCATGACGCGATTGTGTGCTTCGGCCGTGGTGTGGACGCGGTCAATCGCCTCGCAGACAATGTTGCAGGCCGTATCGAACCCAAACGTGTAATCGGTGCCCGCCAGATCGTTGTCGATCGTCTTCGGCACGCCCACTACTTTGATTCCGCTTTCGTGCAATTTCTGCGCGACCGAAAGTGTATCGTCGCCGCCAATCGCAATCAGCGCCTCAACTCCGTTCTTCTGCAGGGTTGCCGCACAGCGCTCTACGCCATCTGGACGCTTGGATGGATTCGTCCGCGAAGTCCTCAGAATCGTGCCGCCGCGTGGCAGAATTCCCCCCACGGCCTCCAGGTCCAGAGCCATCGTCTTATCTTCGATTACGCCGCGCCAGCCTTCCATGAAGCCCACGAATTCATCTCGGTAATGAAAAACTCCCTTGCGGACTGCGGCGCGAATCACTGCGTTCAGTCCGGGACAATCGCCTCCCCCGGTCAATATGCCAACTTTCATCAATATCTCCATTACGGCTTCAGCTGATTTTTCTTGGGATACAAGCCCAACCCACGGAGCCAGAAAAGCGTTCGGAAAAACCAGATTATCACCGAAAGTTGCATCCGTTGCCGTCGCCATGCACAAGCGCTCGTTTCCGAGCAGTTTCTGGATCAACGAGAAGGTCGAACTAGGCGAGCACCATTACTCGGTAATTACGGTAAACTTTCCATAATGAGAGTTCTGGGAATCGATTGTGGTGGGGAATACACCGGTTACGGTCTGGTGGAAATGACCTCTCGTGACCGGCTCATCTGTTTGACCTGCGGTGCCATCAAGCTTTCGACCCGCGACCCACTCCCCAAGCGCCTCTACAGCATCTATTCCCAATTGGGCGAAATCATCTCCGAATATCATCCCGACGAGGTCGCGATCGAAGATGTGTTCTATGCGGTGAACGCAAAATCTGCGCTGAAACTTGGACAGGTTCGCGGTGTCGCCATGCTGGTCGCGGCAAGCGCTGGATTGCACGTCGCGGAGTACGCACCACTCACCATTAAATCCTCCGTGGTTGGATACGGCAGGGCGGAAAAACAGCAGGTGCAGCACATGGTTACTCAACTTCTCGAACTTCCAACTCCGCCGGAGCCGCTGGATGCTTCCGACGCTTTAGCCATCGCCATCTGCCACCTGCACACCTCCGGAACCCTTCACAAACAGCGCGCCATTGCTCATTGACAGTGCCTCGTAAAATGACAGCCAAGACGAGAACTCAACGTTTCGCTTTGATCTTCCTCGGAGTTTTCTTTATCACCTGCCTGGGTATCTCCTTCGCAAGCGGCGATCCCGCTACCATCGCTTTTTCACTGGATTTCCCACAATCCGATCCGGCCCATTACACGGTCACAACGACCTCCGGCGGACATGCCACCTACGATTGCGCGGCAAAAGTTTCGGCAGATTCTGAGGACACAGCCCCATACAAATACGAGTTTGATCTCACTTCCGCCACTCGTGGCAGGATCTTTCAGCTTGCCGCCCAGGCAAAATATTTCTCCGGAAAGGTCGACTCCGGGAACCGCAATCTGGCTTTTACCGGTGCCAAGAAGCTTATCTATACCGATTCCAGCCGCAAGAATGTGGCCGAGTACAACTACTCCAGCCAGCCTGCTGTCCAGCAGTTAACCCAGCTTTTTCAGGCAATTGCGGCAACCATGGAGTACGGCCGCCGCCTCACCTTTGAGCACCGCTATCAGAAGCTTGCCTTAGACGACGAGCTGACAAGCATGGAAGACCAGCAAAAATCGGGCGGCTTGCAGGAGGTCCAGGCTTTACAACCGATTCTCCAGTCGATCGTGCAGGACGACTCCGTTATGAACGTCGCTCGCGCCCGGGCGCAGCGCATCCTCGCCCTGGCCAGCACCGTGCCTCAAAAGTAACTCCTTAGTGGCAATCGGGAGCTTAGCAAGATTTTGACAACTCCATGACCCGAAAAGTGTTCTAATATCCCCAGAGTTCCTCTGAATCGAGGGTCCCATGTCCAACACAGGGTTACGCCTTTGGGGTTTTGCGGCCTTGGCCTGCGCGCTCAGTGCGCTGCCAGCTTTGGCTGATTCACAGGCTCGTATTGTTCGCCTCAGCGACGTGCAGGGTGCGGTAATGATCAACAAGAACACCGGCATGGGCTTCGAAAGAGCCTTTCTCAATTTGCCCGTCACTCAGGGAACGCAGTTGCAAACGCGTGCGACAGGGCGGGCCGAAATTGAGTTCGAAGATGGCAGCACGATGCTGCTGGCTCCGAATTCCCGGCTCAGTTTCACGACGCTCTCCCTGAACAACTCTGGGACACGGGTCACCGTGATGAACCTCGATCAGGGCATGGCGTACGTGAATTGGGTTGGCAAAGGCGCGGACAATCTCACGGCAAACTTTTCCAAAGAAAAGATTCAGCTATCGAATCCCGCTCATTTGCGGATCGAGACTTCCCCGGCGGTCACCAAGGTTGCCGTCTTCAAAGGCGACGTTGATGTGAACGATCCCTCGGGAGATGTGAACGTCGAGAAGAAAAAGATGGCTATCTTCGGCGACAGCCCTGACGGCAAATACAAACTGGCCAAGGTCGAAGAAGAGCCGCTCGACAATTGGGACAAAGAGTCCGTGGAATACCACAGCCAGTACGCGCGCAACACAACCGCGTCTCCTTACGATTACGGTCTAAGCGATCTCAACTACTACGGCTCCTATTCCAACATTGCCGGATACGGCATGATGTGGCAGCCATTCTTCACCGGCATGGGCTGGGATCCCTTCATGGATGGTGCCTATTCGTTTTATCCCGGCATGGGTTACATGTTCGTTTCTGCCTATCCTTGGGGATGGATGCCATATCTTTATGGCAACTGGATGTTTGTTCCGTCACGGGGTTGGATGTGGCAGGCGGGAAATTGGAACAATTACGCAATGGTTCCGCGCTATGCCGCAACCAACGCCAGCTCTTTCCATCCTCCAGTGGCCCCGACTGGAACGACGCAAACCGTCGTCTTCGGCCACGGAGGCCCTGCGGCCACTGCCCTGATGACGAACCAGGTCGGCTACAGGATCGGTCGCGGTTCGGCGGGTTTCGGCATCCCTCGCGGCTCTCTCGACAAGTGGAGCATGAGTCATCTCAGCTCGCAGGTATCGAAATCCGGAAGCGCGATCATCCAACCCGTTCCGCGGTTCGCAAACACCAGTACCGGGCGGAACGAAATGATGATGAGTCGCGGCTACGGTCCCGGGCGGGCAGGAGCCTACGGCGCCCGCGGCGCTTACGCTGGAGCACGTGGCGAAGCTGCCGGCGGAGGCCGTTTTGGGGGCGCGCCCATGGGGGGCGAAGCCCATGCGGGCGGTGGCGCCCCCGCAGCCGCTGCGGGTGGAGGCCATCACTGATTCATGTTTGCTGAATATGCAGAGGGCAGCTCTCGCAGCCGCCCTTTTTTGCGCAGAAAATACGACCAGCCAAATCAGAGTGATGCAGTCATCAGCGGATGACCACCCCCGCATAACCCACGACCATTTGGCGATCCCCCGAGATATCGCCCGAAGTCGCATATTTCACCAACTCGGCCGAAGTCGCACCCAGTTGCCTTGCCGCCGTCAACATCGCGACCGCCGGACCAAATCCGCACATGCTGACATTCTGCTGGGTAACCACTTCGTAAAGACCGCGAGCATCAAGGGTAAGCAGCCGTTCAATCGCACGCTGATCCTTTATCCGGGTGACCGCATCCGATTCATAGTGGTTCATGTCGCTGGAGGCCACGATCAGAACATCCTGCTTTTCTCCCGCAATCACATCGGCGGTCGCCTGGCCCAATTGCTCCAGTGCATCCCATCTGCCCGTCCCTATGGCGATCGGGACAAATTGCAATTGTGCTCGACGCACCTGCAGGAACGGCAGCTCGACTTCGATGGCGTGCTCCCCCTGATGCGCGGCGGCATCTTCCTTCAGAATCGGCAGCTTTTGTTTGAGACGCTCGGCAGTTTCTGTATGGATTGCGACTTCCCCTAATGGTGTCTGCCACGCTCCCTCGCTCAGAATGGCCAGCGGCTCTCCCATTCCCGTGTGATTTGGACAGAGAACAATACAGACCGGCGGTACGTTCACATGCGCGAAAACCGCGCCCGCTACGTATCCGGAGTAGATGTATCCCGCATGCGGAACCATGCAGCCAATCGCGCGAGACGCCTGGGAAGCGTCCCCAATTTGTCTTAGAACCTGTTCGCGTAATTCGGCAGAATCGCGTGGGTAGAAACGTCCGGCCACCACCGGACGCCGAATCGTTGTCGTAGACATAAGGCCCTCCTCCTCCGCACAAAGAACCGAGCAAGGCCAGGTAATATGCTAGGAGTTCGGCTGCGCACTTCGCAAGTTCCGGTAGATGGCTGCGTTCTCTTCCAGGCTGAGCGTTTCGGCACGCGCTCCCGGATCAACTTTTGCCTCTGCCAGTGCCTGTTTCAAAATAGCCGGATCATACGCCGCTCTGAGGTTGTTCCACAGCGTCTTCCGCTTCTGCCCAAATGAAAGCCGCAGAAAATCGATGAAGCCGTCTCCAGCAACTCCCAGCCGCTCTTGTTGGCGTTCAATCGTCAGCCGCAGCACGCTGGAGAACACTTTCGGTGGAGGGTTGAACGCTTCGGGCGGCACTACAAACAACTTCTCGACCCTGGCATAAAGCTGCGCAGTCGCCGACAGTATCCCGTAATCGCGACTACCGGGCTCGGCGGCGATTCGATCCCCAACCTCGCGCTGCACCATGATCACAATGCTTTCGAAGTACTTTGAGTATTCGAAGAGCCTCAACAGGATGTCGGATGTGATGTAGTAGGGAAGATTGCCCACGACCTTGGTCGGCGCAGGCTTAAATTCGACCCCCGGCCGGCCCAAGCCCGGCTTGGGACCAAAAAGGGAATCGATATCAACCGCAAGGATGTCGGCCTCGATCACTTCCACATTCCGTGCCATGCCAAACTTCAGCCGGAGCTGAGCCGCCAATACGCGATCGATTTCGACGGCAATAAGCCTGCGCGCCCGTTTCGCAAGCAGCGATGTCAACACACCCTCGCCCGGTCCAATTTCCAGTACCGTGTGCTGCGAAATGTCGCCCAATGCTTCATCGATCCGCGAGGCATACTCCGGCCCTGCCAGGAAGTGCTGTCCCAGTTTGGGCTTCCGTTGCGGACGGTGCGTAGAAGCTACCCTTGGCACATTGACCCCTCTATCTCCCAGACGTAGACTGACAACTTGGTCCGCACGTCAAAAATCGTTCCCCACAGCAAATACAACATCCCAGCCAAATTCTTATATCCATAATAACGCGCCGCCTGCACCGGGCGCGGGAGGTGATCGCTCTCATGCATATCGCATTTGTTGCTTCCGAAGGAGTTCCGTTCTCGAAAACTGGCGGTCTGGCCGACGTCGTGGGAGCGTTGCCGCGCGCTTTAGCGGGTTTGGGACATCAGGTGAGCGTATATCTGCCCCGCTATCGCCAAACCCTTCTTGCCGATCCGGCGACCGAAGTCCGCAGCATCACCGTCCCCTTTGACGATAAATACCGGTTCGCCTCTGTAGTCACGACCGCGAGTCAGAATGGCGTGAAGTTTCACTTCGTCGAATGTCCGGAGTATTTCGATCGCGATGCCCTTTACGGAACGCCCACTGGCGATTACCCGGACAATGCCGAGCGCTTCGCGCTTTTTTCCCGGTCCGTCCTGGAAGCTTCCAAGATCCTGGGAGTACCCCATGTCTTCCACTGCCACGACTGGCAAGCGGCCTTGGTCCCGGTTTTACTGCGTACCGTCTACACGGAAGATCCAGCCTTTCGCGATGTTGCCACCGTGTTCACGATTCATAACATGGGATATCAAGGCTTGTTTCCACCCGATATCCTTCCTCTGCTGATGCTTCCCTGGGATCTGTTCACCATCTCCAAAATGGAGTTCTTTGGCCAGGTCAACTTCTTGAAAGGAGCTTTGGCGTACGCCGATTTCGTCACCACCGTCAGCCGGAAATACAGCCAGGAAATTCAGACAGTGGAATACGGCTTCGGCCTGGAGGGCGTGCTGCGCGGAAGATCGTCTACTGTCACCGGAATCTTGAACGGGGTCGACTACGACGAGTGGAGCCCGGAGAGAGACAAGTTCGCTGTCGCCAGGTACTCACCTCAGGATCTCTCTGGTAAGGCGAAGTGCAAACAGGACCTGCTCGCCGCGTTCGGAATTCCTGCCGGCGACGTACAGCTCCCGGTCATTGGCATCGTTTCCCGCTTCGCCGCGCAGAAGGGGTTCGATCTGATTTCGCAAATCATGGATCGCCTGGCGCGCGAAGAAATGATCGTCGTCGCCCTCGGCACAGGGGACAAGCCGTTCGAGGAAATGTTCGTCCGGCTCAATAAACAATTTCCCAACAAGATTGCCGTCAAAGTGGCATACGACAATACGATCGCGCACAAGATCGAAGCGGGCGCAGACATGTTCCTCATGCCATCGCGCTACGAGCCTTGCGGACTGAACCAGATCTACAGCCTCAAATACGGTACGGTCCCCATCGTCCGCGCCACCGGCGGCCTTGACGATACGATCGAACCCTGGGACGCTCGTACCGGAAAGGGAACAGGATTCAAGTTCACCGAATACAGTGGAGAATCGCTCTTGCTGACCATCAAGCAGGCCCTCCACGCCTACCGCGACCAGACCTCGTGGCAGGTCCTGATGCGCAACGGGATGAATAAAGATTTTTCCTGGAACGCCTCGGCCCGCGAATACGGAAAAGTTTACGAACGGGCACGGCAACTCCGTGGAGCCTCCGTCGTTCTGCCCGACAAAGTGCTCGTCTAGAATGGCCGGCGCGATCGCTGAACGGCATGGAGAAAGCTATGAGCACAGTTCTGGTCACCGGCGGTTCCGGATTCATTGCCACCCATTGCATCCTGCAATTGCTGGCTTCGGACCACACGGTCCGTACTACCGTCCGCAACCCCAAGCGGCAAACGGACGTCCTCGCGATGTTGACAGCCGGGGAAGCCGTCGCCGGCGAACGCCTTTCATTCTTTGCCGCTGATCTCGAAAAAGACGCTGGCTGGAGCGACGCTATTGCCGGATGCGAGTACGTTCTGCACGTGGCCTCGCCCTTTCCACCAACAGTGCCCAAAGACGAAAACGAGTTGATCATCCCGGCGCGTGAGGGTGCACTTCGTGTTCTCCGTGCTTGCCGCGATGCGGGCGTCAAGCGAGTTGTCCTGACCTCCTCATTCGCCGCCATTGGCTACGGACATCCCCAGCAGGACGCGCCCTTCACCGAACAAGACTGGACCGATCCCAACGGCGAAGATGTAACGCCCTACGTGAAATCAAAAACCTTGGCCGAACGCGCGGCCTGGGATTTCATCGCCAAAGAAGGCGGCGCCCTGGAACTCTCGGTTGTCAACCCGGTAGGAGTTTTCGGTCCCGTACTGGGTCCCGACTTTTCTACTTCTATCCTGCTTGTGCAGAAACTTATGCAGGGTGCGATGCCCGGCGTTCCCAGGCTTTCTTTCGGAGCGGTCGACGTGCGCGACGTTGCCGATATGCACCTGCGCGCCATGACTCACCCTGCGGCCAAGGGCGAGCGCTTTCTCGCCGTCGCGGGAGACTTCATGTCGATTCTCGAGATTGCGAAGGCATTGAAACAAAACCTGGGACCAGCGGCGAAGAAAGTTCCGACCCGGCAACTTCCAAACTGGCTTGTGCGTCTGGCGGCCTTGCGCGATCCGGCAGTCAAGCAAATCACTCCGGAATTAGGCAAGAAAAAAAACGCGACCAGCGCCAAGGCCCAACGCCTGCTCGGCTGGACTCCCCGTTCGAGAGAAGACTCGATAATTGCCACCGCCCAAAGCCTGGTACGCCTCGGCCTGCTCGGCGCCGGCAAACCAGCGGCTTAATCCGTTAGCAAATCTGTAATCTCCCACGCTGCTAGAATCGCCTCAGCATGGCTGCGGCCCACCAGGTCGACCCTCCCCGAATCATCTTCCACGTCGATATGGACGCCTTCTTTGTCTCCGTGGAAGAGCTCTTCGATGCATCGCTGAAGGGCAAGCCCGTCGTCGTTGGAGGGCAGCGCCACGAGCGCGGAGTCGTTTCCGCCGCCTCTTATGCCGCGCGCAAGTTCGGAGTCCATTCCGCCATGCCGCTGCGCACCGCCGCCAAGCTTTGTCCCCAAGCCATTTTCGTCGACGGTCATCCTGAGCGTTACCGCGAATATTCCGAGCGCGCATTCCGTGTGCTCAACTCATTCTCTCCGCAAGTCGAGATGGCCTCGATCGACGAAGCCTACCTCGACATGACCGGCACCTCGCGCCTGCACGGTCCGCCCCTTAAGGCTGCTCATGCCCTTCATCAGCAGATGAAATCGGGAACGAACCTGAACTGCTCAATCGGAATCGGCAGTTCGCGCCTGATTGCAAAAGTCAGCTCTGCGCAAGCCAAACCGAACGGCGTGCTCTGGATCGTCACTGGCCAGGAGGCAAAGTTTCTCGCCCCGCTGGATGTCCGCGAGATTCCCGGAGTTGGTAAAGTGATGGAAGAGAAGCTGCACGCTCTGGGCATCAGGAAAGTTGGCGATCTCGCCCGCCTCGAAGATTCCGAACTCGAATCCCGCTTCGGAAAATGGGGGTTGGCCCTTGCCGGTAAATCTCGCGGCCAGGATGCCGGAGGCTGGTTCGATAGTGCAGTCGGCGGCCGGGAGGAAACCAAATCCATCAGCCACGAACATACTTTCAACGAGGATACGGCCGATCTGGCCAAGCTGGAATCTACGCTGATGCGGCTTTCGGAGATGGTCGGCCGCCGCCTTCGAGAATCCAATTACCACGCCCGCACCATTCAGCTGAAGCTTCGCTATAGAGATTTCACCACCATCACCCGCGCGCACACGCTGGAATCGCCAACGCAACTCGATACGGAAATTTTCAATCAAATTCGCGAACTCTTCCGCAAAAACTGGAAACAACGAAGTCCCGTGCGCTTGCTCGGTGTGCAGGCGTCGTCGCTCGGTGGCCCGCAGCCCGATCAGTTCACCCTGCTCGATGGAGACAAACATCAACGCTGGACGAATGCGCTGGCCGCCGCCGACCGCCTGCGCGATAAATTCGGCGAAAACAGCGTCGGCCTGGCTTCCGGCCTGCGCGGCACGTTCCGCGAGCGCACCCATGAAAATCCCGCAGGTTTACCGGGAAAACAGCCCACGAAAAACAAGCCTCAGGACCATTGACTGTTTGTGCAGTTTTTCAAAAAATGGCTACCACGCCCGCGTTCGTTCGATCTCGACATGCTTTTCGGGCTTCGCTTGCAACGTGAGCTGGATCTCCGCCTTCAGCCTGCGCTTGTCGTCGTCGTAGAGGGTGACGAAGCGGAAAGGCTGCTGCGTCCACGACACCGGTGCCAGCATCTCGGCCACGCTGAATACCGTGCCTTTGCCCAGCAGGAAAAGCAGGCGCACGTTCGTTCCGCGGTCCAGGGGCCGCGTCAACTCCAGCAGTCCGCCGGTGATCGACACCAGTTCCAATTTCGCGGGCACGCAGGCGTTGTCTTTTTTTCTCACCACGACGGAGGTGGTTTTGGGGAAGCGCACACGTGGAGGCCGCGCCGGAGTCGGAGTTTGGGGGAAGTACGGCATCGCTGATTCAGTATGCAACGCAGTACCTTGCTGTTCACCTTACCAAAGACCGGCTTGGCGGTGTCCGGCGGCCGGTCTGGCATTGTACTTCGGGAAGAATCCCCAGACCAGGTTGCGTCATCTCGACAGCGCGCCTACCCAAGATTGTCACCTCGACCATGGCGCTTCAGAGCGCCGGTCCCTCGGCGCGCCGCATTCCGAGGGAGTCGACCGCCGCATTGACCAAAGTTCGCTGCCGAATCCTCAATTCTGAGGAGTATTTAGTCTCAAATCGGGAATCCTCCGCGTCCGCAGGACGCCTGAAAATAGCCCGGCGCTTCAGCGCCGGGTAAGCTACCA
>DAIDGW010000150.1 GCA_027452245.1 Acidobacteriaceae bacterium
GCCATCTCCGCGAATTCCTGGCGGGTCTCCGACGGCAGTTCCGGCCGCTGCAGGATCTGGACCGCACCCTCCAGCGCTCCGAGAGGATTGCGAATCTCGTGCGCCAAGCCGGCGGACAGCTCTCCGAGCGCCGAGAGGCGGTCGGCGCGGCGGACCTGTTCGATGGAAGCCTGGAGCTGGGCGTAGGTCTCGCTTAATTTGACAGCGGTTTCCTGAATCTTTTGCTTCTGCCTACGTTCCACGTCGGCGAGGACACCGATTAAAGGAGCAATCACAAAGAACATGCCGATTTCGACATACTGCGCAATGCTGTACTCCTCGTTCGATCCCCACGCCATGACGATATGAGGAAGGTAGAGAAATCCCGCTATTGCTGCTCCGAGAAGGCCGCCACGCCACCCAAACCACAAGGCCATCAGCAGAATCGGTATGTAGTAAGCGCGTTGCAGAAGCGGGTGCAGAATGACGTGGCTTGTCGGGGTGAGATAGTGCAGCAGGGACACGACTGCGATGGCGCCGATCAGCGTGGCCGCGCGCAAATAGCGATGACTGCCGTCACTCATGAGCCGCTCCTCCTTCCTCCTATCTTCGCCGATGGAGGCGGAAATTGGGATTCTGCACCTCTGCTTTTGATCGACCGGCCCCGGAACGCGATTTCTCTGCACGGGATTGCGGCGCTCTTGTTACCGACTCTTGCCTATCAGGGCAGTATTCCCCGAATGCAACTACGGCGGGTGCTCCGGTAGATTGCCCCGAATGCGCCACCGCCTGCCCGAAATGAGGCAGCGCAGCAAAACGCTGTCGCCGGCGATGTACGGCGATATGCAAACAACAGCCCGTTTGCGAGTCACTTAGCCGGCCTGGAGGAATGGCATGCGAGATGCTAAATGCTTGGCGAATGACGTGCGCGACAATACGGGCCCAGCCCCTGGCCGGGAGCCAAGGCGGCAGGCAGTAACCGGTTCGACTTCCGTTCAGGTTTATGCCGGATCAAGACGCAGGTAGTTCGCTGTCGTTGAACGTCAGGAGAAGATTCTATGCCACGGACGAAATCTCTCATCGGTCTGTTAGCCATTGCCCTGGCTCTGGGGACGCCGGCATTCGGCGCAATGGCTCAGACGCACGCAACCAATCAGGCGCGGGAACTGAGCAAGAAGGAAGTGAAGCTTCTGATCGTCAATGCCCGCACGTCCGAGGATCACGAAAGGCTCGCTGCGTATTTCCGCGCGGAGGGAGAACGGCTGAAGTCAGAGCAGCAGGAGCATCGGGAGATGCTCGATGCGTATCTCAAAAACCCCACAACTCATCCCATTCCCAAATGGCCAACGCTGGGTGAACATTGCCGCGACCTGGTCTTTTACTACGGCAAAGCAGCTGAACAGGCATTCGCGCTTGCGGACCTGCATGATCAGATGGCCAAAGGGGCTTCCAGTGGTAAGTAGCTCCTCCAATCCGGCGCTCGCTTTGACAGTTTCATGTTTGCGGGAACGCCGCCTCTCCGCTTTCCCTGTTGCTGGCCCTTATCGCGAGTATTTGGGGTTGGGTCGATTGGGTGATCGTGACATAGATCACAGACTGTGGAGAACGAGGCTCGGAATCATGGAGAGAAGAGGATGAGGCGATTCGCCAAAGTCGTCGCAGTTTTGCTCGTAGTGCTTTCGGCGATGTCCGCGCTGGCCGTAGCGCCATGCCGCCAGGCGATGCACTCCATGAAGTGCTGCAGTTCCGATTGCCCGATGATGGCGAAGTCGACGAGCGCGAAACTCGCCGCCAGGACCGGTCCGGAGATCACCAGGCCTCTTTGCGGCGGTCCATCCTCTCAACAAGCAACATCGCTTGCCGTACAAACGATGACGGAGAATAGCTGGGAGCTAGTTGTGTTCCACAATCACTCTGCCGGCTCGTTGATTCCCGTCGCAGAAGCGCGTGTGCTGCTCGCAACACCCAAGGATCCACCCCTCTGTCCGGCTTCCCGCACCGCACTCTGCTCCTTTCTGATCTAATCCTTCCCTTTTTCCGGCGGGAGCACTCGGATTGTTGTTCCGAGATTCCAGCTTCTTTTGCCTGAGCCGCAGTGCTCGCACTCAAACAGCCACGTTATCATGCCCGCCCGGGCGGGCGAAGAGCACCCGAATACGGAGATTCAGCTTATGTTTTCTGGAGTTTGGACACGATACAAGAGCGTCATCCTCCTGTCGGCAATCGCCATTACTCTCAGCGGGGTTCCGATAGCCGCGCGGGCAGCACGACAGCCTGTATCGCCACCGGATCATCCCGTGGCGGCCTCGCTCCATTGGGAAAGTTCCGCGCGCATGCATCGCGCCGCCTTCGCTCCCAGCAACCATGGGACTCTTCTGATTGATGGGAACGGAGTGGAGTTCCGGGGAGAGAACAAACGCAGCCAGCGCTGGGCCTTCAGTGAGATCCAGACCGCCTTTATTGCTCCTCATCGCCTGGTGCTCAAAACCTATCTAAATCGCAGCCTGCATCGGCCTGGTGAGCGTAAGTATCGGTTTAGCCTGGCGCAGGCCGTACCCCCGGCCGTAGCGGCTCAGCTCGCAGGAGCTGTTGCGCGGCCTTCGCAGAATGCGGACCCGGATCCAGACGCTCCGGCGATCGCCACGATTCCGGTCCGTCACCGGGCAATCGCCTCCGGCACAAACGGCGTGTTGCGCATCCGGCAGGATGGGATCGATTATGTGACCTCTTCAAAAGACGACAGCCGGAGCTGGCGCTGGGCCGATCTTCAGACTCTTTCCAGTCCAGATCCGTATCACCTGTTTGTTTTCGGATACCGCGATACCTATACCTTCAATCTCAAGGCGCCGCTTTCCAGCAAGCTGCTCGACCGGGCATCCGACGAGATCTTCGCGCACAGCGAATCCGTGAACGGACCGGCGGTCACCACATTGCACGAAACTGAGCCGGGTGCGGCGGGAGGCCGCCATGAATAGCCTCCGCGGATCATTCTCGTGGCTTCTGGCTGGGGCAATGGTGTTGGGCGCTACGTCAGCCGGAGCGCAGACACCTCCCAACGGCTCAGGTATCGTTGATGCCCCTGTCGCGAATTCACGCGCGGCGGCGCCATCTGTACCGGCCGGCGTTCCTTCCGGGCCGACGGCCAAAGACGGCACACCGGCGAGCCAGGAAATCACCCTCCAGAAGTTGGTCGCGATTGCGCTCGAACGGAATCCGGCGATCAAGAGTGCAGCAGAGCGCTTTCAAGCGCAGCGCGCCCGCGCTCCGCAGGCCCGTGCACTCCCCGATCCGATGGTCTCCGGCGGCTGGATGGGAAACATCACGCCATTCAGCGTGCAGAAGGGCGATCCGTCGAGTTATCGGGGATTGACCGTCAGCCAGGCATTTCCGTTTCCCGG
This sequence comes from Acidobacteriaceae bacterium, assembly GCA_027452245.1. GTDB lineage: Bacteria > Acidobacteriota > Terriglobia > Terriglobales > Acidobacteriaceae > Sulfotelmatobacter. The sequence continues at coordinate 3,378 of DAIDGW010000150.1, forward strand.
CAAGTTAGGCTTGCGTGGCAAGATTGCCGACCGCGAGGCCGAAGCGGGCCATTGGGAGTACGAGCAGACACGGCGTCAAGTTGTCGCGGACGTAAAGACCGCCTACTACGCGTACTTCTATGACTCGAAGGCTATCGAGATCACCGGGAAGAACAAAGATCTCCTCCAGAAACTTGAGAGCATCGCAGAGGCGCGGTATCGCGTTGGCAAAGGCATTCAGCAGGACGTGCTCCGCGCACAGGTCGAGGTGGCGCGGATCGATCAGAAGCTGATTGTCCTTGAGCAGGAAGAAGACGCGGCGCGCGCCCGCCTGAACACCCTGCTTTACCGCGATCCCGAATCTCCGCTGCCATTGCCAGCGCCCGTGAACGCGGCTGACTTTCATGAATCTCTCGAAGACCTTTATGCGATGGCGCATGCGAATGACCCGGGCCTTGAACGAGACAAGCGCAGGATCGAGAGCAATCAATACACCGTGGATTTGGCGCAAAAAGCATACAAGCCGGACTTCGATGTGGCCTACAGCTACGAGCAGCGCCCGGACATGCAGGACATGCACGGCGTCATGGTTGGAATCAATATTCCGGTCTTCTTCCGGAGCAAGCAGCGCGAGGGCGTGATCGAGGCCAGTCACGGACTGAATGCAGCCCGCCGCGAATTCGACGACCGCTTGACTGAAGTCAATTTCGAAATCAAGCAGCAGTATCTGGCGGCAACCGCGGCGCGCAATCTCATGAACCTCTACTCGAAGGCCATCGTTCCGCAATCGTCGCTGGCGCTGGAATCCTCGATGTCGGCGTATGAGGTGGGCAAGGTGGATTTCCTCTCCATGCTCGACAACTTCATCTACGTGCTCGATTACGAGGTGAATTACTACCAGGAACTCAGCAACTTTGAGACCGCGCTGGCCCGGATGGAGCCGCTGGTCAACACCGATTTGACGGAATAGGAAGGAACAGTCATGAAACTTGCTTTGACG
>DAIDGW010000151.1 GCA_027452245.1 Acidobacteriaceae bacterium
CGACAACGCAGCCGACACGCTGACCTTCAGCGACTTCCAGACCTTCAATTTCCGGGGGTGGGGTGATGCCCCGGAACTTCTGGAACCGCTGCTCTTTTACATCCTCCACCGGGCATCGAATCGGATTTGCGATCCCAGGAAGCTGAACACTTTCAAGATGTTTCTGATGGACGAGGCGTGGCTCTTCTTCCGCAACAAGACCATCCGCGATTACATCGTGCAGGCGCAGAAGACCTGGCGCAAGCACAGGGCCGCCATGGTGCTCGCCACACAGTCCATCAAGGAATTGCAGGAATCGGGGCTGCTGCCGATAGTGGCCGAGAGCTGCCCGACCAAAATCTTCCTCGCCAACCCGGAGATGGACCGCACCGTGTACGCCGAGGCATTCCACCTGAACCCGATGGAATGCGATCTGATCCGCGGACTCATACCGCCCGGCCAGATGGTCATCTGCCAGCCCCAGGGGTCCAAAAGAGTGCGGCTTACTCCCGACGCCGTTCTCTACTGGATTGCGGCCAACGGCGCCAACGAAAACCTGAAGAGATCGAGGTACTTCAATCGCTACGGCTTTGCCGAGGGCCTGCGCCGTCTCGCCGACAAATCCGACGAATCGCTGAATGCACCCGACATCACCACGAGTTCTATCGCAGAAGGAGCACTCGTATGAACCGCAAACTCATCTTCATCGTGTTGCTCGCTCTCGTTTTTCCGGCGTTCACGATCAGGGCGCAGGATGCTTCCGCGCGTGTCGTTCAATATCACTCTAATGACATCGTTCCGATTCACGCCAAGCTAAAGTACACAACGCTGATCGAGTTGCCTCCGACCGAAAAGATCATGGAGGCAGCAGTCGGCGACAAAGACTTTTGGATCGTGAACATCGTGGGCAACTTCTGCTTCCTGCATCCGGCAAAAGCGGGCATCAGTTCGAATCTCAACCTGATTACAGACAAAGGCGACATCTACTCTTTCACTCTTACCGACGTCTCCGCAAACGCCGATGATCCGCCGGACCTGAAAGTGATCATTCACCCCGCCGACCGCTCCGCGATCATCGCCGCCAATGATCCGCCGCAGTTCGTGCCGGCGGCGCAACTGGAGCAATCGAAGCAGGAGGTCGCGGCGCTCGAAGCCCACGTCGCCGAAACCATCGACCAGTACAAGGCCGCCTACCCCCTCTCGCTCAAGTTCGACTACACATTCCATGCGAATGAAGCGCCGTTCGACATCCAGGCCATCTACCACGACGACAAATTCACTTACATCAAGACGGATGCGCCGGAGAAGTTTTCCATCTATGACATGCGCGACGGCAAACCCAATCTTGTCACGTATCAACTTGAAAACGGGACGTACATCATCCCCGAAGTGATCGACTCGGGATACGTCGAGCTCGGCAAGAAGCGTATGGACTTTTCGCGTAAGGGATAAAGGGGGCGAGTATGCCGGAGCCGATGACGAACACGCCGAACACACGACCAGCGGAAACTGAGGTGCATCAGGCTCAGCCCGATCCCAAGGGCGTGCTGCCGAAGAACCTGAAGCCGTGGCTTTACTGCGGCGCCGCGCTCCTGGTTATCACGGCGGCGGTTTTCAGCGGAACCGGCGGGATCGCGCGAAAGCACAAGGAAGCAGCTTCGCAGCAGACTGCGTCATCCGCGTCCCAGGACAATACGGAAAGCAATCAGCAGGAACTCAGGAGCAATGCAGCGGCGGAAGAGCAACAGATGCCGGAGCAGGGTGTGAATGCGGGGGACCCGCCAGCTCAAAATATGACTCCTGCGCAGCAGGCCGCGGCTGCCGCCTACGGCCCCAATGGTGAGCCGAACCCGTGCGTTCCGGGCCAGCCCTGTCCGCACGCTCCCACCGGGTATGCGCAGGAGCAACTGTCGCCTGCCCAGCAGGAAGCCCAGCAGCTCGCGGCCAGGGACCGCGAGCTATCCTACGACTCCCGTTTCGCATCTAACCTTGTCTACACACAGGCGCCGGAACAGCCTACACAGAAACCATCCTCT